>NZ_JAMYPC010000005.1:0-366586 GCF_040320155.1 Mesorhizobium sp. M0771 | reverse complement strand
CGAGGCTTCCAGCGCCTGGCGCATCACCTTGGTGTTGCCGGTGCAGTCGAATGTGTAGTCGGCGCCGCCGATCTGGTCGGCGCCGCGCTTGGTCAAGTTGACGAGGTGAGGAACGATGTCGCCGTCGATCTCCTTCGGATTGACGAAATGCGTCATGCCGAAGCGCTCGCCCCATGCCTTCTTGTCGTTGTTGAGGTCGACACCGATGATCATGTCGGCGCCGGCGAGCTTCAGGCCCTGGATGACGTTGAGGCCGATGCCACCGAGACCAAAGACGACAGCAGTCGCGCCTTGCTCGACCTTCGCGGTGTTGATGACCGCGCCGATGCCGGTGGTGACGCCGCAACCAATGTAGCAGATTTTGTCGAAGGGCGCGTCCGGGTTGACCTTGGCGACGGCGATCTCGGGCAAAACGGTGAAATTGGAGAAGGTCGAGCAGCCCATATAGTGGAAGATCTTGTCCTTGCCGATCGAGAAGCGCGAGGAGCCATCGGGCATCAAGCCTTGGCCCTGCGTGGCGCGGATGGCGGTGCACAAATTGGTCTTGCGCGACAGGCAGGATGGGCACTGCCGGCATTCCGGCGTGTAGAGCGGGATGACGTGGTCGCCCTTCTTGACCGAGGTGACGCCCTTGCCGACATCGACGACAACGCCAGCGCCTTCATGGCCGAGGATTGCCGGAAACAGGCCTTCGGGATCAGCGCCCGACAGGGTGAACTCGTCGGTGTGGCAGATGCCGGTCGCCTTGATCTCGACCAGCACCTCGCCTTCGCGCGGTCCGTCGAGGTCGACCTCCATGATTTCCAACGGCTTTCCGGCGGCGACAGCGACAGCGGCGCGGGTTTTCATCAGGCAATTCCTCCCAAGGCGATTGGTCTTCAGGCTTTCAGGGTTTTTATACTGTTTCAACCCGATTTGGCGACCAAATATGGCGCAAATCTTGGCCCAGTCGTCGGCGAGCCCAACCTTCGCCCCTCGGCACGGGCCTGGCGGGCAGGGAGTGTCTTGATGGGTGCGCTGCCGGCGGTGCTTGAGCCCGGCTGCCGAAGCCCATAAGAAGGACGAAAGACCGAGGAAACGCCTTCGATGTTCACGAAAATCCTGATCGCCAATCGCGGCGAGATTGCTTGCCGCGTCATCAAGACGGCGCGCAGGATGGGGATTGCCACCGTAGCGGTCTATTCCGACGCCGATCGCGACGCCGTGCACGTCGAAATGGCCGACGAAGCCGTGCATATCGGGCCATCGCCTGCCGCGCAAAGCTATCTTCTGCCTGAAAAGATCATCGCTGCCTGCAAGGAGACGGGCGCGCAGGCCGTGCATCCCGGCTACGGTTTTCTGTCGGAGCGGGCCGCCTTCTGCGACGCGCTTGAGGCTGAGGGCATTGTCTTCATCGGTCCGAAACCCAAGGCTATCAAGGCGATGGGCGACAAGATCGAATCGAAGAAGTTCGCCAAGGCCGCTGAGGTGTCGACGGTTCCCGGCTGGCTTGGTGTCATCGAAAATGCCGACCATGCCGAAAAGATCGCCGGCGAGATCGGTTATCCCGTGATGATCAAGGCCTCGGCCGGCGGCGGCGGTAAAGGCATGCGCATTGCCTGGAGCCAGTCGGAAGTGCGCGACGGCTTCGACCGGGCGCGCTCGGAGGCGAAAAGCTCGTTCGGCGACGACCGCGTCTTCATCGAAAAGTTCGTCGTCGATCCGCGTCATATCGAAATCCAGGTGCTGGCCGACGCGCATGGCACCGCCCTCTATCTCGGCGAGCGCGAATGCTCGATCCAGCGTCGGAACCAGAAGGTGGCGGAAGAGGCGCCGTCGCCATTCCTCGATGCCAGGACGCGCAAGGCGATGGGCGAGCAGGCCGTGGCGCTGGCCAAGGCGGTCGACTACCAGAGCGCCGGCACCGTCGAGTTCATCGTCGATGCTGAAAAGAACTTCTATTTCCTTGAAATGAATACACGATTGCAGGTCGAGCATCCGGTGACGGAGCTTGTTACCGGCATCGACCTGGTTGAGCAGATGATCCGCGTCGCCGCCGGCGAAAAGCTCGGCATCAAGCAGAGCGACGTCACGCTGAACGGCTGGGCGGTGGAAAGCCGGCTCTATGCCGAGGATCCCTATCGCAATTTCCTGCCCTCGATCGGCCGGTTGACGCGCTACCGGCCGCCGGAGGAGGGCACGTTCGGCGATGTCGTCATCCGCAACGACACCGGCGTCACCGAAGGCTCCGAGATTCCGATGTTCTATGATCCGATGGTGGCAAAACTCTGCACCTGGGCGCCCACGCGTATCGAGGCCATCGATGCCATGTCGGAAGCGCTGGACAGTTTCGTCGTCGACGGCATCGAGCACAACATCCCGTTCCTGGCGGCGCTGATGCAGCATCCGCGCTGGCGCGAGGGGCGGATATCGACGGGCTTCATCGCCGAGGAATATCCTGACGGCTTCGCGCCGATCGTGCCCAATGGCGATGAAAAGGCAGTGCTGGCGGCGATCGCCACCGCGGTCGAGCTTCTGCGCCGCGATCGGCTTGACCGGCTGGGCGGGCGGCTGGCGCCGCATTCGGGCGCACTCAAGCGCGATTGGGTGGTGAAGCTCGGCGACGACTATCTCCAGGCTTCGATCATCGAGGGCATGATCTCCATTCCGATGGAAATCGATCTGTCGGTCGATGGCGGCAAAGCGCTGACCGTGGCGTCCGACTGGCGGCCGGGCGACCTCATCTGGCGCGGCACTGTCGGTGCCCGCAAGGTCACGGCGCAGATCAGGCCGCTGCCGAACGGCCTGCGCATCGCCTGGAAGGGCATGTCGGTGACGGCGCGCGCCATGCTGCCGCGAACGGCGGAGCTGGAAAGGCTGATGCCGGAGAAGGTGGCGCCGGACACGTCCAAGATGCTGCTTTGCCCGATGCCGGGCCTGGTCGTGTCGATCGCGGTTGCCGAGGGGCAGGAGGTCAAGGCCGGCGAGACGCTGGCCGTGGTCGAGGCGATGAAGATGGAAAACGTGCTGCGCGCCGACCGCGATCTTGTCGTGTCGAAGCTCAACGCCAAGCCGGGTGACAGCCTGGCTGTCGATGCGGTGATCATGGAGTTCGCCTAGAGATTGTTTGGAAATTCTACTCCGGCGGCCATCTGAAGGTGGTTTCTGCGCTTCCCGTGCTCACGGACCAATGGCCGCTGCGCTCCGGTTCTCGGAACCACCATCATATGACTCGAATTTCGAAACAATCTCTGAGCCGTGCGGCTGGGTACGGAAGCCTGTGGTCGGTGGTCATTTGTGCTGGACTGGCATCGCCCGGTCCGGGACAATACATCTCCATCGACTCAAAGCCCTTCGAGCAATTTGAAACATCATGGCGGATGACAAACTTCCACGCGATCCCCTGAGGCGCGAAGCAGCGCTCGCTGCTGCGCGCCCGGAGGCGCCGGCGCGGCCGTTCATCCATCTGCGGGTGCATTCGGCGTATTCGCTGCTCGAGGGCGCCTTGCAGGTCGCCGCCGTTGTCGGTCATGCCGTCAAGGACGAGTGCCCGGCAATCGCAGTCACCGACACAAACAATCTGTTCGGCGCGCTGGAATTTGCCCAGAAGGCGGTGAAGGAAGGCATCCAGCCGATTATCGGTTGCCAGATCGATCTCGCCTTTTCCGGCGAGACCAGCGACGCGCAGCGCGACCGCCGCCGCCATGGTCCGGAGATGCACGCCGTGGTGCTGCTCGCCGCCACCGAGGCCGGCTACAGCAACCTCGTCAGGCTGGTCAGCCAAGTCTATCTGGAGACGCCGCCGGGCGAGCCCGTGCATCTGACGTCAGCAATGCTGGAAGGCCATAGCGATGGCCTGATCTGCCTCAGCGGCGGGCCGCGCGGCCCGATCGGCCGGGCGCTGAAGGAGGATCGCCGAGATCTTGCCGAGACGCGGCTTCTGGCACTCAAGGCGCTGTTCGGCGACCGGCTCTATGTCGAGCTGGACCGTGTTTCCGGTTATGACCGCGCTATCGAGAAATCATCGGTCGACCTTGCCTATATCCATGATCTGCCGCTGGTCGCCACGAATGAGGCGTTCTTCGCCGCCCGCGACGACTATGACGCGCATGATGCTCTGATCGCCATTGCCGAGGGTTCGGTGGTTGCCGCCGACAACCGTCGCCGGCTGACTTCGGACAATTTCCTGCGCAGCCAGGCGGATATGGCGCGGCTGTTCGCCGACCTGCCGGAAGCGATCGACAACACCGTCGAGATCGCGCTGCGCTGTTCCTATTATCCCAAGACCCGCAATCCGATCCTGCCACGCTTTACCGGCGGCGATGTCGCCGACAATGAGGTGGCGCTGAAAGCGGAGGCCGATGAACTGCGCCGGCAGGCCCATGAAGGTCTCGACGCCCGGCTGGCGGCGCATGGACCCACCGCCGGCTACACGGTCGAACAATACCGCGAGCGGCTCGATTTCGAGCTCTCCATCATCGAGAAGATGAAATTTCCCGGTTACTTCCTGATCGTGGCCGACTTCATCAAATGGGCGAAGGCGCAAGGCATTCCGGTCGGGCCGGGCCGTGGTTCGGGCGCCGGATCGCTGGTCGCTTATTCCACCACCATCACCGATATCGATCCGCTGCGCTTCTCGCTGCTGTTCGAGCGCTTCCTCAATCCGGACCGCGTGTCGATGCCCGACTTCGACATCGACTTCTGCCAGGATCGGCGCGAAGAGGTCATCCGCTACGTCCAGCAGAAATATGGCCGCGACCAGGTGGGACAAATCATCACCTTCGGTACGCTGCAGGCGCGCGCGGTGCTGCGCGACGTCGGCCGCGTGCTGCAAATGCCTTACGGCCAAGTCGACAAGCTCTCCAAGATGGTGCCGCAGAACCCGGCCAATCCGGTCAAGCTGGCGGATGCCATCGCCAACGAGCCGCGCTTTGCCGAGGAGGCCGAGAAGGAGCCGATCGTGCAGACGCTGCTCGATATGGCACAAAAGCTGGAAGGGCTCTACCGCCACGCTTCGACGCACGCCGCCGGCATCGTCATCGGCGACCGGCCCTTGTCGGAACTGGTGCCGATGTACCGCGATCCGCGCTCCGACATGCCGGTCACCCAGTTCAACATGAAATATGTCGAGCAGGCCGGGCTCGTAAAATTCGACTTCCTCGGCCTGAAGACGCTGACGGTGCTGGAGACGGCGGTGAAGCTGATCCGCCGGCGCGGCATCGAGATCGACCTGGCGACGATCCCGCTCGACGATCCTGAAACCTACGCCATGCTGTCGCGCGGCGAAGTGGTCGGTGTGTTCCAGGTGGAAAGTGCCGGCATGCGCAAGGCGCTGATCGGCATGCGGCCCGACTGCATCGAGGACATCATCGCGCTGGTGGCGCTCTACCGTCCCGGCCCGATGGAGAACATCCCGACCTACAACGCCAGAAAGCATGGCGAAGAGGAGATGGCATCGATCCATCCCAAGATCGACCATCTGGTGAAGGAGACGCAAGGCGTCATCGTCTACCAGGAACAGGTGATGCAGATCGCGCAGGAACTGTCGGGCTATTCGCTCGGCGAAGCCGATCTGCTGCGTCGCGCGATGGGCAAGAAGATCCGCGCCGAAATGGACAAGCAGCGCGAGCGTTTCGTCACCGGTGCGGTCGAACGCGGCGTCGGCAAGCCGCAGGCCGACTTCATCTTCGACCTTCTGGCCAAGTTCGCCGACTACGGCTTCAACAAATCGCACGCGGCCGCCTACGCCGTCGTGTCCTACCAGACCGCCTATCTCAAGGCGCATTACCCCGTCGAGTTCCTGGCGGCGTCGATGACGCTCGACATGGGCAATACCGACAAACTCGCCGATTTCCGCCAGGATGCGCTGCGTCTCGGCATCGAGGTGGTGGCGCCGTCGGTGATGACCAGCTTCCGCAATTTCGAGGTCGGCGAGAACCGCATTTACTATTCGCTGGCGGCCCTCAAGGGCGTCGGCGACGCTGCGGTCGAGCACATCGTCGCCATGCGCGGCGAAAAGCCGTTCAAGAATCTCGCCGATTTCTGTGAAAGGGTCGATCCCAAGATCGTCGGCAAGCGCGTCTTCGAAAGCCTGATCATGGCCGGCGCGCTCGACTGCTTCGGCCACGGCCGCGCCCAGATGATGGCCGGCGTCGAACGGATGATGGGGCTGGCTTCGCTGGCGCAGCAGAATGCCATTTCGGGCCAGCACGACATTTTCGGCGCGTCGCTCGGCGCGCAGCAGCAGGCGCTCAATTTGCCGCAGACCGATCCGTGGCTTGCCGCCGACCGGCTGCACCGTGAATTCCAGGTCGTCGGCTTCTATCTTTCGGCGCATCCGCTCGACGAGTACAAGGCGGCCCTGCAGAAGATGCGCGTGCAGAACTGGGGCGAGTTCTCGGCTGCGGTCAAACGCGGTGCCGCCGCGGGCCGGCTCGCCGGCACCGTCACCACCAAGCAGGAGCGCAAGACCCGAACCGGCAACAAGATGGGCGTCATCGCCTTTTCCGACACATCTGGCCAATATGAAGCCGTGCTGTTTTCGGAAGGGTTGGCGCAGTATCGCGATCTGCTCGAGCCCGGACGTTCGGTGGTGATCACCGTTTCGGCCGAGGATAGGCCCGAAGGGGTCAATCTGCGCATCCAGACGGTGCAGTCGCTGGAGGATGAGGCCAGCCGTATCCAGAAGGCGCTGCGCATCTTCGTTCGAAATGACGGGCCTGCGTCGGCGATTCAATCGCAGCTTACCCAGCGTGGGGAAAGTCAGGTAAGCATTATCGTCATCAAAGAAGAGGCGCAGGGCGAGATCGAGATCGAATTGCCCAACCGCTACCGCATCTCGCCGCAGATCGCGTCGGCCATGCGCGCGGTGCCGGGTGTGGTCGAAGTCGAGCTCGTCTAGGCTGCGCTGATATACACGGCAATCCCATCGACGTCGGCCAGTGCATGACGGCATAAAGATGCTCTGGGCCTGACATTGCAGCCGATAGGGCCAGCGTGCGGGGCGTGGTTGACCTGACCTTCCTTTGAACCACATGCGTTGAGCAGAAACTTCACAGGAACGCACAATCATGCCCAGCCGCGAACGCGTCGAAGCCTTCCTCAAGGAGGTGGTCGAAGGCAGCCACGTCAAAGCGATCGCCGACTTCTACCATGACGATGCCACCATGCAGGAAAATCTCGGCGTCCCGCGGCGCGGCAAGGAAACACTGATGGCGCATGAGCAGGCAGCACTCGACCGGATCGAGAAGATGCACACCCATCCTGTCCAGACATTCCTGGTCGATGGCGACAATGTCGCCATCCGCTGGACCTTCGACCGTGTCGACAAGGCCGGCACCGTGCGCCGGCTGGAAGAGGTGGCCCTGCAGCGCTGGCGTGGTGACCGGATTGCGGAGGAGCGGTTCGTCTACGACACCGCCTCGGCCTGGCGCCTCGTCGGGCCGGACGGCAAGGTGGTGGAGGGGTGACGATCACCGGGTCAGATCATGATGAGATTTGGTTGAAATCTCATCATGATCTAACCCTTTGTTGGAGCATGATCTTTTCCAAAAACCGGCACCCACTTTTCGGGATCATGCTCTAGACGGCCCCGGCTGGGACAGTTACGCACTTGGTGATGAAAGCAGCCGAGAAGGACGGATTGCAGCAAAGCTCAGCGATGGCGCGGCTGCGTGACCGGCTGCGCAAGCTCTATCACGGACGCACGCCGGCGGCGTTCCGGTTTCAGCTGGTGGCGGTCATCATCGACCTCGCCATCATCGCCTTCTTCGTTGCCACGCCGGTGCTCCAGGACAAGCCGTCATTCCTGTGGCTCGACTATACCGTCGCCGCATTGGTCGCCGCCGACCTGATTGCCCGGCTGTTAGCCTCCAACGACATGCTGCGGCTGATGAAACAGCCGACATCCTGGGTCGATGTCTTCATCCTTTTGACGCTGCTGATGCCGACGGCGCTGGCAAATCTGGCGTTCCTGCGCATCCTGCGGCTGTGGTCGCTGTCGCGCAGCGGTTCGCTGTGGCAGCATTTCGAAATGCGTGGCTTAAGGCCCTGGCGCGAGGCGAGCCACGCGGTCATCAACCTGTTGACGTTCCTGTTCGTCATCACCGGCTTCGTCTACACCTTCTTCTTCCGCACCGGCGCCGGCCTCGAAAACTACATTGATGCGCTGTATTTCACCGTTGCCACGGTGACGACGACCGGTTTCGGCGACATCGTGCTGCCGGGGATCGCCGGCAAGCTGACCGCGATCGCCACCATGATCATCGGCATCTCGCTGTTCGTCAGACTGGCGACGGCGATTTTTCGACCCGCCAAGGTGTTCTTTCCCTGTCCGCAGTGCGGACTGCAACGGCACGAGCCGGACGCCGTGCACTGCAAGGCCTGCGGGCATCTTCTCAACATACCAGATGAGGGGAATTGACCGACCGCTACGAGGCCGCGACCTCGGCCGGCTTTGGCGCCTTGCGCTGCAGGTTGAGCAGGTTGCCCATCAGGATCAGCAGGGCGCCGCCGGCTGTAAAGATGTCGATCTGTTCGCTGTAGAGCAGCCAGCCGATCAGCGCCGACAGTGGCACGCGCAGGAAATCCATCGGTGAAATCACCGTAGCGTCGGCATAGGTGAGGGCACGCGCCATGCAGAAATGCGACGACATGCCGGTGAAGGCAATCAGCAGAATCCATGGCCAGAGTTCGAGCGGTGGGTTGCGCCATTCATAAAGCGCCGGGATCAGGCCGACCACCGACTGGATGATCAGCATCCAGAAGATGATGCGCACGACGCTGTCCGTGCGGGTCAGCGACTTGACCAACACCACCGATACGCCAAAGCACACGGCCGCGCCGAGAACGACGAGGTGACCCGGATCCATGGAGCCGACGCCGGGGCGAACGATGACCACCACGCCGATCAGGCCAAGCACGACCGCCGCAATTTTCGGGCGGGAGAGCCTTTCGCCAAGAAACGCCACCGCCAGGATCGCGGTCCAGATCGGCGTGGTGAATTCGACCGATATGAGCACCGCAAGCGGGATCAGCGTCAGCGCATAGAGCCATGCGGCCTGGCCCGTATAGTGGATGACATTGCGAGCGATATGGGCCAACGGGCGCTGCGTGCGCATTGCAGCGAATCCGCCGCTCATCATCACCAGCGGCAACAGGATGAAGAAGCCGATCACCGAGCGCAGTTCCAGCACCTGGAAGACGTTGAGCTCGGCGGTGGTTGCGCGGCCGGCGACTGACATCGCCAGAAACGAGGCGATCGACAGCGCCATCCAGAACGCGGCTTTGGGGATCGATGGGGAAGGTGCCATAGGCGCTATGTCGCAAGCCGGGACTTCTATCGCAACCGTTAGGCGACGCATTCGACTGGGCCAGACCGTTGCGAAAACAGCCATGCTGGAAGTGGAACCTGACGAAACGGCAGGCGTTGGTTCCCGGTATTGGCCAATTGCTGGACGCATCGTTTCTTCAACATCAACGGGGAAGAGATTCCGATGAAATCATTCGCGCGGTTTCTGCTAGCCGGCTGCCTGCTAACTGCAAGCGCCGCGGCCCATGCCGACGAGGCGAATTTTCTCAGCTCCTTGCAAGGGAATTTCTCCGGCAAGGGGACAGTCAAGGTCACCACCGACGCACCGACGGTGAATGTGTCCTGCACCTTCAATTCCGACGCGACCTCGAGCTCATTGTCGCTTGACGGCAATTGCCGTGGTCTTGTCGTGGTGACGCGCGCCATCAGCGCCAATCTGAAGGCCCGCGGGGCGAAGTATACAGGCGTCTATGTCGGGTCGCGCACCGGGCCGGCACAGCTCGCCGGCAGCCGTTCCGGCAACGCGATCAGTCTCGGCATTCGCTGGGCGGCGGAGGTCAATGGCGATCGCAAGGCGCGGTTGACGGTCGAGAAAACCAGCGGCGACGGAATGCGGTTGACCGTTACCGACGTCGATCCGAAAACCGGCAAGAACGTGGTGACGAGCCGCATCGATCTCAAGCGTATCTAAGCCGTCTCACTCCTCGATCGGCTCCGGCGGGTTGGCGTTGCGTCCTTTACCGAAGGTGTAGCCGGTTTCCACCGCCTTCTTGCCGAACTTGTCGCGCAGCGTATCGATGGCGCTTTCGGCCATGGCGCGCTTGCGCGAGCCGACGTCGACGAGATCGGGCGGATCGGCCTTCTCGTCATCCGAGAGATCGCTGACACCGATGCCAAGCAGCCGGTACTTTGTCCCGTCCGCCTCCTTGCGCAACAGCTCGAGCCCGGTCTGGAAAATGCGGTCGGCCAGCCGGGTCGGGTCGCCGAGCTGGCGGTTGCGGGTACGCAGCTTGAAATCCTGCGTCTTCAGCTTCAGCACCACGGTGCGCCCGGCAATGCCTGACTTCTTCAGCCGCGCCGAGACCTTTTCCGACAATCCCCTCAGCACTGGAACCAGTTCGCCCATTTCAGCTATGTCGGTGTCGAAAGTGGTTTCGGCCGACACACTTTTCGCATCCTGGTCGGGATCGACACGGCGGTCGTCCTGGCCGCGCGAGAGATGGTAGAGCCGGGTGCCCATCACGCCATAGCGGCGCATAAGATCGGCGCGCTCCATGCGCTGCAACTGGGCGATGCTGCGGATGCCGTCGCGTTCGAGCGTTGCGGCAAAAGCCTTGCCGACGCCCCAGATCAGCGTCACCGGCTGTTCGGCCAGGAAACCCAGCGCCTCGGCTTCGCCGATCACCGAAAAGCCGCGCGGCTTGCGGAAATCGGAGGCAACCTTGGCCAGGAACTTGCAGTAGGAAAGGCCGGCCGAAACGGTGATGCCGATTTCCTTTTCGACGGTCTGCGCAAAGCGCGCCAGCACCACCGCCGGCGGCATGCCGTGCAGGCGCTCGGTGCCGGCAAGGTCGAGAAACGCCTCATCGATGGAGAGCGGTTCGACCAGCGGCGTGAGCGCCTGCATCAAGGCGCGGACATCGCGGCCGACGCGGACGTATTTCTCCATATTGGGCGGGATGACGACCGCTTCCGGACAGGCTTCGAGCGCCTTGAACATCGGCATTGCCGAGCGCACCCCCTGGATGCGGGCGATGTAGCAGGCGGTGGAAACGACGCCGCGCTTGCCGCCGCCGATGATCAGCGGCTTGTCCTTCAGCGCCGGATTGTCGCGCTTTTCGATCGCCGCATAGAAGGCGTCGCAATCGATATGCGCCAGATGCAGCTGGTAGAGCTCGGGATGGCGGGTGAGTCGAGGGCTGCCGCAACGCTCACAGCGCCTGGTATCGCTGCGCTGAAAGGTCAGGCAGTCGCGGCAAAAACCGTGCTCGGGATTGTTGACAGGGGCCGCCATCGCTGCGAACATAAAGAGAACAGATGCAATGGTACGTCAGGACGGAAGCCGCCACAAGCGGTTAGCCGGGAGAGAACTCATGAGCACCACCATAGCGCCGCTGGCGCCTGACCTATGGGCGGATTTCGAGGATCTTTTCGGCAAGCAGGGCGCCTGTTACGGCTGCTGGTGCACGCATTTCCGGATGGCGCCGGCGGTCCGACGGGCCAGCGACAAGCAGCGCAACAAGGATCATATCAAGGCGCGTATCGAGGCCGGGCCGCCGCCGGGGCTTTTGGCCTTCGAGGACGGCCAGGCGGTCGGCTGGATGCAGATCGGTCCACGCGCCGACGTGCCCGAATGGAACAATCGGGGCCGGGGCTCGGCGCCGGTCGATCCAACCGACGCCGTAGATCCCGGCGTCTGGGCCATCTCCTGCTTCTTCATCCGCGCCAGCGCGCGCGGCCGGGGCGTCAGCCACCGCCTGGTCGAGGGCGGCATCGCTTTTGCCCGCCAGAACAAGGCGCGGCTGGTCGAGGCGTGTCCGATCGACGTGTCGCGCGATTCGCGTTCGATCGGGCTGTTCGTCGGCTCGTCGCGTGTGTTTGAAAAGGCCGGCTTCGAGCGGCTTGTCGAACGCAAGGCCGGACGGCCGCTGATGCGGCTGGTGTTGTAGTCAATTACCCGTCGGCGTTTGTTGATGTCCTGTGGAAGCTGTAGGTTGGTGTCATAGCAGACGAACGAAGCGTTCCTTTTTGGTCAAATGGAGAATTTTGTGAACCGTGTCTTGCCGCTTGCTTTCCTTCTCGCCCTCAGCGCTCCTGCCTTTGGCCAGGCTGTCGATGCCCAAGGTGCCAAGCAACTTTCCGATGAGCTCTCTCGCTATGTCGGCAAACAGGCGCTCAATGAAGGCATTTTGAAGATCTCAGCCGAGGAGGGTGCCTACAAGATCACCTTCGATGTGAAGGCGCTTGTGGCGAAGATGCCGAAGCAGGATCTGAAGCGGTTCGATTTCCCGCCCGTCACGCTGCGGGTCAAACCGCGCAGCGACGGAGGCTGGGATGTCGCCTCGGATTTCTCTACGACTGGGTCCATCGAGGTAAATGGCCCAAATGGCCTGAACACCGGGCAAATCGTTGTCAAGGATGGCAAGTTCACGGGCGTCTATGACCCGGAACTGGCGGCATTTACCAGCGGCACCAGTTCGATTGCGGGCATGACGATGACGTCGCGCCAAGTCAGTCAATTGACCGATTTGAGCGTGGGGCTGGGCTCTTCCAAAATTGACGCCAGGAAGTCGGCCAACGGCGGCGTCGATCTTAATTTCACACAGGCGATGGCGGACTTCGTCGAAACGGTCAAAATCGATGACCGGTCAATCGCAGCGCTCCGGGCACCGGAGCTCGCTGTGAACGTGACCGCTAAGGCCATTCAGACCAAGCCGCTTCTGGATCTTTTGGCGTTCGCCGTCGCCCATGAGGACGAGGCCCGGCTGAAGGCCGATCAAGCAGAGTTCAAAACGCTTCTGCTCGGTGCGCTGCCGCTATGGGAACGGATCGATGGGACCTACGCATTCAAAAACCTTGCCATTGAAACATATGCCGGCAATTTCGGCGCGGCGCAGCTGAACACCGTTGTCGGCATGGACGGCATCAGCAAGGACGGCAAGATCAGCTACGCATTCAAGGTTTCCGGCCTGACAATACCGCAGCAGATGCTGCCCAGTTGGACCGTTGCGTTGCTGCCGACGGATCTCGACCTGAATTTCGGCGGCGCCAACATCGATCTCGACAGTATGGCCAGGAAAACCATCGACACCCTCGATTTCAGCAAGGATCCACCGCTGCCGCCAGATTTCGGCGACGAGATTTCCGCCAATTTCCTGGCCAAGATACCAAAATTCGTTCTCGGGCACAGCACGGTGAAGAACGGCGACATCGAGGTCGCCATGGAGGGCGAAATGACGTTCCCCGGCAAGAAGCCGGATGCGAGCGTGACCGTCAACGTAACCGGCTACGACAAGATCGTTGAAACCTTGCAGGCGGCGGCTAAATCTGACCCGGAGGCCTCGCAGGCTTTCACAGGGGCGCTTGCGATTAAGGGATTCGCCAAGACGCTGCCGGACGGCCGTATCGAATGGGTGATCAACGCCAGGCATGATGGGTCGGTGACGGTCAACGGCGCGATGCTGAAGGGGCCTGATCCGGTCGGGGAAGACAACGCCGATCCGGATGCGATCCCTGGGACAGCAACGAAGCCTTGAGCACTGACCTCGGGGGCGGCTAACTCAGAGTCCCAGCGCGCTAGCAATCTTTGGCGCGGCCTCGTGCCAGTCCTCGACGGAGATGATGTCGTCCGGCACCGGCGGCAGGAAGGCGCGCAGCGAATTGTCGGCCATCAGGTGGAAGAGATGGGCGTCGGCAACCGAGTTGCGTGCCGAGATGAGGTTGGCGGGCTGGTCGTCGACAAAGGCTACCGGCCGGCCTCTGCTACCACGCAATTTGGCCACCGCTGGTCCCTTGGCCATTTCGGTGGTCAATAGCGGATAGGGCAGACCGAGCGCATCGAGATGGGCGCGGCGGGCGGCGCGATGCCGGTGCGGCATGGCGGTCAAAAGGACGATCTCGACGCGGTCGCTGAGGCTGGCAAGCGCTTGTTCGGCACCGTCGGTAACGCTCTGCCAGTCGGCCTGCGTATCGAAGAAATCTCCGAGAAGTGCCGTCACCTCCGGCTGTTCGATCAGCCGGCCGCTCGCCGTTTCGGCAATGTTGCCGGTGAGACGGAAGGAGGCCAGGGTCAGGCCGAAGCCGCGCGATTTCAGGAAATGCGGAAACGGCCGGATGAATTCGAGCACGACATCGTCGACATCGAGGATCAGCAGAGGCCGGTCGTCGGCTGCAAGTTCGGCGATCTGGCGTGCCGTCTCGGGATCGTCGCTCATATCGAATGCTCATGGTCGTCGCCGCCAAGAGGCAGCGCGCGCAACGCCTTGCCGACTGAGGCCGGCGGAGTGTCGGTTTCCTCGGCAAAGCGCAGCAAGGTCGGCTCGTGGGCGAGGATGAACTGCAGCACGCCGGCAAGGAATCCCGGTTCGGCCGCGGCGCGGCGGATGGCGGACGCCTCGATGCCGGTGATGGCCAGGAAGCGCGGCAGGAGTTCGGGGTCGGCGGCGACGAAGCCCAGTGCCTTCACGGCAATGGTTTCCGCTTCCTCGCGCATTGACGCTGCGTTTGCCATCACTACTTTCTCGTTGCGGAAATGAGTCTCTTTTCCGCAGTAATCGCAAGCGTCGCCTGCGGCAAGCCACAGCCCCGATCCAATGTGGTTTTCGAGGTGGAATCCGAATGGCTTTTGCCGCTTCGGGTTTGCATTTCGTCAATCATATTGCCTTAAGAGTGAGCGAGGGTTTGGTGTGCTTCGACAAAGGCGCATAGCGGCAGGGCTTCGGGCAGAAGCCTGGCCGGGACGGGAAATCGATGCCTAAGAAGGTCATGATCGTCGAGGACAACGAGCTCAATATGAAGCTCTTTCGCGACCTCATCGAAGCCAGCGGTTATGAAACGGTGCGCACGCGCAACGGGCTCGAGGCGCTCGATCTGGCGCGCCAGCACAGGCCCGACCTGATCCTGATGGACATCCAGCTGCCCGAAGTGTCGGGGCTGGAAGTGACGAAATGGCTGAAGGAGGACGACGACCTCCATTCCATTCCGGTCATCGCCGTCACCGCCTTCGCCATGAAGGGCGACGAGGAACGCATTCGCCAGGGCGGTTGCGAGGCCTACATCTCCAAGCCGATCTCGGTGCCGCGTTTCATCGAGACCATCAAATCCTATCTCGGTGATGCCTGATGCCTGATGCCTTCAGCCGGAGCCTTGTGACATGACCGCGCGGATCCTCGTCGTCGACGACATCCCTGCCAATGTCAAACTTCTCGAGGTTCGGCTGCTGGCCGAATATTTCGAGGTGTTGACGGCCTCCAACGGGCCGGACGCGATCGAGGCCTGCGAAAACGGCAAGGTCGATGTCGTGCTGCTCGACGTGATGATGCCCGGCATGGACGGGTTCGAGGTCTGCAAGCGGCTGAAAAGCGATCCGGCGACCGCGCATATACCGGTGGTCATGGTGACCGCGCTGGGCCATGTTGCCGACCGGGTGCGCGGCCTCGAGGCAGGCGCCGACGACTTTCTCACCAAGCCGGTCAACGATCTGCAACTGATGACGCGGGTGAAGAGCCTGGTCAGGCTGAAGTCGCTGACCGACGAGCTGCGGCTGCGCGCATCGACCACCCGCAACATCGGCATGGAGGCGCTGTTGAGCCGCAGCTTCGCGTCGGAGGACGCCACGCCGAAGGTGCTGTTGATCGACGAGCGCAAATCGTCGTTCGAGCGCATCCAGAACATGCTGCGCGACAGCGCCGAGCTCGACATTGCCACCGATCCGCATGCCGGCTTCTTCCAGGCCGCCGAGGCGCCCTATGAGTGCGTGCTGATCTCGACCGGTTTTACCGATTTCGATCCGCTGCGGTTGTGTTCGCAATTGCGTTCGCTCGACCGCACCCGCTTCCTGCCGATCATCCTGATTGCCGACGAAGGCGAGGAGGGGCGCATCATTCGCGGGCTCGAGCTCGGCATCAACGACTATCTGATGCGGCCGATCGACCAGCAGGAGCTGACGGCGCGGCTGCGCACGCAGGTGCGCCGCAAGCGCTACAACGACCAGCTGCGCGCCAGTGTCACCCAGACCATCGAGATGGCGGTGACCGACGCGTTGACCGGGCTGCACAACCGCCGCTACCTCGACAGCCATTTGCAGACGCTGTTCGACCGCGCCGTGGCGCGGCGGCGGCCTCTGTCGGTGATGATCACCGATCTCGACCGCTTCAAGACCGTCAATGACTCGCATGGCCATGATGGCGGCGACGATGTGCTGCGCGAGTTCGCAAGGCGGCTGCGCAAGAACGTCAGGGGCATCGACCTTGCCTGCCGCTTCGGCGGCGAGGAATTCGTCGTTGTGATGCCGGACACGGACGGCACGGTGGCGGAGAAGGTTGCCGAGCGCATTCGCGCCGAAATCGCCCAGCTGCCGTTTGCCATCGGTCCTGACGGCAAGGCGATCGAAGTCACGGTCAGCGTCGGCGTGTCATCGGTTCTGAAGGGCGCGGACACGGTCGCGGCTTTGATGAAACGTGCCGACGTGGCGCTCTACGAAGCCAAAAGTGGCGGCCGCAACCGGGTCGTCGCCAAGGCAGCGTAGGCTAGACCACCGATTATGCAGTCAATCGGACAGGGTTAGGAATTTACCTTAATCCAAGCGATTCGGCAGGCTTGGTTAAGAAACTATTGATTTTCAAACATTGTTGCGCAAATGTGCGGTGCAAGAACAAGGGCGATGCGGCCACGAGGGTAGACAGCCGCATCGCTTCGCCGAATACCCCATGATGCTCAGGTCCGCCGCATCTCCTGGGTCCGTGGGGTCGGCCGGCCGGCGCTGGCACATAGTGGCCTCCTCGTACCGCTGCCATACGCCGACCGGCCCCCTTTTTGCCAAAACATGAGATGAGCACTTCGCGCCAAACAGCGGAGGGTTCTGGCTTTTCGGGGCCTTGAATCAAAAACGCCGCCCGAAGGGGCGGCGCTTTTGACAGAGCGTATGAAAACCAGATTACTTGATCTTGGTTTCCTTGAACTCGACATGCTTCTTGGCGACCGGGTCGTATTTGCGGAACGACAGCTTGTCGGTCTTGGTACGGCTGTTCTTGCTGGTCACGTAGAAGAAACCGGTGTCGGCGGTCGACAGAAGCTTGATCTTGATGTTTGCGGCTTTGGCCATTGTATCAGTCCGTTATGTTCGTGGGGTTTTGGCCGCTGGAGCGGGGGAAAACACCCGGACGCGGGAAACTTGGCGCGACACATAAAGAACGTGCCCGGAAAGTCAAGCCCGACGCCTTGCCTGTGTCGTAAGCACATGAGTTGTCCGGATTAGGTAGCACATGAGTTGTCCGGTTTTATCATCGGCCCGATGGAGGCTGAGGATGAGACGGACAGCATGGCTATAGGCCGGCGAATGCCGCGACGCTGCGAAGCGGCGCTGGTTCGGCAGGGTGGATTGGTCACCCGCGCCCAACTCTTCGCAGGCTCAGGGCATTCGAATCTCGAAAAACCACGCAATTGGCTTTTCGTCCGCTACGGACCGCTTCTCACCTCACAACGGAGAAGGTAAGGCCGGTGCTTCCCCTCAGCGGGGCCGGATTTCTAGGCTTCTTCCTTAACTGGAAGCGCTTTCTTCCAGTCCCCGGTGGTGTTCCACCAGCGATTCGGATTGGCGCGGTCGTCCAGGCCCTTGGAGCGGCTGGCGAGGATCGGCTGGATGCGGATCACCGGCTCCTGGTAGGAATGCGCCTGGAAAATCGCCTCGACGACGCGGGCGGCGAGCACCTGGTCGTCGGGCAACTCGAACGAGACCTCGACGGTGCCGGGGCGGCGGCGCAGTTCGGTTTCGACGCCGGCGGCTGCACCTTCCAGCGGTCGGTAGCGTTCGATGCCGTGCGCCGTTTGATAGGCGTTGCGGTCGTATTTGCCCATTGCCAGCGGCGCGATCGCGACCACGGCGTCCATGATGCGGTCGACATCGGCTGCCGGTGCCTGGAAGCTGACAAGCAGCAGAAGCGTCATGCGCAGAGATGTGGTTTCAAAGCCGCTGTCGATCATCGCCGTATCCTCAAACTCGGGTTTTTTGGGACACCCTTTTAGCTGAGGTCTCCTGACACGGTTCTGTCAGCAGCGGCGACATCCCGTCAGGATTGCGCAGGCTGGCGACGGACAGGCTACCAGATCTTGCGGACCAGCCTGGCGCTGACCAAGGCGATATAGGCGGCAAAGAACAGGCCGAGCGACCAGCCGAAGCCGGAGGGCCCGAAGGCATCCATGCCGATGCCGATCGCCTGCGGGCCAAGCACCATGCCGACGCCGTAGCAGAGCACGAAGGCGGCGTTGGCCGAGGCCAGTTCATGGCCGGAGAGCTGCGAGCCCAGATGGGCAAGGCCGATCGTGTACATGGCGGCCACCACGCCGCCCCAGACGAACAGAAGCGTCGCCATCAGGTGCCAATTGCCGGCGAAGAACGGCATGAAGATGGTGCCGGCAAGTCCGACCGTGGCGCAGGCCAAAAGCAGATAGCGGCGGTCTGAGACGCGGTCGCTGATCATGCCGATAGGGATCTGCAACAGCACGTTGCCGAGGCCGATCATGGTGAGCAGGAGGGCTGCATCCGCCTCGGAATAGCCGATGCGGTTGCCATAGACGGGGAACAGCGCAAAGCCGCCGGTCTCGACAGCGCCGAACACCAGCACGGCGGCGGTCGCTGTCGGCACCAGCCAGATGTAGCGCAGGAAGTTGCTGGTTTCGCCGTCAACCACGATTGTGGGACTTTCATTCCGTGCGGCCAGCACCGGGATTGCGGCCAGCGCGACCAGGACGATGATGACGCCAAACGGCAAGAAGCCGGTGCTGCCGATATGGGCGAAGATCCATGGCCCGGCGGCGAAGCCGAGCGACAGCACGGTGGCGTAGATGCCGAGCACCAGGCCGCGCCGGCGCGGCGGCGCCGAGGTGCTGATCCAGAATTCCGACAGGATGAACAGCACCGTCAGCGCGATGTGCAGCACGATGCGTAGTGGGAACCACATCCAGAAGTCCGGCGCGAAGTGGAAGCCGACAAAGGCGAGCGCGCCGGCGGCGATCATGGCGATCATCGTCCAGGCGACGCCGAAGCGCATCGCCAGCGGCGTGGCCAGCGGGGCGCCGGCGATCGAGGCGAGGCCGGCGACCGCGGTGTTGAGGCCGATCATCGATGCCGAGTGGCCGCGGCTCTCGAGAATAACGCTGAGCAGCGGCATGCCGAGGCCTATGGCGATGCCGACGACGCTGATCGACGAGATCGCGGCGATCATCGGTAGCCAATGTACGCGCTCGTCGCCCTCTTGCTGGGTATCGACCGTCATGTGATGCCTGAATACTCTGTCTGTTTGATATTGCGTAATTCCGGACGGAAAACCGCGTCACACTTTTCCTGGAATTGCTCTAAAGAATTTCGCGAACGAAGCGGTTGCGGACAAGCCGGTAGAACGGCACGGACCCACCGGGTCGCAGGCGCGGATCGCCGGCAAGCCGCGTCTCCAGCTCCTGCAAGATCGTTCGGGTGATGTCGGGGATATCGGCCTCTCTGGCCTTGGCGAGCGGCAGCCAGACCAGTTCTTCCAGCTCATTGGTCGGGCCGCCACCCGGCAGTTCCACGGCGACATCGCTGCGCCAGGCGCTGAAGAAGCGGGTGTCGAAACGACGCACGCGATTGGGCGGGGTGATGGCGCGGGCAATGAAGCGCAGCGGCGCCAGCGAAGGCTGGACGCCGTGCTCGACAAAGCCCTGCCAGTCGCGTTTGTCGGTTGCGAACGAGCCTTTGCGGCCGATGAGCAGGCCGGCTTCCTCATAAGTCTCGCGGATGGCCGAGAGCGCGATGGCACAGGCCCGCGACGGGCTGATGCGGCCGACGCCGGCGGTCAGCCTGGCTTCTTCCTCCGGAAGCAATGGGGTGGCAACGGCAATGCGGCTGTCGGCCGAATCGGTGCGGCCGCCGGGAAAGACGAACTTGCCGGGCATGAAGGCGTGGCCTGCATGGCGCCGGCCCATCAGCACCAGAATCTCGTCGCCCTCGCGGTCGAGCAGGATCAGGGTGGCGGCATCGCGCGGGCGTATGGGCAGGCCGCTGTGGGCGGCTGCGCCACGGTCCATCCTGCTGACTTCCGCCTTGGTCATACCTTCCATGCGCAGGACCTAGCGGAAACTTCTGGCAAACGAAAGTGGCCTTTCACGGTCGGCATGTTGCGCCAGGCGACATTGCCCTGAAGCAAACTAGGTTCCGGGATGCGGCTCGGTGCCGTCTTTTTCGCCGCCGAAGCCGTGCATATAGAGCGCCCATTGCAGTCCGATGACGGCGCCCTTGACCGGTTGCAGCAGAGCGACCGACAGCACGATGGTCAACGGCACCCAAATGGCGATGTGCTGCCACATGGAGAGCGTCGACGTCGCCTCGACGCCCATGAAGGCGCCGAGAACGATGTGGCCGACGATGACGATGACGAGATAAGCGGGCAGGTCGTCGGCGCGGTGGTGGTAGAACTCCTCACCGCACGCGGCGCATTTGTCGACGCTTTTGGTGAAGCCGGCGAATAACCTGCCTTCGCCGCAATGCGGGCAGCGGCCAAGGGCGCCGCGCTTCATCGCCGTCCACAGCGGGCGGGCGACTCGGCCCGAATGATGTTCGCCGCCGAAAACCTGCTTCTGGATTCCCATTTCGCTTGCCATTATCGTCTCCTGCCGCGCGACCCCGGGCGCGATTGCGACGCGCGGGCGCGGCCTTTTGCCTTGTGAAACGACCGTTTGGAGCCGGGCAGGGGCTTCGGGTCGGTCAGCATCTCGAAACGCATCGCGCCGGCCATAGGCGCCACCTCGATCAGGCGAACCTCGACGCGGTCGGCAAGCTGATAGCCCTTGCCGGTGCGTTCTCCGAACAGCGATCGCGCGGTTTCGTCATATATATAGTAATCGCCATCCAGACTTGACACCGGGATGAAGCCATCTGCGCCAAACTGCGGCAATTGGACAAATAGTCCCGATTTGGTGACGCCCGAAATGCGGGCGTCGAAGCGGTCGTCGATGCGCTCGGCGAGGTAGGCAGCGATCAGCCGGTCGACGGTGTCGCGCTCGGCCGCCATGGCGCGGCGCTCGGTGCCCGAGATCAGCACCGCGACGTCTTCCAGCCGCGTCTCTTCGTCCTGCGTCAGCCCGCCGGGGCCGAGCCCAAGTGCGGCAATCAGCCCGCGATGCACGATCAGATCGGCATAGCGGCGGATCGGCGAGGTGAAATGCGCGTAGCGCTTCAGGTTGAGGCCGAAATGGCCGATGTTCTTGGGCGAATATTCGGCCTGACTCTGCGAGCGCAGCACCACTTCGTTGACCAGCCCCTCATTGTCGGCGCCACGCACGCGCTCGAGAATGCCGTTGAACTGGGCGGGCCGCATCTGCGCGCCACGCGCCAGCGACAGGCCGAGCGTCTGCAGGAACTCGCGCAGCGATTCCTGCTTGGCCAGCGACGGCGCATCGTGGACGCGGTAGACCAGCGCCTGCTTCTTCGCTTCCAGCGTTTCGGCGGCGGCGACATTGGCCTGGATCATGAATTCTTCGATCAGCTTGTGGGCGTCGAGCCGCTCCGGGACGATGACGCGGTCGACGGTGCCGTCCGGCTTGAGCAGGATCTTGCGCTCCGGCAGATCAAGCTCGAGCGGCTGGCGGCCATCGCGGCCGCGCTTCAGGATGGCGTAGGCGTCCCACAGCGGCTTCAGCACCGTATCGAGGATCGGGCCGGTCTTGTCGTCAGGAAGGCCGTCTATCGCGGCCTGGGCCTGCGGATAGGCGAGCTTTGCCGCCGATTTCATCATGACGCGGTGGAAGGTGTGACGCAGCTTGCGGCCATCGGCGGCAAAAATCATGCGCACGGCAAGCGCGGGACGGTCCTGGCCTTCGCGCAGCGAGCACAGGTCGTTGGAGATGCGCTCTGGCAGCATCGGCACGACGCGGTCGGGGAAATAGACAGAATTGCCGCGTTTCAGCGCCTCGCGATCGAGTGCGGTGCCATAGCGGACATAGGCTGCAACATCGGCGATCGCCACCGTGGCGATCACGCCGCCGGGGTTCTTCTCGTCGAGGTCGGGCGTGGCGAAGACGGCGTCGTCATGGTCCTTGGCGTCGGCCGGGTCGATGGTCACCAGCGGCAGGTCGCGCCAGTCCTCGCGGTGAGCAAGCGTCGCCGGTTTTACCGCCTCGGATTCGGCGATGACGTCGGCCGGGAAGATATGCGGAATGTCGTGCGCGTGGATGGCGATCATCGAGACCGCCTTTTCGCTGGTCAGCGAGCCCAGCACCGCCAGCACTTTTGCGCGCGGCAAACCATACCGGGAGGCCCGCGCGGGCTCGACCTCGACAAGGTCGCCGTTCCTGGCGCCGTTCTGGAATTCCTTGTCGACGATCAGTTCGGGCTGGCGACGTTCGACCGGCTCGATGCGGAAGGTGCCGTCCCTCAGGATCCGGAAGACGCCCAGCACGGCATCGGTCCGCTTCTCGAAAATCTTCATTACGCGGCCCGTATAGGCAGGCCCGGTCGCCTCGTCGGTCGGGAAGGTCTTGGCCAGCACACGGTCGCCAATGCCAGGCTGCGGGCCATTGCCGCCGCGGGAGACGCGGATCGAGATCACCGGCGGTTCGCCGGTGCCGACGGCCTCCGCCGGATGCGCCAGCAGAATACCGTCGCCGTCGCGGCCGAAAATGTCGAGCACGGCGACATGGGGCAGGGCGCCGACACGGGCCAGCCGCTTGCGCTCCTTGGTCAGGATGCCTTCGTCCTGCAGGTCGCGCAGAATGTCCTTCAGCCAGATGCGGTCGTCGCCGCGCAAGGCAAACGCCTTTGCGATGTCGCGTTTTCCCGCGCGGTCGGGGTTCTCGGCGATGTAGCGCAGGATTTCGTCACGCGAGGGCCTGTAGTCGTCCTTGACTTTGGCCCTCGTGTCGGCGGTGCGCGGATCGCCGTGGCTTCTACCGGTGATCCTGCGCGCCACGCTGCTATCCCTTTTTCTTCGCCGCCGGCTTCTTGGTCGCCGACTTCTTGGCTGTGGTTTTCTTGCCAGTGGTTGTTTTGGCAGTGGTTTTCTTGGCTGTGGGGGCCCTGGCGGCTGCCGCCTTGCGGAACGGCTTCTTGCCGCCGCCTTTGGCTTCCTTCTCGGCAATCAGCGCCACCGCGTCCTCGACGGTCACCGACTGCGGATCCTTGCCCTTGGGCAGTGTCGCGTTGACCTTGCCGTAGTTGACATAGGGCCCGTATTTGCCATCGCGCACGACGATCTTGCCGCCGCCATCGGGATGGTCGCCGAGTTCCTTCAGCGCCGCCGCAGTGCCGCCATTGCGGCCGCCCTTGCCCTTCAGCTGCTTCTCGGCGATCACGGTGACAGCGCGGTTGAGGCCGATCGAGAACACATCCTCTATGCTGTCGACATTGGCATAGGTGCCATCATGCAAAACGAATGGACCATAGCGGCCAAGCCCGGCGGAGATCATCTTGCCGGATTCAGGATGCTTGCCGATATCGCGCGGCAGCGACAGCAGCGCCAAGGCCTTTTCATGGTCGATCGAGTCGGGCGTCCAGCCCTTGGGCAGGCTGGACCGCTTGGCTTCCTTGCCGTCGCCGCGCTGGATATAAGGACCGAAGCGGCCTGAGCGCAGCGTGATTTCCTCTGCCGTGTAGGGATCGTTGCCGAGCACCTTGGTGCCGTCCTCGCCGCCGCCATTCTCGCCATTCGGGTTGGCGGCATCGCCGAGCTGGCGGGTAAAGGAACATTCCGGATAATTGGAGCAGCCGACGAAGGCGCCGAACTTGCCGAGTTTCAGCGACAGATTGCCGGAGCCGCATTTTGGGCAAATGCGGGGATTCGAGCCATCCTCCCGCGCGGGGAACACCAGCGGCGCCAGTTCCTCGTTCAGCGCATCGAGCACGTCGGTGACGCGCAGTTCCTTGATGTCGGCGACGGCGCCGGAAAAATCTTTCCAGAAGTCGCGCAGCACGTCCTTCCAGGCGAGCTTGCCGTCGGAAATCTCGTCAAGTTTTTCCTCCAGTGAGGCCGTGAAGTCATATTCGACATAGCGCTCGAAGAAGCTTTCGAGGAAAGCCGACAGCAGCCGGCCCTTGGCCTGCGGCACCAGCCGGCGCTTGTCGATGGTGACGTAGTCACGGTCTTCCAACGTCTTCAGGATCGCGGTGTAGGTCGACGGACGGCCGATGCCGAGCTCTTCCAGCTTCTTGATCAGCGACGCCTCGGAGTAGCGCGGCGGCGGCTCGGTGGTGTGCTGGGTGGCATTGATCGCCTGACGGGCCAGCTGCTCGCCGGCACGGATCTCGGGCAGACGACGGTTTTCCTCGTCTTCGGCGTCGTCGTCCTTCTGGTCGGTGTAGGCGGCGATGAAGCCGTCGAAGCGAACGACGGAACCGACGGCGCGAAGCTCCGCGGTGCGAGCGCCATTGACCGCCTCGATTTCGACCGTGGTACGCTCGATCTCGGCCGACTGCATCTGGCTGGCGATGGCGCGCTTCCAGATCAATTCGTAAAGCCGCAGCTGGTCGGAATCGAGATACTGCCTGACCGAAGCCGGCGTGCGCATGAAATCGGTCGGGCGGACCGCCTCGTGCGCTTCCTGGGCATTCTTGGCCTTGGCTGTGTACTGGCGCGGCTTTTCCGGGAGGTATCTTGGGCCGAATTCCTTGGCGATGGTGTCGCGGGCGGCGTCGATCGCCTCCGGCGCCATCTGCACGCCGTCGGTTCGCATATAGGTGATCAGGCCGGTGGTCTCGCCGCCGATCTCCATGCCTTCATAGAGGCGCTGCGCCACTTGCATGGTGCGCGTCGCCGAAAAGCCGAGGCCCGACGATGCCGCCTGCTGCAGCGTCGAAGTGGTGAAGGGCGGGCCAGGATTGCGCCGCGTCGGCTTGGCTTCCACCGACAGAGCCTTGAAGGTCGCGCCTTCGAGCATGCCCTTGATATCGTCGGCCTGCGCCTTGCTGGCGATGTCGAGCTTCTGCAGCTTCTTGCGCTCGAACGCGGTCAGCCGCGCCTCGAAGCTGTCGTTACGTGGCGTGCCGAGGAGGGCAGCGATCTGCCAGTATTCCTCGCGGACGAAACGTTCGATTTCGGATTCGCGGTCGCAGACCAGGCGCAGCGCCACCGACTGGACGCGGCCGGCCGAACGGGCGCCCGGCAATTTGCGCCACAGCACCGGCGACAGCGTGAAGCCGACGAGATAATCGAGTGCGCGGCGAGCCAGATAGGCATCGACCAATGGCGCATCGATCTGGCGCGGATTGGCCATCGCTTCCAGCACCGACGACTTGGTGATGGCATTGAAGACGACGCGGCTGACCGGCTTGTCCTTCAACACGCGCTTCTGCTTGAGCACCTCCAGCACGTGCCAGGAAATGGCTTCGCCCTCGCGATCCGGATCGGTGGCGAGGATCAGGCCATCGGCATCCTTGACCGCGTTGGCTATGTCGGTGAGACGCTTTCCGGACGCGGTGTCGACCGCCCAGGACATGGCGAAATCCTCGTCGGGACGCACCGAACCATCCTTGGCCGGCAGATCGCGGACATGGCCGAACGAGGCCAGAACCTTGAAGTTCTTGCCGAGATACTTGTTGATTGTCTTTGCCTTGGCCGGCGATTCGACGACGACGACGTCCATGAGGTCTCATATCAGCTGTGGGGCGGCAGAAGAATTCCGCTGCGTGACGCATTCAATTGGTCGCTCACATGGCCGCGCTTTTGCGATCGGTCAAGGGCAAGCGGCCAAAATGCGGAGGCGTGTGCCGCAATACACTCTTAGAGTGTATGGAGAAGATCACAAAATTTTTGTCTGGGACGGTTCGTGTTTCGAGCCACCGGGAAAGGCGCCGCGACCAGTTCGTGCTGCGCGTAAATGCCGAACTGGTCGCCGGGTCGCTTGGAGCCGGCGGCCAGCCGAGTCCCGCCGATGGGGTGCGGGATAGAGGTTCGGACGATCAGTCGGCCTTGACGATGTGCCAGACTTCGCCGACGCCGTCGCCCGTGATGTCACCGGCCTTCTTGTCCTTGATGAAGGTGTAGACCGGCTTGCCGTCATAGGCCCACATCTTGGTGCCGTCGGTGCGGTCGACGATGGTCCATTCGTCGTCCGCCTTAGCGCCGTCCTCGGCCTTCAGCGGCGGCCAGTTGGTGGCGCATTTGTCGTAGCAGTTGGTCTTGCCCTTCTCGTCCTTGTCATAGGTATAGAGCGTCATGCCATTGGCATCGGTGTAGATCTTGGTGCCACCGACTTCGGCTTCCTTCCACGCTTCGGCGGCGAAGGATGCGGCGGTGCTGAGCAGAAGGGCGGCCAGGCCGACGGTGATCGTTTTCATGGAAATCTCCCTGGTGATCCGACGAAGCGCGCAGAAATCGCGGCTTCGCTCTGTGAACGCTCGGCGAGGGACATTTCTTCCCCGGCTTGGTCAACTTGGGATTGGCCGCCAACAATTCGTCCGCCGGACCGTATCTGTAGCCAAATGCCACACGATGGTGATTGGCGAACACGGGTTTGCACCGCTATATCGGCGCCAGGGAATCTGGAGTTCTGGAATGCCATTGGACGTCGGCTATGTCAGCGCGGTCGGAGCGGGGGCGATCTCGTTCCTGTCGCCTTGCGTGCTGCCGCTGGTGCCTCCCTATCTCTGCTACATGGCCGGCGTGTCGGTCGACGATTTTCGCGGTGACGATGCCGGCGTCACGGCCAAGGCCGGCGCCCGCGGCGCGCTCATCTATTCCTCGCTCGCCTTCGTACTCGGTTTCTCCACCGTGTTCGTGGCGCTTGGCGCCGGCGCCTCGACCATCGGCCACTGGCTGCGCGTCTGGCAGGAGCCGCTGGCGATGGCTGCCGGGGTGCTGATCATCCTGATGGGGCTGAATTTCCTCGGCATCCTGCGCATCCCGCTTTTGTCGCGCGAGGCGCGCTTCCAGTCGCAGGGCAAGCCCGCCAGCATGGTCGCCGCCTATGTCATGGGGCTGGCCTTCGCCTTTGGCTGGACGCCGTGCATCGGCCCGGTGCTGGGGCCGATCCTGACCTTGGCCGGCGGCCGCGAGACGGTGGGCGAGGGCGCTCTTCTGCTTGCCGCCTATTCGCTTGGCCTCGGCATTCCGTTCCTGATTGCTGCCCTGTTCTCCGGCGCCTTCATGCGCTTCCTCGGCAAATTCCGCGTCCATCTCGGCCGCGTCGAAAAGGCGATCGGCGCGCTGCTGGTCGTCGCCGGCGTGTTCTTCCTCACCGGCGGCGTGCAGACGGTGTCCTACTGGCTGCTGGAGACCTTTCCGCTGCTGGGCCGGCTGGGGTAGAGATCCGCTGATCGAGAGTGAACTGCCTCATCACCTCACCGGAATTTAATGCCATTGGTGCAGCATGGCGCCAGATGCTACCACTCTGCGATTCCTGATCCCATTCATACGGTTGTCCTTCCATGAGCCAGAGATCCTGCTTGTCCGTCATTCTCGCCGCCGGTGAAGGCACGCGCATGAAGAGCGCGATGCCGAAGGTGCTGCACCAGATCGCCGGACTGCCGATGGTCGCCCATGTGGTGAAAGCGGCCGAGGCCGCCGGCGCCCGCAGCCAGGCGCTGGTGATCGGCCATGGCGCCGATGATATGCGCAAGGCGGCGGCGAAATTCGCGCCCAAGGCCGAGACCTTCGTGCAGGAGAAGCGGCTCGGCACTGCGCATGCCGTGCTGGCTGCGCGCGATGCGATATCAAAGGGTTATGACGATATTCTCGTGATGTTCGGCGACACGCCGCTGATCGATGCTGAAGCCCTAGTGGCCGCGCGGCAAAAGCTTGCCGATGGCGCGGCCGTCGTAGTGATCGGTTTCCGTCCGCCCAGCCCGACCGGCTATGGCCGGCTGATCGAAAAGGGCGGCAAGCTCACCGCCATCCGCGAGGAGAAGGACTGCTCCGCCGAGGAAAAGAAGATCGGCTTCTGCAATGCCGGCATGATGGCGGTGGCGGGCAAGCATGCGCTCGACCTGCTCGACCAGGTTGGCAACAAGAACGCCAAGGGCGAGTACTATCTCACCGACATCGTCGAGATCGCCAGTGCGAAAGGGCTCGATGTCCTCGCCACCGAAACGAGCTTCGAGAGCGCGCTCGGCATCAACAACCGGGCCGAGCTGGCGCAGGCGGAAGGCATCTGGCAGGTGCGCCGGCGCTACGAGGCCATGCTGTCGGGCGTAACGCTGATCGCGCCGGAGACGGTGTATTTCTCGCACGACACCGAAATCGGCGCCGACACGATCGTCGAGCCCAATGTCTGGTTCGGCCCGGGCGTGAAAATTGCAACCGGGGCCAAGATACACGCTTTCAGCCACATAGAGGGCGCCACCATCGCCTCCAATTGCGACGTCGGTCCGTTCGCGCGGCTCAGGCCTGGCGCCGATCTGAGGCAAAAGGCCAAGGTCGGCAATTTCTGCGAGGTCAAGCAGGCGGTCATCGAGGAGGGCGCCAAGGTCAATCATCTGACCTATATCGGCGATGCCCGTGTGGGCGCGGGGGCCAATATCGGCGCCGGCACCATCACCTGCAACTATGATGGTTATTCAAAGTTCTTCACCGATATCGGCGAGGGTGCCTTTGTCGGCTCGAACTCGTCGCTGGTGGCGCCGGTTTCCATCGGCAAGGGTGGCTACATCGCCTCGGGCAGCGTCATCACCGAAAGCGTGCCGGACGATGCGCTGGCCTTCGGCCGCGCCCGCCAGAAGACCATTCCCGGGAAAGGCAAGGAATTGCGCGAGCGCTTTGCCTCGGCCGCTGCGGCGAAGAAAAAGGCCGGCACCGACCATTAACCGCCGAAGCAATTGAACAACCGAGGAATTGCGGTAACCGGATTGCAAGAGCGGTGTGTCATGGTGCATCGGGTTGAGAAGCGTTCCGTTACACCAGACGAAATGCAAAGTGACTTTCGCGGCGGGCCGGCAATCCCTAGATAACGCTGGTTTTCCATCGGGACTGGTTTTCCAGGTGAATCGGGGGCAGGCGCATGTGCGGTATCGTCGGAATTGTCGGCCAGAGCCAAGTCGCGCCGCTCATTGTCGATGCTTTGAAGCGGCTTGAATATCGTGGCTATGACTCCGCCGGAGTCGCCACCGTCGAGAAAGGTGCGCTCGGCCGCCGCCGCGCCGAAGGCAAGCTCATCAACCTCGAACGCCGGCTGAAGGAAGAACCGCTCGACGGCACCATCGGCATCGGCCACACGCGATGGGCGACCCATGGCGTGCCCAACGAGACCAACGCCCATCCGCATTTTTCCAACGGCGTCGCCATCGTTCACAACGGCATCATCGAGAATTTCGCCGAGTTGCGCGATGAGCTGATCCGCGACGGCTATTCCTTCTCGTCGCAGACCGACACCGAGGTCGTAGCGCATCTGGTGGCGCGCGAACTGGCCAAGGGGCTGAAGCCGATCGAGGCCGCGCACCAGGCGCTGAAGCGGCTGGAAGGCGCCTTTGCGCTGGCCATCATGTTCACCGGCGACGAGGACCTCATCGTCGGCGCCCGCAATGGTCCGCCTCTGGCCGTCGGCCATGGCGATGGCGAGATGTTTCTGGGCTCCGACGCCATCGCGCTGGCGCCGTTCACCAATTCCATCACCTACCTCGAAGACGGCGACTGGGCGGTGGTGCGCCGCGATGGCGTCACCATCTTCGACATCGACGGCAAAGAGGTTGCCCGCAAGCGCCAGCAATCACTGTCGACCAGCTTCATGGTCGACAAGGGCAACCGCCGCCATTTCATGGAAAAGGAAATCCATGAACAGCCCGAAGTGATCTCGCATACGCTGGCGCACTATGTCGATTTCGTCTCTGGCGTGTCGAAGCCGCTGGAACTGCCGTTCGACTTTGCCAAGATCGGCCGGCTGGCGATCTCGGCCTGCGGCACCGCCTATCTAGCCGGCCTGATCAGCAAATACTGGTTCGAGCGCTATGCGCGGCTGCCGGTCGACATCGATGTCGCCTCGGAATTCCGCTACCGCGAAATGCCGTTATCGGCGGATGATGCCGCCTTCTTCATCTCGCAGTCCGGCGAAACCGCCGACACGCTGGCCTCGCTGCGCTATTGCCGCAAGGCGGGCATGAAGATCGGCGCCATCGTCAATGTGCGCGAATCGACCATGGCGCGCGAATCCGACGTCGTGCTGCCGACGCTGGCCGGGCCGGAGATCGGCGTCGCCTCGACCAAGGCTTTCACCTGCCAGCTTTCGGTGCTGGCCTCGCTGGCGGTGCGTGCGGGTGTGGCGCGCGGCACGATCTCGAAGGATGAGGAAAAGACGCTGGTGCGCGCTCTTTCGGAGGCGCCTCGCTACGCCAACCAGGTACTGAAGCTCGAAGAGCAGATCGAGCGCATCGCGCGCGAAATCTCGCGCTACAAGGACGTGCTCTATCTCGGACGCGACACCAATTTCCCGCTGGCCATGGAAGGCGCGCTGAAACTCAAGGAAATCTCTTACATCCATGCCGAGGGTTATGCCGCGGGCGAACTGAAGCACGGGCCGATCGCGCTGATCGACGAGAACATGCCGGTCATCGTCATCGCGCCGCATGATCGCATCTTCGAAAAAACCGTGTCGAACATGCAGGAAGTGGCGGCGCGCGGCGGCAAGATCATCCTGATCACCGACGCCAAGGGCGCGGCGCAGGTCAGCGTCAAGACGATGGAGACGATCATCCTGCCCGACGTGCCGGAAATCATCTCGCCGATCATCTATGCGCTGCCGATCCAGATGCTGGCCTACTACGCCGCCGTGTTCATGGGGACGGACGTCGACCAGCCGCGCAACCTGGCGAAATCGGTGACGGTGGAGTAGTCGGCGCTCATCGGGGGTCTAAAAAACTTCGCAGTTCCAAAGCGCCGTCCGCTTCACTAGTGTGGCGCTGCAACCCGCGTCCCCGGTGAACCATGTCCGATGCTCCCAGAACTTCAGGCATGACCCGGCTGAGGAACTATTTCCTCACAGGCTTTATCGTCTGCGCGCCGCTGGCGATCACCGCCTATATCGCCTGGTCGTTCGTCGGCTGGGTCGATTCCTGGGTGAAGCCGTACATTCCGGCGCGCTACAGCCCCGACACCTATTTGCCGTTTCCGGTGCCCGGCTTCGGCCTGATCGTGGCGCTCGTGCTGATCACGCTGATCGGCTTCATGACCGCCAACATCGTCGGTCGCGCCATCGTCAATTTCGGCGAACGGCTGCTTGGCCGTATGCCGCTGGTGCGCGGCATCTACGGTTCGCTGAAGCAGATTTTCCAGACGGTGCTGTCGAACAAGGGCGATATGTTCCGCCAGGTCGGGCTGGTCGAATATCCGCGAAAAGGCGTCTGGTCGCTGGTCTTCGTCGCCAGCGAGAAGGAAACCGAGATCAACCAGAAGCTCGACCATGCAGGCGACCCGATGATCGCCGTGTTCATGCCGTGCACGCCGAACCCTACCACCGGTTTCCTGATGTACGTGCCGAAATCCGACATCGTGCTGCTCGACATGACGATCGAGGACGGCGCCAGGCTGATCGTCTCGGCCGGGCTGGTGGCGCCCGAAGTCAAGCCGAAAATGGTGACTATGAACGGCCAGCCGATCGACGGAGATCTCGCCAACCCGCCGCTTGGCGGGCTGATCGCCGAGGGCGCTCAGCCGGCGCGCAAGAGCCGTACGGCCTCGTCGCGGCCGAACAAATAGAGCAGCAGGCGCAGCGCCTCGCCGCGCTCAGACTGTAGTTCCGGGTCGCGCGACAGGATCAGCCTTGCATCGTCGCGGGCTGCTTCGAGCAAGTCGGCGTGCACCTCGATGCGCGCCACCTGGAAGCCCGGCGTGCCGGACTGGCGGGTGCCGAGCAATTCGCCTTCGCCGCGCAGCTTCAGATCCTCTTCGGCGATCAGGAAACCGTCCTCGGTCTCGCGCATCACCGACAGCCGGCGTTTTGCCGTCTCGCCGAGCGGGTCCTTGTAAAGCAGCACGCAGGAAGAAGGCTTGTCGCCGCGGCCGACGCGGCCGCGCAACTGGTGCAGTTGCGCCAGGCCAAAACGTTCGGCATGCTCGATGACCATGATGGTGGCATCCGGCACGTCGACGCCGACCTCGATGACGGTGGTGGCGATCAGGATGCGGGTTTCGCCGGCCTTGAAGGCGCGCATCGCCTCGTCCTTTTCGGCGCCCTTCATGCGGCCGTGGACGAGGCCGATGCGATCGCCGAACAAGGGCTGCAGCGAGGCAAATCGGTCCTCGGCCGACATCAGCTTGATCTCTTCGGATTCCTCGACCAGCGGGCAGATCCAGTAGATCTTCTGGCCGTCGGCAACCGCGTCCAGCATGCGACCGACCAGTTCGTCCAGCCGTTCCAGCGGCAGCGTGACGGTGCGGATCGGCTGGCGGCCGATCGGTTTTTCCGTCAGCTTGGAGACGTCCATGTCGCCGAAGGCGGTCAGCACCAGAGTGCGCGGGATCGGCGTCGCCGTCATCACCAGCATGTCGGGGGCGTCGCCCTTGGCGGTGATGGCAAGCCGCTGGTGGACGCCGAAGCGGTGTTGCTCGTCGACCACGGCAAAGACGAGGTCGTGATAGGCCACCGTTTCCTGGAACAGCGCATGGGTGCCGACGACGATGTCGATCTCGCCGCTGGCGAGACCTGATAGCGTTTCAGTGCGTTCGCGGCCCTTTTCGCGGCCGGTCAGGATAGCGACGCGCAGGCCGGCCTGTTCGGCCAAAGGCGTGATCGTCGCCAGATGCTGGCGCGCCAGGATTTCGGTCGGCGCCATCAAGGCCGCCTGGCCGCCGGCCTCGACTGCGCGCCCCATGGCCAGCAGCGCCACCACCGTCTTGCCGGAGCCGACATCGCCTTGCAGCAGGCGCAGCATGCGCTCGGGGTCGGCCAGATCGGCATTGATTTCGGCAAGCGCGAATTCCTGGCTGCCGGTCAATGAATAGGGCAGGGCTGCGCGCAGTTTCTCGACGATGCGACCGTCGCCGATGAGCGGCCGGCCCGACAGGCGGCGCACTTTTGCCCGCACCAATGCCAGCGAGACCTGGCCGGCGAGAAGCTCGTCATAGGCAAGGCGGCGCCATGCCACCCCCTCGATGGCGACATCGATCGGGTCCGCGGGATAGTGGACCCGGGCGAGCGCGTCGGCAAAGGCCGGAAAGGTCTGCTTGCGCATGAAGGCAGCGTCCTGCCACTCCGGCAATTCCGGCAGCCGGCCGAGCGCCTGGCCGATGGCGCGGCGCAGCACTTTTCCGGACAGGCCCGCAGTGAGCGGATAGACCGGTTCGACCAGCGGCAGGCTCTCAGTGTCACCTGCCAAAGCGATATGGTCGGGATGGACCATGGTCGGGCGGCCGTTGAACCATTCCATACGGCCGGAGACGACGACATGCTCGCCCACCGGCATCGCTTTTTCGAGATAGGCGGCATGGGCGTGGAAGAAGGTCAGGCCGATCTCGCCGGTGTCGTCATGGGCATAGACGCGGTAAGGCACCGACCGGTTGCCGCGCGGCGGCGGCTGGTGGCGGTCGATGCGCACGTCGAGCGTGACGATGGAGCCGGCCGGCGCAAGCGCGATGCCGGGACGATTGCGGCGGTCGATGACGGTGTGCGGCAGCACGAACAACAGGTCGCCGGCGCGCGCCGGCCGTTCGCCGAGATCGGCCGCCACCACCTTCTCGATCAGAGCGCCAACCTTGGGGCCGACGCCGGCAAGCGAAGTGATGGGCACGAAGAGAGGGTCGAGGAGGGAGGGGCGCATGGCTTTACCCTCCCCCCTGTGGGGAGGGTCGATCCGCGAAGCGGAGCGGGGTGGGGGTAGGTGCGCGTCTAACTTCAGAAGAAGGCGGCGCACCAGCGCAGCACCCCGTCTCACCCGCTTCGCTTTGCGATGCGTGCTCGCCGACCCTCCCCACAAGGAGGGTGAAGTGCGGGCGGTATCCGGCACCAGCGTTGTCAGGAGTGTTCTTCACACCTGGGATGTTTAGCCGCCCACCCGTGCGTTGCAAGGCTGACACCGCCCTCTATCCACGCTATATGCGCCGCACCAAGGAAGGATGCGGCACGATGACCGGGACGAAACGATCAAGCGAGGGGCTGGATATCAGGTGCCGCAAGCTGTTGTTCCGCTCCTGGCATCGCGGGATGCGCGAGATGGACCTTATCCTCGGTACGTTTGCCGACAACGAGATCGGCGCCTTGACCGGCAATGAAATCGACCAATATGAAAGGCTCCTCGACATCCCCGACACCGAATTCCTGCCCATGGTCACCGGCGAACGCCCGGTTCCCGGGAATATCGACTGTGCCGTCCTGCAAAAGATCCTGGCATCGCGCCGGACCATGACATTTTAAACGTGCAACCATGAGCCTCATTCCCAGAATCGGTCTGCCGAAAGGCCGCGCCGGCCAGTTCATCGTCGATGGCGTTGCCGATGGCTACGAAGCTTTTGCTCTGGTGCAGGCGATCCATGAGATCGCGCCGGACAGACCCGTGCTGTTCGTGGCGCGAGATGGCCAGCGCCTGCCGTCGATCATCGAGGCGCTGACCTTTGCCGCGCCCGGCCTGCCGGTGCTGGAGCTGCCGGCCTGGGATTGCCTGCCCTATGACCGCGTTTCGCCAGGCTCGGATGCCGCGGCCAAGCGGCTCGATGCGCTGACCGCGATGATCGCGCTGGCAAAAAAGCCGCATCGCGCGGTCATCTTGACCACTGCCAATGCGCTGCTGCAGCGCATTCCGCCGGCCGATCTGGTCGAAGCGCAGACTTTCCATGCAAAGCCCGGCAACCAGATCGACATGAACGCGCTGGTGTCCCGGCTGGAGATTTCCGGCTTCGAGCGGGTGCCGACGGTGCGCGGTATCGGCGGATTCGCCGTGCGCGGCGGCATCCTCGACCTCTACGCACCCGGCTGGACGGAAGCACTGCGGCTCGATTTCTTCGGCGACACGCTGGAATCGATCCGCGTCTTCGACGCCGCCACGCAGCGCACCACCGGCCAGCGCAAGTCGATGGCGCTGCAGGCGATGAGTGAAGTGGCGCTGACCCCCGAAACCATCAGCCGCTTCCGCCGGTCCTATATCGAAGCCTTTGGCGCACCGCAGCGTGACGACGGGCTTTATGCGGCGGTGAGCGAGGGCCGGCGCTTCGCCGGCATGGAGCATTGGTTGCCGTTGTTCTACGAGCGGCTGGAGACGGTATTCGATTATCTGCCTGATGCACCGGTGATCTTCGACCACCTGGCGCATGAGGCGCTGGCCGAACGCCACACGCTGATCCTCGACCATTACGAAGCGCGCCGCAAACAGGCCGACGCCGCGTTGAAGGACGCCGTGCCGTACAAGCCGGTGGCGCCGGACCTGCTCTATCTCTCGCCGGAAAACCTCGTGGCGTCGCTCGGACCGCGCGAAGCCATCGACTTCACTGCTTTCGATGCGCCGGATGTCGGGGCCAGGAAGGTCTTCCATGGCGGTTCGCGCCATGGCCGCAGCTTTGCCGAGGAACGGGCTGACCCAAACATCAACGTCTTCGATGTCGTCGTAAAACACATCGCCGACGAGCGCGCGGCGCGCCGGCGGGTCATCGTCGCCGGCTGGACCGAAGGCTCGCTCGACCGGCTTGGCCAGATCCTGGCCGAGCATCATCTCGGCAATCTCGTGCCGGTGGCGACGCTGGCCGAAGCCGAAAAGCTCGAGCCGGGCCAGGCCGCCCTTGCGGTGCTGCCGCTGGAATCCGGCTTCGAGACCGAACAGCTGGTTGTCGTCGCCGAGCAGGACATTCTGGGCGACCGGCTGATCCGCCGCTCGAAGCGCAAGAAGCGCGCTTCGGATTTCATTGCCGAGGCCTCGTCTCTGTCGGCCGGCGACATCGTCGTCCACGCCGATCACGGCATTGGCCGCTTCATCGGCCTGCGCACCATCGAGGCGGTCGGCGCGCCGCATGACTGCCTGGAAATCCACTATGCCGGCGACGACCGGCTGTTCCTGCCGGTGGAAAACATCGAGCTTCTGTCGCGCTACGGCTCTGACACAGCCGAGGCGACGCTGGACAAGCTCGGCGGCGGCGCCTGGCAGTCGCGCAAGGCGCGGCTGAAGAAGCGCCTGCTCGACATGGCCGGACAGCTGATCCGCATTGCCGCCGAGCGCCAGATGCGTACCGCGCCGCCCATGGTGCCGGCGGAAGGGCTTTACGGCGAATTCTCGGCGCGCTTTCCCTATGAGGAGACCGACGACCAGCAGGGCGCGATCGATGCCGTCGTGGACGATCTCGGCGCCGGCAAGCCGATGGACCGGCTGATCTGCGGCGATGTCGGCTTCGGCAAGACCGAAGTGGCGTTGCGCGCCGCCTTCATCGCGGCGATGGAAGGGTTCCAGGTCGCGGTCGTGGTGCCGACGACGCTGTTGTCGCGCCAGCATTTCAAGACCTTTTCGCAGCGCTTCTCCGGCCTGCCGATCCGCGTCGGCCAGGCCTCGCGGCTGGTCGGCGCCAAGGAACTGGCGGAAACCAAGAAAGGCATCGCCGAGGGGCAGGTCGACATCGTCATCGGCACCCATGCACTGCTCGGGTCGGCGATCTCGTTCAAGAATCTCGGCCTGCTGATCATCGACGAGGAGCAGCATTTTGGCGTCAAGCACAAGGAACGGCTGAAGGACCTCAAGACCGACGTCCACGTGCTGACGCTGTCGGCGACGCCGATCCCGCGCACGCTGCAGCTTGCCTTGACCGGCGTGCGCGAACTGTCGCTGATCGCCACGCCGCCGATCGACCGCATGGCGGTGCGCACCTTCATCTCGCCTTTCGACCCGCTGGTCATCCGCGAGACGCTGCTGCGCGAACGCTATCGCGGCGGCCATTCCTTCTATGTCGTTCCGCGCATCAGCGATCTCGCCGAAATCCATGATTTCCTGCGCGAATCCGTCCCCGAGCTGAAGGTGGCGGTGGCCCATGGCCAGATGCCGCCGGGCGAACTCGACGACATCATGAACGCCTTCTATGACGGCCAGTACGACGTGCTGTTGTCGACCACCATCGTCGAATCCGGGCTCGACATTCCGACCGCCAACACGCTGATCATCCATCGCGCCGATATGTTCGGCCTGTCGCAGCTCTACCAGCTGCGCGGCCGCGTCGGCCGTTCCAAGGTGCGGGCATATGCGTTGTTCACGCTGCCGGCCAACCGCAAGCTCACCGACACGGCCGAGCGCCGGCTGAAGGTGCTGCAGTCGCTGGACACGCTTGGCGCCGGGTTCCAGCTCGCCAGCCACGACCTCGACATCAGGGGCGCCGGGAATCTACTCGGCGAAGAACAATCCGGACACATCAAGGAGGTCGGCTTCGAGCTCTACCAGCAGATGCTGGAAGAGGCGGTGGCCGAGGTGAAGGACTCCGGCGAGGTCCAGGACGGCGGCTGGTCGCCGCAGATCGCTGTCGGCACGGCTGTCATGATCCCGGAAAGCTACGTGCCGGACCTTCAGCTCAGGCTGGCGCTCTACCGCCGCCTTGGCGATCTCGAAAACACCGAGGAGATCGATGCTTTCGGCGCCGAGCTGATCGACCGCTTCGGCCCGCTGCCGGAGGAAGTGAAGCATCTGCTCAAGATCGTCTTCATCAAGGCACTCTGCCGCAGGGCCAATGTCGAAAAACTCGATGCCGGCCCCAAGGGCGTCGTCATCCATTTCCGCAAGCGCGAGTTTTCCAACCCGGTCGGGCTGGTCAAGTACATCGGCGAACAGGGCTCGCTGGCCAAGATCAGGGCCGACCACAGCGTGGTCTTCATCCGCGACTGGCCGACAGCCGAGAAGCGTCTGGCGGGCTCGGCTGTCGTCATGACGCAGTTGGCGCGGCTGGTGGCCACCTAGACTTTCGGATGGAAATTCGACTGCAACTGCAGGTCGGATGCCGAGAACGTGCCGGCGCCGACGATGACGTGCCCGGCAGGCACGGTGAAGCCGCGCGCGGCGCCGGCGCCTTTCAGCAATCCGGCCCGTCGGTCGGGGTCGGGCTCACGAAAACTGCCGCCCGGTTCCAGCCGGCAACTGTCGACCGTGATTGCACCGAGAAGCTGGCTGCCTGAACCCAGCACCGTTTCGCCGAAGACCGCCGCGCCGTTGAGATAGCGGCCTTGATCGCCGATCACGATCGAGGCTCCCGGCCTGTTGGCCTTTGCAGTAAAACCACCTTCACCGAACTGGTTGCGTGAGCCGACGCGGATGATGCCTGTGGCTGCTTCGAACAGTGTGTTGGCGTGGAAAATGTTGGCGTCGCCGATCTCCAGCGCGCCACCGTCGGTGCAGAACAGGTAGACGCCGGGGAAGAAGACGTTGCCTCGCCCGATGACGGCGCCTGCGGAAATCAGCGTGGAGTAGGGGTCGTAGATCACGTTGCCGCGCTCGGACAGGCCAACCACCTCTTCGATCGTAAACAGGCCTTGCTCGCGGCGCACGCGGTCAAAGTAGGCGGACACGGACATAGGGACTCCATGGAGAATTGTTGCGCGGCGGACGATGACCGGCGCGACTAGATCGGTGAGGATCGATTCTGGCACCAAGCGATATTGCACAGCCGTCGCGAAGATAAGAAGCCAAAGTGGGTCGCGGCATGGCGCTCCCCATCATTCGCCAGCGCTTGAATTCCGGTCTAGAATAGGAAATCGGCTTCGTGTATGGAGCCGCCATCCCCATATGGGGCGGAATGGCGGGCAAAAGCCTGCTGGAAAGAGCGTTTGGGTGCAGCGATGACGAAATGGTCGCCGAATTCTTGGAGAGCGAAGCCGATCAAGCAGGTTCCTGCCTATCCGGACCTTGCCGCCCTGAAGAGCACGGAAGCCCAGCTCGCCACCTTTCCGCCGCTGGTTTTTGCCGGTGAGGCGCGCAAGCTGAAGAAGCAGCTTGCGGCCGTCGCTGCCGGCGACGCATTCCTTCTGCAGGGCGGCGATTGCGCCGAGAGTTTCGCCGAGCATGGCGCGGACAACATCCGCGACTTCTTCCGCGTCTTCCTGCAGATGTCGGTGGTGCTGACTTTCGCCGGCGCGCAGCCGGTGGTGAAGGTCGGCCGCGTTGCTGGTCAGTTCGCCAAGCCGCGCTCGTCCGACAATGAGACCAAGGGCGAGGTGACGCTGCCGAGCTATCGCGGCGACATCATCAACGGCATCGAGTTCGACCCGAAGTCGCGTATTCCCGACCCGGCCCGCCAGGAGATGGCTTACCGCCAGTCGGCGGCGACGCTCAACCTGTTGCGCGCCTTCGCCCAGGGCGGCTATGCCAGCCTGGAGAACGTGCATAGCTGGATGCTGGGTTTCGTCTCCGACAGCCCGCAGGGCGAGAAATACGGCAAGCTCGCCAACCGCATCACCGAGACGATGGACTTCATGAAGGCCGTCGGCATCACCTCGGAAACCAACTACGCCTTGCGCGAGACCGATTTCTACACCAGCCACGAAGCGCTGTTGCTGGGCTATGAAGAGGCGCTGACCCGCGTCGATTCGACGTCGGGCGACTGGTATGCAACCTCCGGCCACATGATCTGGATCGGCGACCGAACCCGCCAGCCCGACCATGCCCATGTCGAATATTGCCGTGGCATCAAGAACCCGCTCGGCCTCAAATGCGGTCCGTCGCTGACGCCGGATGGTTTGCTGGAGCTGATCGACCTGCTCAATCCGGAGAACGAGCCGGGCCGGCTGACGCTGATTGCCCGCTTCGGCTCCGACAAGGTCGCCGACCATCTGCCGAAGCTGGTGCGCGCGGTGCAGAAGGAAGGCCGCAGCGTCGTGTGGTCGTCCGATCCGATGCACGGCAACACGATCGAGGCCGCCGGCTACAAGACGCGGCCGTTCGACCGCATCCTCAAGGAAGTGCAGACCTTCTTCGAGGTGCATCGCGCTGAGGGCACGCACCCCGGCGGCATCCATGTCGAGATGACCGGCAAGAATGTTACCGAATGCACCGGCGGCGCCCGCGCCATCACCGCAGAGGAATTGCAGGACCGCTACCACACCCATTGCGACCCACGCCTTAACGCCGACCAGGCGATCGAATTGGCTTTCCTCGTCTCCGACCTGTTGAAGAAGAGCCATCCCGTGCAGCACAAGCAGGCGGCCAACGGCTGAACCCGTTTTCAGATTGAAGTGGAAAGCGCCGGAGAGATCCGGCGCTTTTTCGTTTTGATCAACGCCCGCGTTCCCAGCGCAATCCGTTGAGCCGGGGATCGTTGGCAAAGGCGGTTCTGGAAAACTCGATGCGCCTTTCCGGAAATTCGCAGATCGCCTGGACGCCGAGGGAGCCCAGCCGGATGCGCCATGTGTGCGGCTCCAGCGGCTTGGCCTTGGTAAAGCCGCGGCATGTCAGCAGCGCCACATTGACGCCCTTCGGGTCGCGCGCCGAACGGTAACGGATCGCCTCCAGCCCAGCCTCACGCGCGACATCGGCAATCGCCTGGCTGGCGGCATAGTCGGTCGGATGCGTCCAATGGGCCCGGTCGCGGTCGAGCGGCGGCCGCGTCAGGTCGATGGCCTTGTCGGTACGGATCGCGGCGGCGAAGGCGGTGTATTCGGCGGCGTCGTGCGGCCATGGCGTGTCGGGCGAATCGGCGAAGAACAACAAGCGGTAGAAGGCCATTTCGGCGACCGCCGTCATGATCGTCTCCGCGGCATAGTAGACACCCAGGGTGCGGCCAGCGCGGCGGAAGCGCGAGCCGTAGGGATAGATCGAGCCGTAGCGGAAGGGCGTCGCCAGGAGATAGTGGAGATGCCGGCATTCCATGGGGATTTGCGGCTTGGTCTCCTCGATCAGATCCTCGAGCAGCGCCTGTTCGTCCAGCGTGTCGACGATCTTCAGCGTCGAGACGCGGTGCTGCGCCTCGACCATGCGCCAGTATTTGCCGTCGAGCCGGACGGCTTCAGACGAGAGCGCGTCGGGAGTCCAGATAGGCAATGACATCGACAAGCCCGGTAATAGTGAGGATCTTTTCAAGCGGGCTGCCATCGAAAGCCGTGTTGGCGTTCTTCAGCCATGCCCGGGCTATCGTCTCGTCACCGCCGACAATGGCATCGAGCGAACGGAACAGCCGCACGAACAGCACCGCGAGTTCGAATGGCTTGGTGCCGCGCTCCAGCAGGAATTCCTGCCTGCGCATGCGTGAAACCGTGGCTTCCGAGACGCCGATGATCGACGCAAGCACCCTGGCGGTTATATCCAAGAGTTCGGCGGCGCGCAGCGTGGCCTTGGTCAGAACCGCGTTTTCGGCCGCCTTCGCGGTCAGATCAGGGGCGGCAGCATTGGGTGGTGTAACAGACATGGCCTCTCTCTTTCCATGGAAAATATAGTCCACGGAAATTCATATGGAAAGAGGCGGGATCCGATAAATTTGCCTGTGCCCGGGAATTGGCTGCACGCCGAAGCGTCAGTCTTTCTTGTAGAGCAGCCAGTTCTTGCCGGTGCGGCCGGCCATTGTCGAGTGCCGGGTGACGCGGTTGCGCCCGCCAACCTTGGAGCGGTAGAGCGCCCGGTCCGCCTTGGTGTAAAGATCCTCCGGGCTTTCCGCTTCGGAAGCCATGCAGATGCCCATGGAAACGGTCACCGTGCCGTAATTGGCGCCGGTCTGGCTGCTGGTGAACGGCGTCTGTTCGATCAGCACGCGGATGCGTTCGGCGATCTCGTAAGTGGTATCCTCGCTGGCGCCCTCGACGATCAGCGCGAATTCCTCGCCGCCGGTGCGGGCAACGAACATGTCTTCACGGATGCTGGTCTGGAAGATTTCAGCGACGATCTGGATGATCTTGTCGCCGACCGGGTGGCCGTAGCGATCGTTGACACCCTTGAAATGGTCGATGTCGGCAAGGATCAGGGCGTTGAACAGGATCCCCTTGTTGGAGGTGTAAATCGCCGTGATTTGCTTGTCGAAGGCGCGGCGGTTCCAGATATGCGTCAAGGGGTCGGTGTCGGCGAGCCGCTTGTACTCCTCAAGCTTCGACTTGACGCTCTCCAGTTCCGCCGTCTTGTCGCTCAGCGTGGTTGCAACCTGCTTGCCGTGGTCGAGGGTCGAGTTGGTGGCCGCCGCCATGGCGCTGGCGACCTTCTGCAGCAGATCCTGCGAAAGCAGGCTGCGGTTGGCGAGGCCACTCGATGTCTCATCGAGGATCTTGCCGTATTTCTCGATATGGCTACGTTCGCTGCGCAGCAGCAAGGCGATGTCCTCGAGTTCCCTGGCCAGCACGTCGCGCGCCTGCTCGACAATGCCGGGACCGTGATGCTGGGCAAAGAAAGCGCGGCCGATGCGGTCGAGATCGTCCTGCGTCGGCTGGTTGCCCAGCGCGACGACGGCCAGGCCGAGTTCGCGATTGGTGCCTTTCAGTGCTTCGTAGAAGATTTCGTAATTGCGCGGCAGGCCAAGCACGCCGAGCTGACGCATGGTCGCCACAACGGCTGTTGCAATGTCGCTGTTTCGGTCGGTCTGGACGGCTGCCGGCTGCATGTTCTGTTCACTCTGCCTCTGGGAACCATCGCAGACCGTGCGAGATGCCGCCGACCGGAGAGTGCCAGCCGTATTTCGGATCATCCTGCGAAAGACACGTCCCCAATCGCGACATTCGCTTGGCAACGACCATAGATGCGCCGGCGCTAAAGTTTCCTTAATGTGCCGCCAGGTAACGCGTCCGTTCTACCGCAGGCTGCAGAAATGGTTTGCAAAGATCCTGAGGTCAGGTCCGAACACGCCCACCCCATGTCGCATTTGCCGGTGCCCGGCTGCGGCAAAACTGAAATCCTCTCGGCCAGCGGCGAAGCCGTGGACGATGGCTGGTGGAGGTAGGGATGAGCAACAACCACAGCGGATCTTGCCTGTGTGGAGCCGTGCGTTTCCAGACGCGAGGGCCGTTGCGCGGCGTCATTTATTGCCACTGTTCGCAGTGCCGCAAGCAGAGCGGGCATTTTTACGCCGCGACCAACGTCGCCGACGGCGACATCACGATAACCGGCGCCGACAACATCAGCTGGTACGAATCGTCTTCCTTTGCCAAGCGCGGCTTTTGCAAGATCTGCGGCTCGGTGCTGTTCTGGAAGCCGGGTCAGAATGCGTATGTCTCAGTTCTGGCCGGATCGTTCGACAACCCGACCGGGCTCGAAGGCCAATGCCACATCTTTGTCGGCGACAAGGGCGATTACTATACGATCGACGATGGACTGCCGCAGTTCGAGAAGTCGACGCCGACGATCAAGGTTGCGGAGGAGTGATTTTGCGGCGGCTGCCTTATTCCCTTGATCCAGCCATTGCGATATCCCCTGCCGGTGATTCGAAGGGGATGCGGCATGCAGCGGCTGATCGGTGCTTACTTCAATTCTGTGCGAGCCTTTCGCAAGCTCGCCGCCAGCGAAAGGGCATTTCAGCAGGAACTGATGCTGCTGGTGCTGGCGCTGCCGCTCGGCTGGTTCGTCTCGGTCTCGTGGCGCGGCTACGCGCTGTTGATCGGCGCGGTGCTGCTGCTCATCATGGTCGAAGTGCTGAACACCGGCATCGAGGCAGCCTGCGATGCCTTCAGTCGCGAGTTCAACGTCGACATCCAGCTCGCCAAGGACTGCGGCTCGCTGGCGGTGCTGATTTCGGTTGTTATCGTCGCCGGCGTCTGGGGAATCGCCCTCATCGAGCGCATCACGGGACTACCGATCTGATCTGAACGCTCCCATATGTTAGTCACCAAAGGAGACTGACGTCGTGGAAGCCAATTTTCTGCTGCTTGAAAGAGCCGGCCTGCCGGAAGACCTGCGCTGGCTGGCGGAAAAATATCCGCGCGAGACATGGCAGGGCCACGCCAACATCCACGGCATGGCAAACATGTGGCTGCAGCGGCACGACATGTTCCGAGAGCTGGGCGGCATGCTCACCAACGGCATTGGCGACTATCGCGAAGGCAGGCTGACGGCGCCGGATTTCGCGCGCTGGTTCGCGCCGCGGCTGAACCACTTTCTCGGCAATCTCGACGGCCACCACAATGTCGAGGACTACCAATATTTCCCGGCTTTCGCCAAGGCGGAGCCGCGCCTGAAGCGCGGCTTCGAAATCCTCGATGCCGACCATCACACCATTCATGAGGGGTTGGAGCGCAACGCCGAGACGGCGAACGCCTTCATCCGCACGCTCGAGGAGAGCGAGGACAGGCAACGCTTCGCCGCCGACGCCTATGCGGACGAGAACAGCCGGCTGATCGCCATGCTGAAGCGGCATCTGGCCGACGAGGAAGATCTCATCATCCCGCTGATCCTCGATCGCGGCGACCGGGCTCTGGTCGAGGACGACGACTGAACCTTACGATATGGTTTCGCTGTCGCGGGCGTCCTTGGCGCGCTCCTTGCCGGCGACGGTGCGGGCGATGAGCCAGGCAAGGATGGCGACACCCAGACCTATGGCAAGCGCGATCAGCAGCCGTTCGTGATGGAGCAGTGCCTTGCCTATCATCTGCTCGGCGCCGAGGCCGAAGACGTAGCCGATGCCGCAGAACAAAGCCGCCCAGACCAGCGACGACACCGCGTTGAGGATAACGAAGCGCGCTACCGAAATGCTGGCGAAACCGGCCGCGATGCCGCCGACCAGGCGCAGGCCATAGATGTAGCGGTTGGACAGGACGAATATGTTGGGATGGGACGAGACGAGACGGTAGGCGTGGTTGAAGCCGGGCCTCGCCTTCAGTTTCAGCACCCTGGGATGGTCGGCAAAGCTGCGGCCGAGAATGAAGAAAAACGTGTCGCCGACGAAGGCGCCAATGGCGGCCGTGAGGAAAGCCTTCCAGAGGATGAAGACATGCTGATGGGCGAAGAAGCCGCCGAGGATGGCCGCACTTTCGCCTTCGGCGACACAGCCCAGGAAAACCGCGATCAACCCATATTGCTCGATGAGGTGATGGACGATCCCGGTCATTGAGAGGTTTGCCGGCCCGACAGTTTTTCGTCTATGCGGTTCACCTGTTCGGCCAGGCGCGCGATGTCCTCGCGCACGCCGATGATCTGGCTGTGGCGCAGTTCGTCCAGCTTTTCATGCAGAGCCATGATCTCGATCTCGGCCTTGAGGTTGACCTCATAGTCATGCGCGGCGTCGATGCGGTCGCGCGCGGCCTGTCGGTTCTGCGACATCATGATCACCGGCGCCTGCAGGGCGGCGATCATCGACAGCACCAGGTTGAGGAAGATGAAGGGGTAGGGGTCGAACGAGTCTCGCCCGAGCAGCCACCAATTGGCGCCGATCCACAGCACCAGGAAAGCAATGAAGGACAGGATGAACGTCCACGAGCCGCCGATGCGGGCAATGGCATCGGCGATCCGGTCGCCGGCGCCCTGAAGGCCGGTGAGGCTGTCGTTGATATCCTGCGAGATGGGCTTGCGGTCGACAGTGCTCTGCAACACCCGCCGCTCGAGCTCGCTGAGGCCCTCCGGCGTTCGCTTCAGCCAGCGGTTGGCCAGTTCTGGCACGGTTTTGTGCATGGATGTCTCCATAGGAAAAGCGTCGGCTTGGCAGCCTCGTTTGCATATAGGAAGATGGCGTTTCGTCAAAAGCGCGGCGCGAGGATGCAGGATGCCCGATTTCGCGAAGATTCGCGCCCGTGCTGCAAAACGCAAAGGCGGCGACGCGGTGCTGACCTCGCTGCTCGGGCCGGCGCCTGACAATGCTGCCGTTGCCGACATTACGGACGATCGCATCCTGTCGACGATGGCCGAGCGGGTGTTTGCCGCCGGCTTCGTCTGGCGCGTCATCGAACAGAAATGGCCGGGCTTCGAGGAAGCCTTTCTCCATTTCGACCCGAAACGGCTGTTGTTTCAACCTGATGACTTCTGGCACGACCTGACGGCTGATCAACGCATTGTGCGCAACCCGCAGAAGATCAAATCCGTCCGCGACAACGCCGCCTTCGTTGAGCGTGTGTCGAAGGAACATGGCGGTTTCGGCAAATTCCTCGCGGAGTGGCCTGACGACGACCAGGTCGGGCTGATGGCGTATCTCGGCAAGCATGGCAGCCGGCTTGGCGGCAACACCGGCCAGTATTTCCTGCGCTGGCTGCAATGGGACGCCTTCGTCATCTCGGCCGATATGGTCGCGGCTTTGCGTGACGCCGGCCTCGACATCGCGGAAAGTCCGACGTCGAAGAGGGATCTCGACAGGATTCAGGCGCAGATCAACAAATGGGCGCAGGAAACCGGCCTGCCGCGCCGGCACATTTCGCGCATTCTGGCGATGTCGATCGGAGAGAACCATTCGCCGCAATCGCCGCGCGAATATATGGGCGACGACTGATCACCGAATTGGTCCAAACGAACGCCATTGCTCGGGCAAATTTGCCGCGCTAAACCGCACAGATGACCCAGAAGACCGCACCCGATATTCTGCGCATCGCCGTTGCCCAGCTCAACCCGACGGTCGGCGATGTCGCCGGCAATCTTGCCAAGGCGCGCGAGGCGAGGGCGGATGCCGCCCGCCAGGGCGCCGACATCGTGCTCTACACCGAGCTTTTCCTTGCCGGTTATCCGCCGGAGGACCTGGTGCTGAAGCCGGCCTTCCTCAAGGTTTGCGAGAAGGCCGCTGAGGATTTCGCCGCGGATACCGCCGATGGCGGGCCGGGCGTCATCATCGGCACGCCGCTGAAGCGCAAGAGCGGCACCCACAATTCGATCATCGTCGCCGATGGCGGCAAGATCCTCGCCGAGCGCTACAAGCTCGATTTGCCAAACTATGGCGAGTTCGACGAGAAGCGCGTCTTTCAGGCCGGCCCCGAGGCTCAGGGACCCGTCAATTTCCGCGGTGTGCGCATCGGAATTCCGATCTGCGAGGACATCTGGGGCGACGTCGGCATCTGTGAAACCCTGGCCGAGAGCGGCGCGGAAATCCTGCTGGTGCCGAACGGCTCGCCCTACTACCGCGCCAAGATGGACGTGCGCCATCAGGTCGTTATCCGCCAGGTCATCGAGACCGGTTTGCCGATGATCTATGCCAATCAGATCGGCGGCCAGGATGAGCTGATCTTCGACGGCGCCTCTTTTGCCATCGGCGCCGACAAGACGCTCGCCTTCCAGATGAGCCAGTTCGAGGAAACTGTCGACGTCACCACCTGGAAGCGCAACCGCGTCGCCGCAGGCGCGCAAAACGCAGAAGAGTTCGACGGCTGGGTCTGCTCGGAAGGGCCGATGTCGAAAATCCCCGAGCGCGAGGAGGCGGACTACCGCGCCTGCATGCTCGGCCTGCGCGACTACGTCAACAAGAACGGCTTCAAGAACGTCGTGCTGGGTCTCTCCGGCGGCATCGATTCGGCGATCTGCGCCGCATTGGCCGTCGATGCGCTCGGCGAGGAGCGGCTGCGGGCGGTGATGATGCCCTACCGCTATACCTCGGAGGATTCGCTGAAGGATGCCGAGGATTGCGCCCGTGCGCTTGGCTGCCGCTATGACATCGTGCCGATCTTCGAACCGGTCGAGGGTTTTCTGCATACGCTGACGCAGCTTTTCGAGGGCACCAAGGAAGGCATTACCGAGGAAAATTTGCAGAGCCGCGCGCGCGGCACGATCCTGATGGCGATCTCCAACAAGTTCGGCTCGATGGTCGTCACCACGGGCAACAAGAGCGAGATGTCGGTGGGCTACGCCACGCTTTATGGCGACATGAATGGCGGCTTCAACCCGATAAAAGACCTCTACAAGATGCAGGTCTATGCGCTGTCGCGCTGGCGCAACAGCCATGTGCCGCCGGGCGCGCTCGGCCCCTCAGGCGAGGTGATCCCCAGGAATATCATCGACAAGGCGCCGTCGGCGGAATTGCGCGAGAACCAGACCGACCAGGATTCGCTGCCGCCCTATCCGGTGCTGGACGACATTCTGGAATGCCTGGTCGAGAACGAAATGGGCGTCGACGACATCGTCGCGCGCGGCCACGACCGGGCGACGGTGACGCGCGTCGAACATTTGCTCTACATTGCCGAGTACAAACGCCGGCAAGCGGCGCCGGGTGTGAAGATCACCCGTAAGAATTTTGGCCGCGACCGCCGCTATCCCATCACCAACCGTTTCAGGGATCGCGGCTAAACATCTGATTAAATCAATGAACCTTGGGGGGCGCATGTTTATCAGCTATTTCAAGGGAACGCCTGAGTATCACATCCTGCGCTTCAAGAACGGCAAGATCAGGGAGCAGGGGCGCGGCATCTCCTTCTGGTACGGCACGTTCGGCACCACGATAGCGATGGTGCCGGTGACGTCGCTCGATAACCCCTTCATCTTCACCGAGACGACGGCGAATTTCCAGGATCTGGCAATCCAGGGGTCGGTCAGCTACCGCATCATCGATCCACTCAAGGCAGCCGAAGGTTTTGATTTCAGCGCCAAGCTCAGCCGTGCCGACGTCGTCGGCGACGGCCGGGAGAAGATCGCCGAGCGCCTGGTGCTTGCGATACAGAGCCGCGCCCGCGCGGTGGTTTCGAGCATGACGCTGGAACAGGCGCTGGCCGAGGTGACCAAGCTCGGTGGCAATCTGGCCGAACTGCTCCGCAACGATCCGATTGCCGCGACCGCCGGCCTGTCGATCGAGGAGGTTCACATCACCTCGGTCCAGCCGACGCCGGAGATCCGCAAGGCGCTCCAGACCGAATATCGCGAGGCGCTTCAGCGCCAGGCCGATGCCGCGATCTATGGGCGCCGTGCCTGGGGCGTGGAGAAGGAGCGCGAGATCAAGCAGAGCGAGCTGGCGACCGAAATCGAGCTTGCCGAACGCAACAAGCTGCTGGTCGATACCGAGGCGCGCAACAAGCTGACGCTTGCCGAGGCGGAAGCCAAGGCCCAACAGCTCGAACTCACCGTCTATTCGTCGGCGCCGGCGCACGTGCTGACGGCGATGGCCTTCAAGGCCTGGGCGGAAAAGGGCGGTTCGGTCGGCAATCTGTCGATCACGCCTGATATGCTCACCAGCGCGCTCAGCCAGCTTTCCACTCCGAAAGCCGGGTCCTGAAAGGCAAGCTCGGGTGGCAAGCGACCAGAGCGGCAGGCCGATCGACCGGGTGATCGTCGTCACCCGCAAGACCGAGCTGGAGGAGCTGACGACGCGCTTCAACACGCAGGGACAGGCGCGCTTTTATCTCCGGCAGGCCGGCATGAATTTCGACCCGGTCAAGGCGGCGCATGACGTCTATCACCAGGCGCTCGACCGGGTGATGGGTTCGCTTCCCCAAGGCCTCAAACAGTTGCGGCTCGACCGCGAACTGGTCCCGCAGTTCGAATTCGGCTCCGACGCGGTGATCGCGCTCGGTCAGGACGGGCTGGTGTCCAACACCGCGAAGTACCTCCCGTACCAGCCGCTGATCGGCATCAACCCGAACCCGGCGCTTTTCGACGGCGTGTTGCTGCCGTGGAATGCCGACGATACCGAAAAGGTCCTCGGCCTGACGATCGCCGGCAAGGCGAAGCGCCAGGCGGTGGTGATGGCCGAAGCGCGCTCCAATGACGGACGCCGGCTGATCGCCTTCAACGATCTGTTCGTTGGCGCCTCGACGCATGTCTCGGCGCGTTACGAGTTGACCTATGGCGGCAGGACCGAGCGCCAGTCGTCGAGCGGCATTATCATCTCCACGGGCGCCGGCTCTACCGGCTGGCTGCGCTCGGTTATGGCGGGCGCCGCGGGACTGGCCGCGGCCTATGGTGACAACTCCGTGCCGACCGTGCCGCCGCAAGGCTATGACCGCGAAGGCGAACAGCTGTTCTTTTCGGTGCGCGAACCGTTTCCGAGCAACACGACCGGCGTGTCGCTTGTGCATGGCGTCATCACCCGCGACCGGCCGCTGGTGGTTTCTTCGCGGCAGAGCAGGGGCGGCGTCATCTTCAGCGACGGGATGGAGCTCGATTTCGTCGAGTTCAATTCCGGCACCGACGTGACCATCGCGATCGCCGACCAGAAGGCCTATCTCGTGGTGCCATAAGCGCGCCACGTGGGCAGCCAAATCACCGGCCGGACTGAATTCGGCCGCCCTCTTCTTTGCGAGGCACCATGCCCGACTGTGAGATCAGCTTCGACATGTCACGGATCGATTTCCGGGCGACCTCCGACCTGTTGATGGCAAGTTATTGGGGCGCCGGCCGCAGCGATGAGTTTCATCGCCGCGCCTTTGCCAACTCGTTCTGCACCGCGGCCTATATCGACGGGAACCAAGTCGGTTTTGGCCGGGCCATCACCGACCGTACGGTGTTTGCCTATCTCGCCGACATCATCATCTGGCCGCAGCATCGCGGCCAAGGCATTGGCTTGCAACTGGTGCAGGCGCTCATCGACCACCCTGAACTCAGCACGGTCTCGCACTGGAGCCTGTCGACCAGTGACGCGCATGGCCTTTATGAGAAGCTGGGCTTCAAGGCATCGACCGACGGCCGCTACATGCGCCTCGATCGCAACCCGGAATGACGCATAGCGAGGGGGGTTGACCGGCTGTTGTTGCAAAATAACCTCACTGGTTGGACCAGTTACGCTTTGCCACGTGCCCGGCCTTGGCGATCCTTCATGGCGTCTCTATAAGGACCTCTCCGCAAGTGTCTTGCGGGAGGTCTGAATGGCAGTATTTCACATGGTAATGCGAGGCCGCGAAGCCTAGGTCTCACCTGGCGTCCGGCGAAGGTTTGCCCTTCGCACCGATGCCGGGTCGAGTACAGGCTTCTGCCGATGCCGGTCGCCACCCGACAACCCGGGGCGCGCCGCCACCTATGCCGAACCTCCGCAGCCGGGCGAATTGCCCAGCGCGGTTTTCAATTTTCAGACCTTACCGGGACCGGGCAGATTTGCGCCCGGATGACACCATGACTCGTTTTCGAATCGATCTGCGTGCAAGCGCCTTTCGCAGCGTTCTTGGCTTCACGCTCAGCCACTGGCGGCGCCAGCCGTGGCGGCTTTCGCTGATCATGGGCAGCTTCCTGCTGTCGACCCTGGCCGACGTCTTGACGCCGCTCTATTCCGGCCGGCTGGTCGACGCCGTCGCCAGCAGTGCGTTGGCTGACGATGTCGCGTGGAACGCGGCAATGGCGGCGTTCTTCGCGCTCATCGCTTTGGCGCTGACCGGCGTGGTGCTGCGCAACCTCGCCTTCATGGGCATTGTCGAGCTGACGCTGAAGATGATGGCCGACATCGCCGCCGACGCGTTCCATCGCGTGCAGCGCTTCTCAACCGACTGGCACGCCAACAGCTTTGCCGGATCGACGGTGCGCAAGGTCACGCGCGGCATGTGGGCTCTCGACCTGCTCAATGACACCATCCTGATTGCGTTGTTGCCGTCGGTCGCCATGCTGGTCGGCTCGACGTTGCTGCTCGGCTGGTTCTGGCCGCTGATGGGGCTGGTCGTGGCAGTCGGTTCGGTGCTGTTCATCACGGTGACGGCGCTGCTGTCGCTCGGCTATGTCGCGCCCGCGGCACGGCTCGCCAACAGCTGGGATACGCGGCTTGGCGGCTCGCTTGCCGATGCGGTGAGCTGCAATGCCGTGGTCAAGGGTTTCGGCGCCGAGACGCGCGAGGAAACGCGTCTTGCCAAGGTCGTCGCCAAATGGCGCGCGCGGACCAGCCGCACCTGGGTGCGCGGCACCATCAACGGCACGACGCAAGGCGCCATGCTGCTGGTGCTGCGGACGGCAGTAATCGGCCTGTCGCTGATGCTGTGGGCCTGGGGCCAGGCAAGTGCGGGCGATGTCGCCTTCGTGCTGACCTCGTTCTTCGTGCTGCAGGGCTACCTCAGGGACATCGGCACGCATATCCGCAATTTGCAGCGTTCGGTCAACGACATGGAGGAACTGGTCGATTTCCAGTCGCAACCGCTCGGCGTCGAGGACCGGCCCGGCGCCAAGCCGATCCGGATCACGCATGGCCACATCGCCTTCGATAACGTCACCTTCCACTATGGTAGCCATCGCTTGCCGCTCTACCGCGACTTTTCGGTGGAGATAGCGGCGGGCGAGCGGGTCGGACTGGTCGGTCATTCCGGCTCGGGCAAGACGACCTTCGTGAAGCTGATCCAGCGTCTCTATGATGTCAGCGGCGGCAGGATACTGATCGATGGCCAAGACATCTCCCAGGTTGCACAGGCGTCGCTGCGCGCGCAGATTGCCATCGTCCAGCAGGAGCCCATCCTGTTCCACCGCTCGCTGGCGGAAAACATCGCCTACGCCCGTCCGGACGCCACGCAGGCCGAGATCGAGCATGCCGCCAAGCTCGCCAGCGCGCACGACTTCATCACCAGCCTGCCGAAGGGCTACGGCACGCTGGTCGGTGAACGCGGCGTGAAGCTGTCGGGCGGCGAGCGCCAGCGGGTGGCGATCGCACGCGCCTTCCTGGCGGATGCGCGCATCCTGATCCTGGACGAGGCGACATCGAGCCTCGATTCGGAATCGGAAGTGCTGATCCAGCAGGCGATGGAGCGGCTGATGGTTGGCCGCACGACGCTGGTCATCGCGCACCGTCTGTCGACGGTGCGGGCGCTGGACAGGCTGCTCGTGTTCGACCGTGGCAAGATCGTCGAGGAAGGCTCGCATGACGAGCTGATCCGGCTGAAGGGCGGCATCTACCGCCGCCTGTTCGAGCGGCAGGCGCTGGAACTGACCAAGGGCCTGGTGATCTGAGCTGAACGCAGAGCCCTATCCGAGGGATAGGGCTCTGCCTGGTTCATCCAGGCATTCGCTCGAATGGCTGAAGCGCTGGGTCGATCGTGTCCCAGACGTGGCCGCGCACGGTGTAGGTGACCGCCTGCGGGTCGAACTGGCCGGGATCGTCGAGGCTCGTGGCCTGGATCGCCGTCACCTCCGGCATGGCGACGAACGTTACGTAGACCGGCGTGCCGCAGGTCGGGCAAAAGGCCTGGGCTTTTTCATTGCCGCTGTCGGCGATCATCCGCCATGTGCTCGGCTCGCCGGTGATCTTTACGTCAGCGCGCCGGCCGAAGGTCACATAGGAACAATGGCCAGTACCGCTGCGCTTCTGGCAATCGAGGCATTGGCAGTGGTTCTGAAAGATCGGCTCGCCGCTGGCCTCATAGCGGATCGCGCCGCAGGCGCAGCCGCCGGTATAGTGCCTGGTCATTGTCGTTCTCCCGCTGTCAGATTGCTTCAGGCCGATTTCGGCTTGGCGAACAGGTCGATGCCTGTGCCGGTTTCGAGGAAGGATTTCATGCTGGACAGCACGGCCGGCCAGCCCTGGCTGATGCCCTTGGCCATGCCGCTGCCGGCTTCGAGCTCGTCATGGCTGACGGTCAGCTTGACCATGGTGTCGTATTCCTCGATGGCGAACGTCACCCGGCTGTGCTTGGTGGGATCGTCGGCCTGCGAGGCGTTGGCCCAGCTCATGACCAGGCGGGTCGGCGGCGAGATTTCGACGACCTTGCCAACGAGTTCGACGGTCCGTTCGTCATTGGCGCGGATGTGTTCCCATTTCGAGCCGGGCTTCCAGTCGGAGACGTTTTCGTGGCCCCAGTAGCGCTTGGCGATATCGGGCCTGGTGATGGCTTCGAACACCTTTTGTGGCGTCGATCTGATGTAGGTCACGTAGACAAAACTGGTGGTTTCCCGGGTCATTGGTCGTCTCCTTCGAGTTCTTGTTTCAGGTCGTGCAGCAGGCTCAGCCGCTGCCGTTCGAATTTTCGCACCCACCGCTCGTAGACTTCGTGCAGCGGCACGGGGTTGATGAAATGCAGCTTCTCGCGGCCACGCTTGACCGTGCTGATCAGATTGGCCGCTTCCAGCAGATCGATGTGCTGCGTGGCGGATTGCCTCGCCATGTCGAGATTTTCGCAAAGCTCGCCGAGCGTCTGGCCGTTCTTCTCACACAGAAGATCGAGCAGCATTCTGCGGGTCGGGTCGCCCAGCGCTTTGAAAACCTTGTCGGCGTCCATCGGTCTCACTCATCTTGAAGACACAATATGCAGGTAAATGCCTGCATGTCAAGCTGTGGCTAAGCTTGGCCTGAAGGGGAGGGATTTATAGTGTCGGATTGCTGGCGCGCGGAGCGAAGCACCGAGCCCGGAATCGGGGCAAGAACCGGTGCGGGCGCGCAGGACTATGCAGCGGTGGCTGTGAGCTAGGCTCTAACGACGAACTTGTCGGGATCGGCGCAGAAATGGGCGATGATCTGGCAGAGGTCCGGCTCGTTGACCATGCGTACGGCCTCGGCCCCATTGACCCATTTGCGGGTGCGCGCGCGCTTTTCCTTCCAGCGGTCGGCAACGTGCTCGACCTGCAGCGGAAACACCAGCACTTCGCAAGGGACTTCCTCGCCGGACGCGAGGGCCTTGGCGTAGAAGTAACGACCGGCCTCGAAAAGCGAAATCTTGCCACGCAATCCGGCTTCCTCGCCCGCCTCGCGCGCCGCTGCCTCGCAGAGCGGCTCCCTGGCCTCGGGCCAGCCCTTCGGCAGCACCCAACGCCCGGTGTCTCGGCTGGTGATCAGCATGATCTCGACGCCGTCTTCGTTATTGCGCCATGGCAAAGCGGCAACCTGCAGGCGACAAGGCGAAGTGCCGAAGAGCTTGCGGACCCTTTCAGCCAGATGGTCGTGTGTCGCCGGTGTCGTCAGCATCAGTGAAAGCTACCCCAGCCCTCAGAATCGTTAGCCGCCGTATGAATCTTACCGACAAGTGTAAGTCTTAAAAGTAAAAAACCTCACACCGACCCGTCAAACTCCGCCAACAGCTGTCGATTCGACAGAATATTGTCCCTTCCAGTGCCTGTTTTCATAGCAAACGGGGCGGGTTTGGCCGTCTGGGCAGAAATGGGGCTGGCGCGAATCAGCCTGCGTGATCGTCGGCGATCGGCTTCTGGTAGGTAAAACCCATGTCCCAGGGAAAGTAGATCCAGGTGTCCTGACTGACTTCGGTGATAAAGGTGTCGACCAGCGGCCTGCCTTTCGGCTTGGCGTAGACGGTGGCGAAATGCGCCTTGGGCATCATGGCGCGCACGATGCCTGCCGTCTTGCCGGTGTCGGTGAGGTCGTCGATGATCAGCACGCCCGCGCCATCATCGGCGAGCAGCGCCGGGGTGATCTCCTTCAGCACCTGCAACTGCCCCTGGCTGGTGTAGTCGTGATAAGAGGCGACGCAGACCGTCTCGATGACGCGTATGCCGAGTTCGCGCGAGATGATGGCGGCGGGAACCAGGCCGCCACGGGTGATGCAGACGATGGCCTTCCACTGTCCCTTGTTGGCGCCGGCAAGCCGCCAGGCGAGCGCCCGGGCATCGCGGTGGAACTGGTCCCAGGAGACCGGAAAGGCTTTTTCGGGAAGGGACATTCTGCACTCCGCGCGCACCATTGTGGAATGCGCGCGGAATTAACTGGAAAGTCAGGGCATTGGCAAGGGCGGGGCCAGTCTGTGGAGTTACCGCGACAAAAAGGCCGCAACCGGCACGCTGCGCAACACGGTGCGCGTGACGCCGCCGAACAAAAGCTGACGCAGCCAGGAATGGCTGTAGGCGCCGAGCACCAGAAGGTCGGCTCCGGTCTCGGCGATCCGGGTCTGGATGACGTCATCGACCGAAGCATTGCCCGATTTTTGCACCGACACGCTGACCGTTGCGCCATGCCTGGAGAGTGCCGCGGCGATCTCGGCGCCGGCGGCTTCCGGGTTGTCATCCAGCGTATCCGGCGGATCGATGACCAGAATGTCGGTTTTCTCGGCCTCGATGATGAAGGGCAGCGCGTCGAAGGCGGCACGCGCCGCCTCCTTGCTGCCGTTCCAGGCCAGCAGCACATGTTTGAATGTGGTGACCAACGGCCCCTCATGCGGCACCACCAGCACCGGCCGGCCGGCATCGTAAACCAGCGTGTCGACATCGGCGCTCTGGTCGCCTCCGGTCTCGCGCTGCGCGGCAATAATCAGATCGGCGGCGCGCACGCTGGAAATACCCGTCAGCGCGCTGTCGCCGGAAAAGCTCTCGAGGCTGCGCCATTCGAAGGAAAGGCCGGAATTCTCGATCTGCCGAACGAAAAGCGCCTGCAATTTCTCGGCGCGCTCGCGGTTCATGTCGGCGGAGACCTGCAGGAACTCGGTGTCGGGGAAGCCGGTTGCCGAGGTGTAGGGAACGGGCAGCGCTTCGGCATGGATGCCGATGAGATGGCTCTCGAACCGGTCGGCAAGCGGGATGGCGCAGTCGAGCACGCGTTCGGCGTCCTGTTCGTTCTGCAATATGGCGACGATGGTCTTGAAGCGCATGCGAAATCCCTCAAATCTGCCGGCGCGTGCTGCGCCCGAGGGAAAACGTGGGAGTGCGGTGCTTGGTTCCGGCCCGGCGATGGGCCGCGAACCCAGGGTCAATTGGCGGCGGTGAAGCCGGCCACCATCGCCTCGACGTCCTTGCGTGCCGAATCCAGCGCCTCCTGGCTGCGGGCGCGGACGACCAGCTCCGTCCAGAACTTGCCGTCGCCATATTTCGGATACGAGCCGATGATGGTGTCGGGATGCGCCTTCTGGATATCGCCCAGGGGACCACCGATCAGGCCTTCGCCGAACGGGCAATGGACGGTGGCCGACAGCATCTTGGTGCCGGCCTTCAGCGTCGGCACGACATTGTCGAGCATGGCCTGGAAAATCGCCGGTACGCCGGCCATGACATGGACGTTGCCGATGCGAAAGCCGGGCGCGACGGAGACCGGATTGTCGATATGGTCGGCGCCGCGCGGCATGCGCGCCATGCGCTTGCGGGCCTCGGTGTATTCGATGCCGCGCGCGGCATAGCTCTCGCCCAGCATGGCATAGGCCTTGGCGTCGTATTCGCAGGGCACCCCAAAAGCCTTGGAAATCGAATCGGCGGTGATGTCGTCATGCGTCGGGCCGATGCCGCCGGTGGTGAAGACATAGGTGTAGCGGGCGCGTACGGCATTCACCGCAGCGACAATCTCGTCCTCCTCGTCGGGAACGATCCGCACTTCCTTCAGGTCGATGCCGATAGCCGTCATGATATCGGCGAGGTGGCCGATATTTTTATCCTTGGTGCGGCCGGACAGAATCTCGTCGCCGATGACAAGCATGGCGGCAGTGACGATTTCAGGCATGGAAGGCTCCGGCAAACAGGCCCGTTGGCAGACAAGGTCGCCTGAGGCAGAAAGAAGGTCGCCTGAGATAGCGCGACATCGAACTGGCGGCAATGCCGACACAAGCCGCCATCTGCCTTGCCGAGCGTTCGTCAGTGGGTGATGGTGCGCGCCGGTCCGCTCCCGGGTGAAACATGCTGGTATCGATTCTGCTGTGGCTTGTTGCCGGCCTGTCCGTGCTGGCTCTCGTCATCGTAGCCTGCCTGGTCGCGGCAACGCTCTGGATTGCCGCCAAGGCCGAAAGGCTGGTGCCGGCCAGCGGAAACTTCGTCGAGATCGACGGCAGCCGCATCCATTATGTCGAAACGGCGAGGGACGGCCGATCCTGTTCGTGCACGGACTTGGCGCCCAGCTTCATCAGTTCCAGCACACGCTGTTCAACCGCTTCGGCCCCGGTTGCCGGCTGATCGCGCTCGACCGGCCGGGATCGGGCTATTCGGTGCGGGCCAAAGGAGCCACCGGCCGCTTGCCTGAGCAGGCCGAGATCATAGGGCGCTTCATCGAAACGCTCGCGCTGGAAAGGCCGCTCGTGGTCGGGCACTCGCTGGGGGGCGCCGTCGCGCTGACCCTGGCCTTGGAGCATCCCGGCGCGATTTCCGGCATCGCTTTGCTGGCGCCGCTGACGCATCTGGAAGCCGGCGCCCGCGAGAAAGCGGGCCTGCTCTATATCCGTTCGCGGCTTTGGCGCTGGATCATGGCCTACACCGTCGCGATACCGACAAGCCTCAGATATGCGCGGCAGACACTGGAGTTCATCTTCGCGCCGCAGGCCGTTCCCGCCGACTACATGATCGATGGCGGCGGATGGCTCGGGCTGAGGCCAAGCCATTTCCATGCAACCTCCACCGATTTCGTAGCGGTCGAACAGGATCTTGGCCGCATCGAAGAGCGCTATGAAGAGATCGCCATGCCGGCCGGCATTTTCTTCGGGACAGCCGATCGCGTCATCGCCATGCGCATACATGGGGAGCCGATGAAGGACAGGATCGAAGGGCTCGATTTCGAGACGGTCGAAGGCCTCGGCCACATGCCGCAATTCGTCGAGCCGGACCGCGTCATCGCCTTCATCAAGCGCATTGCCGAGCGGACATTCGCCGGCCAAGACCTCACCACAGCCTCACAACAATTTCACTGAACCATTCGGCTGATATCCGGTTTTACCCCGTGTCGCACCCAAGGCGGCGGATACGGAGTAATTCAATGTACAGGAAAGTTTTTGCAGCATCCGTGCTGACGATCGGTCTTGCCACATCGGCGATGGCGCAGTCATCGGACAGCACGTATTCCAACCATCACAGCTGGTGGCCGTTCGGGAACGAGCAGTCATCGACCGTCGACCAGAGCACCACCGGCAGCATCAATGCCGACGGCAGCCAAGGCTATGGCGGCGCTACGGGGCCGTGCGCCTCCGACCCGTCAGGACCCTATGGAAATGTGAGGCCCAACGTGAACGATCAATATTGCGGCAAGTGATCAAGCCGCGGCTTCGACTGACCGGCAGGATGTCCCCCTGTTTGTTTTGACACGCAATTCCCAAGGGAATTGCTTAGGCGAGCATCCATGGCCGGCAGCGAAAGCTGAGGGGCAAGGATCAGTCGGAAACTTCGGTCTGCGGCCGGTCGCGGCCGTCGGCCAGTTCGTCGTGCCACTTGCCTTCGGCATCCTCATACTGGATGCCGTCCGTGGCGCCGGCGATCTGCTGTTCGGCCGAGGCGATCTCGGCGGCGCGCAGCGCATCCTGGTGGGTCGGGAATGTCTCCGAGAATGTCGAACCGACCTTGTAGGCCCAGCCCCCGTCATGCTCGACGATCTTGTAAGTCAGCTTCGCCATGAAATCCTCCGGTTCGTCCGTCCGCTCAATGCGGCCCGTTTTTCAATGCCATTTGGGCTTCAATGCAACTTGGCGTCTGGCAGCCGGTCTTCGGGAACCAGCACTTCCGATTCCTTGGCCGCTTCGATCAAAGCCCTGCGTGCATCGGCCGTCGAACGATAACCTTCCAGCACTTTGAGGCAAGTGTCGAGAGCATCACGATGGCGCGGGCCGCGGTTGAGCGGCCACACCGTCATCAGACACTCCGCCGCTTCTTGGGTGCTGCGGATCTGGCGATATTTGCCGACATGGCCGAGTTCGACCACGACCGGGGTTTCAAAAGGTTTGTTATCCATGATGGCCGCAACGCAAAGCAGCCAATATGGTTGCAAAAATGGCCGTCAGCCTGCGCCCAAACGTCTCACCAACAGCAATCGTTGGTCTCAGTAACCGCAGTCGTTGCGCAGCCAGCGGGCGTTGGCCCAGCCGGTCCGTCCGCCGATTTCGACCTGGTACCAGTTGCCGCGGCGGTCGAAAATCTCGGTGTGGTCGCCATTGAACAATTGCCCGATCATGCGCGACGACAAGTTCGGCCGTGCGCGCACGGCGAGAAACCCGCTGCCAGTATCGAGATCGTAGTGCCTGGACAGGCCGTGCACCGTGCCTTCGCAATATTGCGCGCCGACCGGAGACGACGCGGCGAACGACAGTGCGACCACCAGAGCGGCTGCCGCCGGATAGATTGCCCTTGATGCCATGGACTTTGCTCCCAATCCGGCCGCCAAGGCGGCCTGCCCCCAGGGACTATAGCGGGCGGATTAAAGCGAAGCTGCGGCAATCTGTCCAGCAGATGCGTTTGGCGCATCCGTCGGCGCTGCCTGTTCAGCCCTTCGTCCAATGCTGCATCGTCGTAACCGAGCGGGCGAGCTGTGGCGCGGGATGGATTTTCTCGCCGAAGGTGGCGGCGGCGCGCCAGCCCCAGCGCGGATCGGCGAGGAAGGCGCGGGCCAGCGCCACCATGTCGGCGCGGCCGTCGGCGACGATCGCCTCTGCCTGCGCGGGATCGTCGATCAGGCCGACAGCCCGGGTCGGGATGCCGGCGCCCTTGCGCACCGCTTCGGCCAGATGCACCTGATAGCCGGGGCCGGTCGGCAGCTTCTGCAACGGCGAATTGCCGCCGCTCGAACAGCAGAGATAGGCAACATCAAGCGCCTTCAAGGCTTTGGCCACCTCGATCGCCTCGTCGACCTCGAAGCCGCCATCGACCCAGTCCTTCACCGACAGGCGGGCGCCAAGCATCAGGTTTGGAACTGCCTTCCTCACCGATTTGGCGATCTCGATGAGGAAACGCATGCGGTTTTCCAGCGAGCCGCCCCAGCGGTCGGTGCGCTGGTTGGAAAGCGGCGACAGGAACTGGAAGATCAGATAGCCGTGCGCGGCGTGCAGCTCGAGGAAGTCGAAGCCGGCGCGCTCGGCCCGCCTCGCGGCTTGAGTGAAGCGCTCGATAAGCTGCAGGATTTCATCCTCCTCCAGCGCATGCGGCACATTCCAGCCGGTGTCATAGGCGATGGCCGAGGCCGAGACGGTCTGCCAGGGATCCTCGCCCGGCTGCAATGGGCCGCCGCCTTCCCAGGGCTTTCGGTTGGATGCCTTGCGGCCGGCATGGGCAAGCTGAATGCCGAATTTCGTTTCCGGCGCGGCGACGCGCCTTGCTGCATCCAGCGTGCGCCGGGCGGCCGCCTCGTTGTCGTCGGAATAGAGGCCGAGGCAGCCATGGGTGATGCGGCCGCGCCGTTCGACGTCGGTCATCTCGACGGTGACCATGCCGGCGCCCGACATCGCCAGGTTCATCCAGTGATAGAGATGCCAGTCGCTGGCCGAGCCGTCTTCGGCGGAATACTGGCACATCGGCGCCACCGCGATACGGTTCGGAAAGGTCAGGCCGTCGAGGGCGATCGGCTGGAAAAGCGCTGCGGTCATCAAAAAACTCCGGAGAGGGACTGCAGCTATTTAGGCGATGGCAGTTGCCGGCACCAGACACGAGGCGGTGAAAGCTTCGCCGTTTCGGTTGCGCGCAAAACCGTTCGCGGTTACGCCATGGCGCCGACAGCTTGGAGCTCATCATGGAAGATCGTATCCGCATCCGCTCGGAGGAAGTCCTGTCCGACGACTGGGCGGTCCTGAAGAAGACCGTCCTCGATTATCGCCGGCGCGACGGGCAGTGGGAGAGGCAGATTCGCCAGACCTACGATCGTGGCGACGGCGCGGTGATCCTGCCTTTCGATCCCGAGCGTCAGACGGTGCTTCTGGTGCGGCAGTTCCGCTACCCCGCCTACGTCACCGGCCACCGCGAACCGCTGATCGAGGCCTGCGCCGGCCTGCTCGACAAAAACGATCCCGAAACCGCCATCCTCAAGGAGGCCGAGGAAGAGCTCGGCTATCGCCTACAGAACATCGAGCGGCTGTTTTCCCCCTATATGAGCCCGGGCAGCGTCACCGAACGGCTGTGGTTCTTCGTGGCGCGCTATTCACCCGCCGACCGCATCTCGGCCGGCGGCGGCGCGGCCGACGAGGGCGAGGACATCGAGGTTCTGGAAATGCCTCTTGATGAAGCGCTGGCCGGCATTTCAGACGGCCGCATCATCGACGCCAAGACGATCATCCTGATCCAGCATTTGAAACTGTACCCGATGAAGGGCTAGCTCGGCGAAGCTCGACGTGCCTCACTGCTGCGGGCAGGGTGGCACGTCCACTTCGCGGATGAAGTTGCGCAGGTTGCAAGGACACCGGAATGGCGCGTGGCGCAAAGGCATGGCTGAAGCGAAACAGCGCGCGGGCATCTCTCCTGTTGCTGAACGCCGCGCTGCTTGTCCGCTATCGCCGGTTGACCCAGCGTTTCCTTGAGCGAATGCGGCATCTGCCGAATTTTGCAGCCCCGGTGACGTTCACGGAAAAGGTCCACTGGCGCAAGATTTTCGATGACGATCCTCGCTTTATCGGCCTTCTCGACAAGCTCAAGTCCAAGGAAATCGTCAGGGAGCGGCTTCCCGGGCTCGCCATCCCGGAGGTGCTGTGGCAGGGCGACGATCCGCGCCAGATCCCCTTCGATGACCTGAAAATCCCCTACGCCGTCAAATGCAACCACGGTTGCGCCATGAATGTCATCGTTCGCGATCCGGCCAACGCCGACCGGGAGGCGATCATTGCCGAGATGACGGAATACCTTGGCCAAACCTATGGCGCCCGCAAGCTGGAGCGCAGCTATGCGCACATAGAGCGGCGGGTTTTCGTCGAAGCACTTGTGGGCAAGGACCAGGGCTATGACCCGGTCGACTACAAATTCTGTGTGCTGGCTGGCCGCGTCGCCTACATCGTCGTCGTCGCCTTCCGTTCCACGGTCAAGAATACCGCCCACCTGGATCGCGATTGGCGCCCGCTGAACATTGCCCAGGGCGCGATCGACTCGAGCCTGGAAATTCCCCCTCCCAAGAGCCTGGCGCGGATGATCGAGGCAGCCGAGGCGCTCGGCAGCGAGTTCGACATGGTGCGTGTCGATTTCTACGAGGAGGAGGGGGAGCCGATCTTCGGAGAATTCACGGTCTACCCACGCAGCGGCTTGCTGCAATTCGACCCGGCTGCCTTCGACCGCGAACTGGGCGAGCATTGGGATATTGGCGCGTCAGGTTACCTCAGTCGTTTGCCCAGCCGATTTGCCCAACGGTACAAGGCAATGCTCGTCGCCGCCGGCTATCTCGACGTTTGAGATGGCTGCCTTGGTGGCGTGCTACCCGAAGCTCGAAGAGCGAAGGGTGGTGCGGAGAACCCATACGATTAGAGATCGAGGGAAACTGATAGCTCAGCAGGGAGTCGTGATTTCGAAGTGCCGTCTCAACTGAGCCGTAGCGGTCAATTCGTCCTGCTGGGATCAATCTTCGTGAGCCGCTGCCTGGTCTCGACCATGCGCCTTTGCGCAGATCGGATTCGGCAACACAAGGCGAGATCGATAGCGACGCCGCAATCTTCGTCCAGCAAGTTTTCGGCTCGTTCGAGATCCAACTTTGCCCGGCCGACGCGCTGACGGGCTCTGGCCAGTTCCAAGTTCATCAGGTCCATTGTTGCGCTTCCTTTTGGGTTGCGGTCCCTTCGGAACACCAAACCGTGCCGAGCGCTTTGGTTCCTGCGGCGACTCGGCCGATTGCCGCTAAGGTATCAGGAAGCTCTCCCACGTCCCGACTGGGTCGAGATCATTTGACAAAATCTTTCAGCTTGTTGAGTCGACTGTCGCCAGAGGCCTTCCGGCCTTCAGGACACGCCGCCTCGCCGATCGTATCCTGCTGGATAAAGCGAGGTTCTCAGCCACCATTTTCTCGCTGAGTACCAGCGCGAACTCGGTCTGTTTGATGCGCTGCTGAGCATCAGCGAGTTGCATCGTGAAAAGATCGGTTGCCATTGTTGATCCGGGATCCGCGAGATTCATGATTGCGTAACACATGGCGGCCGAAATCGTTCCTAGTTGTCGGGCGAAACCGGTGCCGCAAAGGGCGGCTGAGTTTGAACTTCCCACCCGACCAGACGTCCGCGAGCGCCAAGGCATCGAGAGCCCAGTGATCGGAGGGCCACTACGAGCGGGCGCAACCCGACCACTTAAGTGATCAGCCTCGCTACAGCCTTGACAGGTACAGTCGCGGCCTCATCAAGGGGAGGTATCAATGGTCTCGGCGATTGGAAACCAACATCGGCAGGCAGCTGAAACTCGACCGAAACCCGCAAAGACAGAACCGGGCGAAGGATTTGCGCCAGGCAAAAGCGCAGACAGCGTAGGACATCGCGCCAAGGCAATGGCGGCAGAAAGTGGCGACACGGTTTCTGGCGCCCAGGGGCGCGCCGCATCGACAATCGCCAGGATGGATATCACCGTTTTGGCTCCACAGAGCGAAGAGCCGCCTTTGGAGTAGCCCGGGCGGCCGTGCCGCTGCCTCGGTCCTTGTGCAGCACAACGCGCGCTGGCTACGCTCGGTGGACATCGTCGTCTCGAAACACTTCGGGCGTTGCACTGCCGCGAGCCGCCTTCGCTGCTGGTCGAGGGGCTGTAACCCTTGGTGAGGCCGGCATCGCCTCGCCGGTCGTTGCGAGCCCACGATCGCGCGGCCAAGCGACCTTCCCTGTGTCGGTCTCTATTTGATACTAGGGGACGGCGGTTTCATCACGGGCAATTGCAGCTGGTCAATGGTTGCGACGATGCCGGCGGCAATGGCTTCCGCCTCATGGATCAGTTCCGGACCATAGAGCCCATTGACCATCTCTTCGCTCGGCAGCACGCCAGGAGGACAGTTCTTCCATTGTGCGCCGGATGAGCGTCAGCGCTGCCCGGCATTGGTCGGCTTCGATCTTCATAGCCCTTCAAACATCCAATTCGTCTAAAATGTTCCGGAACTAATTTAGCAATTGCTAATTGAAGTCGCAGTTCTGAGAGTCAGTGCATGCGTCTGAAATTCATCAAGCCCATGGAACCCGAACTGGTCGACACGCCGCCGATGGGCGATGATTGGATTCATGAGATCAAATTCGATGGCTACCGCACCCAGGTCATCAAGGATGATGACGGGATTCGGCTGATCACCAAGAACGGTTATGATTGGACGGGCCGCTACATCCAACTTGCCGGTGAGGCGGAAGCGATCGAGGCGAAAGACTTCATCATCGACGGCGAGACCATTACGATCAATGAGGCTGGCCTATCCGACTTCCATGCGCATCAATCAGCCGCGACCAGCCGCAAGCCTTCGCGCGATCTGTATCTGCTAGCATTCGACCTCTTGCACCTGAACGGGCATGACTTGCGGAACACGCCGGTGGAAGACCGTCGCGAGATACTCCGGGCGTTGATCCCGGACGGCGGCCGAATTCAGTTCAGCGAAGCGATGCCGGGCACTGGCGACGCCGTCTTTCATCTGGTCGACCAGGCTGGGCTTGAAGGTATCGTTTCAAAGCGGAAGGGCAGCAAGTATCGGTCGGGTCCGACGACGAACTGGCGCAAGATCAAGTGCTATGCCGAAAAGGAGATGGACATCATCGGCGTGCAGCGCGAGGCCGGCAAGCCTGCCATGGTGCTGATGGCCGACAAAGGCCACTATGCCGGCGGCGCCTTCGTCACCTTCAAGGCGGACAAGCGCCAGCGCCTATGGGACCGCGTGCAAGGCAAGATTGGCGGGCCGGCGCCGAAAGGGCTCAAGAGTGACAAGGCCGAATGGCTAAAGCCGGGCCTGGTCGGCCGCGTGCGGTTCCTAAAGGGCGAGGAGAAGCTTCGCCATGCCAAGCTGCTGGATTTCCGGGAGGAGACTTAGCCCGGAGGCTTGTCCCGGGGCTGTGCCGGTCCTGTCCCGTTCCACTGGATGAACTTCGCCCTCTGGCCGGTGATGGTCTCGATCGACTTCAACAGGGGTCCATGGACCTTACGTAGAGCTTGGTAGTGCTCGCCGTGGTACGCCAGGAGCGGCCCGACGATGCTCTTGTGCAGCGCTTCGGCTGCCGCCAGGAAGCGCTCGATTTCAGCCCGGGAAAGTTGTTCCGAAGGTTTGGTTCTGGCCATTGGCGCTCTCCATTGAGGGGTCGCCGCAACGAGGACTATAATCCTACATGCCGGACTGCCTGACAAGAGGGCTCGCCGGCCTTACCCCGCAGGTAGCAGTAGGGCGACGGCGCCAAGCGCAGCATCAGGAGCAACCACCAGCAAAGATGAGCAACGGCAGGCCCGGCGACCTCCTTTGGCACACGGACAAACAAGAAGGTCGCCGAGCCTTACCGGCGCTGCTTTGTGAGGGAGACGACGCCGGATGAGATGAGAGTATGCGATCGTGCTAATCTCTGCGAACCATGCGAACGAAGGAAAGCCTTGTGGCACGGACGTTGAGATCAAGGTCGGCGGGGCGCTGATGCAGGATTCTTCCAAAGCGGTAGTGAGTCCAGAGCGGAACATTAGCGTCGGCCAACGGTTAATTCGGCAGTGTTCCGAACCGTGATTGGTAGAGCGATGGTGACGTTTCATCTTGTCTATTTTTCCGGCCTCACGGCAGACCAGCTGCTAGGCAGCGGCGTTCCTATCCTGGCGTGTTTGCTGCTTTATAACGCTCTGGCTACGGACGCCTAACTGATGGGTCGGCCAGCGGCCGGCCTCCTTGGCAGCCGGCGATTGCCATCCCGATGCCAACTTCAAGACCTATCACGAGGCCAAAGACAAGCTTGCCGACGAAATCAATGGCGAGGGCCGGACAGGACGCCACACGTCCAGGCAGGGCTCTCTGACGGCATTGGCGATGGCCCGTTGGCAATTCGGGGGTCCATTGTTCCCATTTCTGTTTCTCCCAAAACTGCCCGCTGCCTCACGGTGGCGAGCTTTTTCGTTATAGGGCCCTCCGCGCTGGGCAATCTGTTCCAGGAGCTTCTGTGATGCCTCTATGACGCGGCAAACCTTGGAAAAGGTTTCCGTGGCAGGACCGGGGTACGATTCTAACCAACTACCGCTGTATAGGCCACTAGCGCCCGACGATCCGGCTAATCATGTCGTCATCAGGTGCGCTGTCGGTGAATTCCCGTAGCAGCGCCTTCGCGTGGTCTACCCAATGCTCTTCAGCCAGGTTCAACTCCCGAACGGATCTCCTGAAGGTCTCGCACACCACATCGAAATCGAAGGCGTCAATGCTGTAGCCTTCCTCGTCATGGTCCATCGGCCGCCTCCCCTATGGGGGAAACTGTACGGAATCGTACGAAGCAAGTGCAAGCGCATTCAAAAGCAATTGGCTGATGCCGCCCGATCGTTCCACAATGTGTTGCTAATATGCAGCACCGACTGAATCTCCGATCAGCGGCACTTGTGGTTGGTTCCAACAGCTGCACGTTGACGGCAAGATGCCAAAGCCAACGACATGCGGGCGACGAAGATGGACAAGCGACAAAACACAAGAAATGTTGAGTTGGTCGGTCTTCTGGCCGTGCCGTTGTCAGTTCTAATCACGCTGCTGATAGCTGGAATGATCCTTTGCTGAAATTTTCAAGTGGCAAAAGGCTGGGGCGGCGGGTTTTCCCCTTTGAAAGAAGTCACCATGTCCCAATCCGTCGAACCCCCGATATTGCCAGAGGATAGCCCAGACCGTGGGGTGAACTGTGAAGTCGCATTAGAAGCCGCGTTTGCGGCCTTGGTGACTGCGTCAGAAGCGCAAGGTTGGACGCCACAGGAAACGGCCGCAACTCTTCTTAAAATCGCGACGGAGCATGCCCACCGGGTTAAGGCCGCTGCGGCCCCAGCCGGCTCCTAAGGGAGTGCCTTGACCTGGCCCGCGCGGTCGGTCGCTACCGACAGGAGTGTTGCAGCAGGTATTCCAGCAAGAGTGTTAAACCTCTTCAGTTGCTACCCGCGTCAGCCTTTTCTATGGTAGCCAGTGAGTTCTTACAGAACAAATCCTAAGCATTTCAAATGGTGCGGACGACGGGAATCGAACCCGTACGATCAGAGATCGAGGGATTTTAAGTCCCTTGCGTCTACCAATTCCGCCACGTCCGCAGGCCAGCCCTTTTCAGACGCCAGCGAAAACCCGTCAAGCCATCTTTTGCCGAGTGTCGGACTCATGAAAGGTGGTTCGTGATGGCAAAACAGTTGGTTGTCGCGAAAATCTCAGTCGCCGAGAACGCTCAGAATTTGTAGCTGAGATTGATACCGACCGCGTTCAGTTTCACATCCTGATCCCGATCGTTGAAGGGTTCCGCCACGTCATAGTGCTCGGAGCCGAAATCGTAATAGCGATATTGCGCGCCGACGATGAATTTGTCGGTCAGCGCATAGTCAACGCCGGCGCCCAAGGTCCAGCCGACATTCGTGCGTGTGCCGGCGAACGACGCGCCCGCGACTTGCGACGTTTCGATGCCGGCAAAGGCGACGCCGCCGACGCCATAGACCAGCACGCGGTCCATGGCGAAGCCCGCTTTGGCGTTTACAGATCCGAACCACTTGATGTCCGTGCGGAATGTGCTTCCAAGGCCTGATACCGCCGTACCGTCGACGGCGGAATAATTGAGCTCCGCCTCGGCGCCGAGCACCGCCTGATCGAACTGCCACAGGCCGGCGACATGGCCGCCGACGAAACCGCCGTCAATGTCGGGCGAGATGGAAAACGGCGCGCCTTCCGTCACTGATATGTCGGACTGGCCCCAGCCGTAGCCGGCCTGCAGGCCGGCATAGTAGCCGGTCCAGTCGAAGCCTGGTTCGGTCATCGGCACCGCCATCGGGTCGGCGGCGAATGCCGGCGCGGCCAGAGCGATCAGAAATCCGGCACTGGCAATCGTCAGACACCGCATCGAGTTCTCCGAAAAGGCGGTTCAGAAGGCGCCTTGCCGGAAGGTAATCCTATTCGCCGCAAAACGGAACCCATTGTTCAACAATCGGAAGCACCCGTTGCTGCGCTGGGTGCTCTATCTTGGGAGGCGCTATTTGGCGTCGATGAAGTCCAGCGCCGCCTTGCTATATTCGTCCGGCGCCTGCAGCATGGCGAAATGGCTGGCGTTGGGCAGGATGATGAGCTTGGCGCCCGGAATGACGGAGGCCATGTATTCGGTGTGTTCGCGCTTGATCGCCTCGTCATGGTCGCCGGCAACGATCGCGGTCGGCGTGGTTATCTTGCCGAGCTGTTCCTTGGTCCAGGCCGGCTCCGACTCCCACATGTGGCTGATCTGCGCCACGAAGGCATCGTACTGGTCGGGAGTCTTCGACAGTTTCTTGTAGTCGCGTCCCGAGCGGTCGATATAGGCGGCAAAGGTCTTGTTGGTCAGCACACCCGGATCGACGCCATCGGTGGTGACGTTGGCGGCCTGCGCAAAGAGCCTTGTCAGCCGCTCCGGATGATGCAGCGCGATGTCGATGCCGATAATGCCGCCGTCGCTCCAGCCGACAAGAGCGGTCTTGTCGATCTTGAGATAGTCGAGCAGCGCAAGATAGTCCGACGCCATGAGGTCATAGCCGTAAGGCTGCTCGGTGCGGGTAGAGCGGCCATGGCCGCGGCTGTCGGCGATAATAACCTTATGCGTCTTGGACATGGTCGCCACCTGGCTTGCCCAGATGTCGCCATGGCCAAGGCCGCCATGGATCAGGAGAATCGGATCACCGGCGCCGAAAACGGCGTAGTACATCTGAATGCCGTTGACCGGCGCATATCCGCTCTGTTCAGGCTTGGGCATGGCCGCCGGTTCGGGCAAGGTCTGCCAACGTTCCTCGGCGGATGCAAAGCCGGCCGAGATCAGGAACAGGGTGACGAGGCTTTCAGGAACCGGGTCATGACTTCACCTCAGGAGGTTTCGGCCTCATCACAACAAAAACCCGCCTCGCGGCGGGTCGTCGGCGCAAATCAGCACCGTCGGCAGAATAGTAGCATAAGTGCCGGCACAAGCCAAACTGAATGACCGCCGTGACGCTCGCCGGTGTGAACGGGTGCAGCGCATCCGCCGATCATCGAGCGGATTTCGTCCGTGATCGCTGGCCAAAACCTTGCCGGCTTGGCACAGTCTGGCAAACAGGAGTCTTTCATGGCCAAGCAGCCGTCGGCGACGAAACCCAAGCCCTGGACCGAGATGGCGACGCATCTGGTCGACGTCGCGACGGGGCGCAAGCCTGCCGATCTCGTCATTCGCAACGGCCGCTGGGTGAACGTGCACTCCGGCGAAATCATAGCCGGCACCGACATCGCCATATCAGGCGGCCGCTTCGCCTATTGCGGGCCGAATGCCAGCCATGCCATCGGCCAGGGCACCAAGGTGGTCGACGCCGGCGGTCGCTATCTCGTGCCCGGCCTGTGCGACGCGCACATGCATGTCGAGAGCGGCATGGTGACGGTGACCGAGTTCTGCCGCGCCGTCATCCCGCACGGCACCACCTCGATGTTCATCGATCCGCACGAGATCGCCAATGTGCTGGGTCTGCCCGGCGTGCGGCTGATGCATGACGAGGCCGTCGCCATGCCGATCAACGTGCACGTCCAGATGCCATCCTGCGTGCCGTCCGCGCCGGGGCTGGAGCATGCCGGGGCCGAACTGACGGTCGCCGATGTCGCGGAAGCGATGACCTGGGAAAACATCATCGGGCTCGGCGAAGTCATGAATTTTCCCGGCGTCATCGCCAATGATCCGGTCATGTCGGGCGAGATCGCCGCAACGATCAAGGCCGGCAAGACGGTCGGCGGCCACTATGCGTCGCGCGATCTCGGCCTGCCGTTCCATGGCTATGTCGCCGGCGGGCCGGAGGACGACCATGAAGGCACGCGCGCCGAGGACGCAATCGCCCGTGTGCGCCAGGGCATGAAGGCAATGCTGCGGCTGGGCTCGGCCTGGTACGATGTTGCCTCGCAGATCAAGGCGGTGACCGAGAGCGGTCTCGACCCGCGCAACTTCATCCTGTGCACCGACGACAGCCATTCCGGCACGCTGGTGCATGAAGGCCATATGGACCGGGTGGTCCGCCACGCCATCCAACAGGGATTGAAGCCGGTGACGGCGATCCAGATGGCGACGCTGAATACCGCCCAGCATTTCAAGCTGGAGCGCGAGATCGGCTCGATCGCGCCGGGACGGCTGGCCGATCTGCTGATCGTCTCCGATCTTGCCGCCATGACCATCGACGAGGTCTATGGCCGCGGTATCAGGCTGGCCAAGGGCGGCAAGCTCGAGATCGACATCCCGGCCTATGATTACCCCAAATCGGCGAAGAACACCGTCAAGCTCGGCAAGAAGCTGAAGCCAGGCGACTTCGACATTGCGGCGCCGAAGGGCGCCAACGAGGTGCGGGTGCGGGTCATCGGCGTGATCGAAAACCAGGCGCCGACGCGGGCGCTGGAGGCCGACCTGCCGGTCGAGGACGGGCTGGTCGCCATGGACCGCCGCAACGACATCTGCCAGATCGCGCTGGTCGAGCGCCACCGCGGCACCGGAGGCGTCACCAATGCCTTCGTCTCCGGCTTCGGCTATATGGGCGACTGCGCCATGGCGTCGAGCGTCGCACATGATGCCCACCACATCATCTGCGTCGGCACCAACAAGGAAGACATGGCGCTGGCCGTCAACCGGCTGGGCGAGGTCGGTGGCGGCGTGGTGCTGTTTTCGAAGGGCAAGGAGCTTGCGCTGGTCGAAATGCCGATCGCCGGGCTGATGTCGGACGAGCGCGCCGAAATCGTGGCGGCCAAGGCCGAGAAACTGACCGAAGCAATGCGCAAGATGGGCTGCTCGCTCAACAACGCCTACATGCAGCACTCGCTGCTGGCGCTGGTCGTCATTCCGGAGCTCAGGATTTCCGATGTCGGCCTGATCGACGTGACGACGTTCCAGAAGGTCGATCTTTTTATCTGAGATCAGCCCGGTGCTTGGCTCTCATCCGCCGGTGGCGATGGTCAGCACCTTGAATGGCGTGGTGATGATGATCTCGGCGACGGATCCGACTGCCTTGCCGAGGCCTCGGCCGAGATTGTCGATCTGGCCCTGCGTGGGTTCGTCCGATGCCAGGCCGGCTGGAGCGCGCAGACGGTCACCGAGCAATTGCACCAGGAACGGGTTGTCGGCGAATTTGGCGTGGTTCAGGCGGTCGCCGCCCTTGATCTGGCTGAGGTCGGCCACGACGACGCCGTAGCTGGCGATGTCGGCGGCGTTGCCGTAGTCGCCGACGCGCGGCTTGTCGCCGGATATCAGGCTGGACAATCGCAGAGCACGGTCGTCGGCGGAAAGCAGGATGACGAACGGCCTGTCGGGCTTGCCGTAGCGGATCATCTGCTTCTTAAAGACGTCGACATCGATATCGGGCGATGCCAGGACGACACGGCCGAGCTTGCCGTCGAGATCGCGGTCGCCGGTGATCGCCAGCTGGCGCAGCGCTTCCATCGTCACCCAGGTTCCCATCGAATGCGCGATGATGTCGATGCTCTTGACCCGTGTCTTGGCGAGCATCCTGAGCGTCGCCTCGAGGTCGTCGCGCGCGGCGTTGGCGCTGTCCTTGTCGTAGATATAGCCCGTGGTCTTGCCGCTCGAAGCCCACGAAAACAAGATCGGCGTACCCGGATATTCGGTGTCGTGGGCGATCTGCGTCAGCCGGTAGACCCCATCGTCGAAGCCGTTGTTGAAGCCGTGGACGAAGACCAGCGCGCGGTCGCCATTCATGGTGATGTTGGCGCCGACGGCCTTGGCGAATTGCGAGGCGTCGCCATAGTGGACGACGTCGGTGGCGGTGAATTGCTTGGCCGGGTTCGAATTGGCCGAGCCCTTGGCGCGCTCGATGGCGCCGACCTGGTGGACCTTCGGCACGGTGACGTCGACGCGGGCGTAGCTGGTGGTCAGCGAGCGATCGCCATCGAACACCTGGCGTGGGTCCTTGGTCGCCTGCTTGCGGGTGGTGGCGACGAAGATTTCGTGGGTGGCCGCGATGTCGGAGGCAGGCACCGAAACCGTCGTCTCGTTCAACAGGTCATGGGTGTTCGGGCCGACGCAGCCGGCGGCAGCGAGCGCGAACGCAAGGACCAGGACAGTCTTCCAACGCTCGTTCACGCGGGCTCCCGCTGGCGCATTGGCGCCGATTTCAATGTCGTAGAGGCAGAGACCGGCCCGGTCCAGTTGAAAGTGATCGGGCCGAGCGGCATTCGCGACCTCACGCAGCGACGGTCGCCGCAAGGCGACAGCCTTATTGTCCGAGCGCGCTGATACGGTCGGTCACCGTCTGGTCGCTGGCAAAGCCGTCATCCTCGCGCAGCCGCTGGCCGATCATCTTCACCAGTTCGGGATTGTCGGCGAATTTGGTGTGGTTGAAGCTGTCGCCTCCCTTGACCTTGGAAAGGTCGACCACGGTGACGCCATAAGCGGCGAGGTCGGCGGCATCCTTGTAGTCGCCGACGCGTGGCCGCGAGCCGGCGATCAGGCCTGAGAGCCGCAGCGCCCGGTCGTCGTCGGAGAGCAGCAGGATGAACGGCTTGTCCGGCTTGCCGTAGCGGCGCATCTGGCTCTTGAAGACGTCGACGTCGATGTCGGGAGAGGCCAGCACGACATCGCCGAGCTTGCCGCCGAGATCGCGGTCGCCGGTGATGGCCATCTGGCGCAGCGTTTCCATGGTCACCCAGGTTCCGAGCGAGTGGGCGACGATGTCGATGCGCCGCGCGCCGGACTGCTGCAGCATGCGCAATGTCACCTCCAGCTGATCGCGGGCGGCGCTGGCGCTTTCCTTGTCATAGACATAGTCGGTGGTTCTGGCGCCCGATGCCCAGGAAAACAGCACCGGCGTGCCGGGATAGCCGGAATCGTGGACGATCTGGGTCAGGCGGTAGACCGCGTCGTCGAAGCCGGTGTTGTAGCCATGCACGAAGACCATGACGCGGCCGCCGCGCGCGGCGATGTCGGCGTTGAGCGCGCTTGAGAATTGAGGCTGCGCATCGTAGCCGACGACCTCGGAAGCCATGAAGTATTTCGCCGGGTCGTTCGACTTGCCGCGCGAGCGGCGCTCGATCTGGCCGGTCTGGTGGACGCCGGGAACGGTGACGGTGACGCGGGCGTAGTTCAGCGTCGCCGAGCGTTCGCCGTCGAAAACTTTGTTGGGATCGTCTGATTTCTTGCGTGTGGTGGCAATGAAGATCGAGTGATTGCCCGAGATTTCGGTCACCGGCGTGGACATGACGGCGCTGCCGAGCAGTTCCTCGGTTTTGCGGCCGCCGCAGCCGGCGATCAACAGGGCAAGTGCAAGAATGCAAATCGTCTTCAAACGCACGTCAAAAATTCCACTCCGGCCAAAAGGCCCATATACCCCCGCGGCACCTCCCGGACAGTGAGAGTGCGGCAGAAGTAAGTCGTGTCCAGCCGAAATGTGGTCAGCGTCGAGCCACGGTCATCGCACTGTTGCGCGAAAGCCAGAATGGCGGCAGGAACGCAGGGATGTTGGAGAAGGGCAATACCTCGGGCTTGAGCCTGATGCCGAGCACATCGCCCATGAAGGCGCGGCGCGCCTCGATGCGGCGCCATGCCTCGGGATAGCGGGCCGCGATCTCCTCGCGCAGGGACTCATCGGCAAGCGCGATACCGTCTTCGATGTTGGTGGTGAAATAGCTGGTTCCGGTCGCCGGAATGATGTCGACCTGCAGCGCCATGCCCGATTGCAGCTTGATGTCCGAGCCGGAAAACACCGGCGAATGCATCCATTCGTCGATATGGACGAGATGGCCGGGATTGAGCGAGACGCCGAAGAACGGGTCGCCTATGCGGTCATGCACGGCTTTCCAAAGCGCTCCGCCGGCAACGCCTATGCCGATGGTCTCGTACCAGTCGACGACGGCGGCGAAATAGGGCGCTACCAGCTGTTCGACATAGTCGCTTATCTCGCGCGGCAGTTCGGCCGCGCTCTCGACCAGGAAGCCGGCGCGGGCGTTGAGCGAGCCCTGGATGCCATAGGCCATGGTGACGGGATCGCCGCGCTTGATGATGTCGAGGCGCGGGCTAGGCAAGCCGTAGGGCGCACGCCTGCCGGCGGACAGCATCGGGTGGCAGCACAGGGGCAGGCCGTTGATCCCCATCAGCCGCGCGGCCTGCAATTCGCTCATGCCGGGCTCAATATTCCCAAGCACGTTGCGCAGGCCCTGCGAGGAAAAGGTCGCGGCGAATTCGAAGGACGCCAATTGGTCTGCCTCGTTGATGGCGCGTAGGCCGTCGGATGGGTTCATCAACAGGTTGGCGGCGTTGACCACCGCGCCTCTGTCGCCGGCCAGTGTGCGCAGCGTATCGGCGATGAAGGACGGCAGGTCGAGCGTCGTCTCGCCAACGCCGCCATCGCCGGGCCCGAACGGCTTCCAGCCGATGGCGCCGATCTTCTGGCCGGCTTTCAGGCCGCAGGCGGCAAGAGTGTCGGCAAGTGAGGCGGAGCGGTCGCGTGGCTGCGCCGGCAGCGAGAAGGTCTGGTAAAGGACGCGCTCGTAAGGCCCGTCGCAGATTTCGGCATAGCCCCAACCCTCATTGCCGACGAGAAGCTTTGGCTGGCTGCCGGGAACGATGACCAGCAGCGTCTCCTCGAAACGCGGATCGTAACCACTGAGATAGGCGACATTGGCCGCGTGCTCGCGGTCGCCATAGACGGCGAAGGCGTCGAGCCCGGCCTCGGCGCCGCGCGCCAGCAGAGCCTCGATGCGCGCTTCGTAGGTCCGCCGCTGAACTAGCGGCATCACTGTTGGCTCGCCGAATTCAGGAAGGTCTACGGTCTTCAGGGCGACAGCCGAAACAGGCATGAGGATGGCTCCAGTGGATTTCCTGCTGGCGCGCCAAAGCGGCCGCGCCGCATCGGTGGCTGCAAACGGCGAATTGTGCAATAGGCTTCGCCTTCGAACCATTCGATCCAGAGGTGACGGCGCCATGAACAGTTTCTCCTTCCGTGTCGCCACCGCCGCAGCCGCGATCCGCGAGATCTTTCCCGAAACGCCGCTGCAGGAAAACGACTATTTGTCGAAGAAGACGGGGGCTCGGGTGCTGTTGAAGCGCGAGGATCTTTCACCGGTGCGCTCCTACAAGATCCGCGGCGCCTTCAACTTTTTCCGCAAGGCGCTTGCCGCCGGCAACGAGGCCGAGCTGTTCGTCTGCGCCTCGGCCGGCAACCATGCGCAGGGCTTTGCCTTCGTCTGCCGCCATTTCGGCAAGAAGGGCGTGGTCTTCATGCCGGTGACGACGCCGCAGCAAAAGATCGACAAGACGCGGCTGTTCGGCGGCGATTTCGTCGAGATCAGGCTGGTCGGCGACTTCTTCGACGACTGCTACCGCGCCGCCTTCGAATTCACCGAAAGTTCCGGCGCGCATATGGTGCCGCCCTTCGACCACAAGGACATTATCGAGGGGCAGGCGACGGTCGCCTATGAGATCGCCGGCCAGATGCCGGGCGCGCGCATGCCCGACATCATCATGCTGCCGGTCGGCGGCGGTGGCCTGGCCGCGGGGGTGACGCACTATTTCGCCGATCAGCAACGTGACGCGCGCTACGTCTTTTGCGAACCGGCCGGTGCGCCGAGCCTGCATCAGAGCCTCGCCAGCGGCAAGCGCGTCCGGCTCGCCAATGTCGACAATTTCGTCGACGGCGCGGCGGTGGCCGAGATCGGCCGCGAGCCGTTGCGCCACCTCAAGGAGTTCGCCGCTCAGGCGGTGCGGCTGATCCCTGAGAACCGGCTCTGCGCCACCATGATCGAGATGCTCAACATCGAAGGTGTGGTGCTGGAGCCGGCCGGTGCCTTGGCGATCGACGCGTTGAAGGATTTTTCGCGCAAGGAAATCCGCGGCAAGACCATCGTCGCGGTGGTGTCGGGCGGCAATTTCGATTTCGAGCGGCTGCCCGACGTGAAGGAGCGGGCGCTGCGCTTCGAGGGGCTGAAGAAATACTTCATCATCCGCTTTCCGCAGCGGCCGGGCGCGCTACGCGACTTCCTCGAACTGCTCGGTCCCGACGATGATATCGCCCGCTTCGAATATATGAAGAAATCGGCACGCAATTTCGGCTCTGTGCTAATCGGCATCGAAACCAGGGACCGGCGCAATTTCGACCTGCTGAAGGCGAATTTCGAGGCCGAGGGCGTCCACTATCAGGACATCAGCGACAACGAGACCCTGGCCGGGTTCATCATATGAGCGGTGCCGTGTTCGTCGCGCTGTTTTCCGGCATCAATGTCGGCGGCAACCGCATCGTCCAGATGGCGGAGTTGCGGGCGTTATTCGAGGCGCTAGGCTTCACCGATGTCGCCAGTTATGTGCAGAGCGGCAATGTCGTGTTCCGGACCAAGAAGGGCGACGCCGCCACGCTGGCGAAACAGATCGAAATGGCGTTCGAGAAAAAATGGGGCTTTCACTCGCGCATCATGGTGCGCGATCTCTCCTGGTTCGAACGGTTGGTGAAGGAGAATCCTTATCCGGAAGTCGCCGGCGATCCGACCAAGCTTCACGCCTACACGCTGGAGCGCCAGCCGACGGCGGACGAGATCGCCAGGCTTGCCGAAAAATGCACCGGCCCGGAAAGCTTCGAGGTCAGGGACGACGTGCTCTACCTCAAGGCGCCGGACGGGCTCGGCAAATCGGTGTTCGCCAATCTCATCCCGCGCGTGCTGAAAGTGCCCGGCACCGCGCGCAACTGGCGCTCGGTGCTGGCGCTGCTGCAGATAGCGCGTTCGCTTTGAACCGCTTCTACGTTGCGGTCGCGATGCTAATTAAGCCTCGGCTAAACAGTTGTTTTTCTGCAACAATTTTCGATTATCCGGCCTAGGCAGCTTAATGAATACTGCATGTCTGTGCTATGCTCTTTCCGACGCATTGGGGAGTTTCATGAAACGTCTGCTTCTCGCATCTACTTTCCTGATTTCGGCTTGCGGCGCGGCGTTCGCCGCCGACGTGATTGAGACCGTACCGGCAGGGTTTGTCTGGTCGGGTGGCTATGTCGGCATCAACGCCGGCTATGGCTGGGGACGCGGTGACGCGGTCGACCAGACGGATTCCTTCTTCGACGAGGAGCTTGGTCAGACCCATGACGTCGATACCGACGGCTTCCTCGGCGGCGTTCAGGCCGGTTACAACTGGCAGTCTGGAGCATTCGTCTATGGCGTCGAAGCCGATCTGGGCTATCTCGGCCTCGATGGCGACAGGACTATCGTCGAAGAGCCCGACAATTTCGGATCGGCGAAACTGGGCGTCTATGGCGATCTGACGGCACGTCTGGGCTACGCCACCGACAGGCTGGTGATCTACGCCAAGGGCGGCGCGGCGGCGACTCACTACAAATTGAGTTATGGCGATACTTTCGATTTTGACGGGGTGCCCGACCCGGACAGCAGCGCATCGAAGAGCGGAGGCCGCTTCGGCTATACGATCGGTGGCGGTGTCGAATGGGCCTTCGCCGACAAATGGACCACGAAGCTGGAATACCAGTACTTCGACTTCGGTAAGGTCCGTTTGACAGATATCGAGGGCAACGACGCAAAGGTGAAGATCGACGCCCATACGATCAAGATCGGCCTGAACTACAAGTTCTGATCGATCCGTCGTTCCGACGGTTCAGATGGCGTCGCAACCAAGTGACGCCATAACGTCGCCCGGGGCTGGCAGCTTCCGGCGTTCGGCGTTGCGGCTGACAGCAGATCAGGTCGCCGGAGCCTGCTTCCACTCGAAAGTCAGTTCCTCGCGGAAGGCAAAGCGCTTGATGTGATCGGCAACAACGCTCTCCATGCGCTCCAGCGATCCGCTTTCCTCCGTCGACACCGTGATATGCAGCGCTGCCGCATCGGCATCGAGAACCGTGCGGCCGAGCGACAGATCGATGGTGCCGTGGTTTGGATCGAACACGACGGAAAATTTGTGCGCCCAGTGCTTGCACAGCTGCTGCAAATAGCGGCTGGCATATGCGGTGGTGACATCGGCACGGCTGGTCGGCATAAATGAATTCTCCTGGATGAGGCACTGGCTTTGCTTGGCTGGCGCGACAGGCAGGTAAATAGGTGCCGTTGGTCGAAATGGCAAAGGCGGCCGGCTTGTCGGCGCGGCCGCCTCGCTCAAGATGGCGTGATCGCTACCAGGTGCCGGTGTTCGGCATCGATGCCCACGGCTCGGCCTTGGGTTTGGCCGGGCCCTTCTGCAGCAGTTCGAAGGAGATGCCGTCCGGCGACTTGACGAAGGCCATGTTGCCGTCGCGCGGCGGCCGGTTGATGACGACGCCATTGTCCATCAGATGCTGGCAGGTGGCGTAGATGTCGTCGACCTCATAGGCGAGATGGCCGAAATTGCGGCCGCCCTTGTACTCCTCCGGATCCCAATTGTAGGTCAGTTCGATCAGCGGCGCCTTCTCAGTGATGCCGCTTTCTACATCCTCGGAGGCGGCGAGGAAGATCAGCGTGAAGCGGCCCTGCTCGTTTTCGTAGCGGCGCACTTCCTTCAGGCCGAGCTTGTTGCAGTAGAAATCGAGCGAGACATCGACGTCGGCGACACGGACCATTGTGTGGAGGTAGCGCATGGGATTTCCTCGGGGATGTTTGGGTTGCGAGGCAACATAAGGTCCACCCCGTCGGAGGGCAACGAGCATCGGACTGGAAAAGTGATCACCGGTTTTTGGAAAATCAGGTTGCTCTGACAAAAGCGTCCGACCACAAGTGGTTGCCGATTTCGGCAAAATCCGATGCAAATTGCCGACCGGTTGACGGCCTTGACGGATCGCCATTGCAGCCGGCAGCGACGCCGGCAAACAACAAGTCAGCTATTCCTGTATTCAACCGTGAAAAAAGGCACGGCAGGTCTTGCACACCCCGGAAGCGGCGGTGTTAATCTAACGTCAAGAATCACTTGCGGTTTTCTTGAAAAAAGGGGGCGTTCTTATGGGGGATAAGGCCTCTTTCACGAGGCGGGATGAGAACCTTGACGACGCCCTGAAGCGCGACAGTGGCGGCGATACCGCCGACCTTGTCGAAATCGCCGGCGCCATCAAATGGTTCGACGTGGCCAAGGGCTACGGTTTCATACTACCCGATGACGGTTCTTCGGGCGACATCCTCCTCCATGTCACCTGCCTTCGAAAGGACGGTTTTCAGACTGCATTGGAGGGCGCGCGTGTCGTGTGCCTTGTCAAGCACGGCGACCGTGGTTTGCAGGCGTTCCGGGTGCTGTCCATGGACACCGCCACCGCGGTCCATCCGGCCGAGATGCAGGAACAGCGCACCCATGTGGCGGTGACGCCGGAAAGCGGGCTCGAGCGGGCGCTGGTTAAGTGGTTCAACCGCACCAAGGGCTTCGGCTTTCTGACGCGCGGCGAGGGCACCGAGGATATCTTCGTCCATATGGAGACGCTGCGCCGCTATGGCATCACCGAGCTCAGGCCCGGACAGGTCGTGCTGGTGCGTTTCGGACGCGGTGACAAGGGCCTCATGGCTGCCGAGATTCACCCCGATATGGGCACCTTGCCGGTCGCGCATTAGGACGCGAGCCCTCCTGAGGAAATCAGGACGGCTCTTTCTTGGTTTCACCACGATCTTATCCGAATACCTGAGACCACTTTTAGGGATCATGGTCTTTGGTCGAGGATTTCCAATGGCGTACAGGAACTGGCTGACAGCGGGCGCGCTCTGCGTCATCGTTGCGGTAGCCGCAGGCGCTTACTTCTATTCCGGGCAGCCGACCGCATCCCAGCAGACGATCGCCGGCGGTCAGGCGATGATCCTTCCCGTCGATCCGACACCCTTGGTCGTGGCGACGAAAGGGGGCAATAAATCCTTTTCCATCGAAGTCGCCGACACCGACTCGGAACGCGAGGCCGGCCTGATGTATCGCCAGGATATGGCCGACAATCATGGCATGCTGTTCGTCTTCGAGATGCAGAAGCAGGTCGGCTTCTGGATGCACAACACGCCGATGCCGCTCGACCTGATCTTTGTTGGACAGGACGGCAAGGTCCGGGCCGTCAAGCACGGCACTCCATTGTCCGATGCAGTCATCTCGCCGGGTGTGCCAGTGCGCTTCGTGCTGGAGCTCAAGGCCGGCACCGCCGCCAAAAACGGCATCGACTATGGCGATCTGCTGCGCCATCCGGCCGTCGGCACGGTGTCCGGCCCCGGCATGCCGCCATCGGACAAGGGCAACGCGCCCACGCCCGGCGCCGGCTGAGCCGCTCCCGATGCAATTCTTCTCCCATGACGGGTTCGACTTCGCCTTCCTCGACCGCCAGCCGGCGTCGGGCGATGGCGATCCGGTGCTGATGATCCACGGCTTTGCCTCCAGCCACTATGTCAACTGGGTATCGCCCGGCTGGTTCAAGACGCTGAACGATGCCGGCTATCGCGCCATCGCCTTCGACAATCGCGGCCACGGCTCGTCGTCGAAAAGCTATGACGAGGCCGACTACACACCAGCCAAAATGGCTTCGGACGCGGCGGCCCTGCTCGACCATCTCGGCATCGGCCGCGCGCATGTCATGGGCTATTCGATGGGCGCGCGCATCGCGGCGTTCCTGGCGCTGTCGGATCCGGGCAAGGTGGCGACTCTGGTCTTCGGCGGGCTCGGCATCGGCATGGTCGACGGCGTCGGCGACTGGGACCCGATCGCCGAGGCGCTGCTGGCCGACGATCCGGCCGCCACCAGCCATCCGCGCGGCCGCTCCTTTCGCGCCTTTGCCGATCAGACGCGCAGCGACCGCCGCGCGCTGGCCGCCTGCATCGCCACGTCGCGCGAACTGCTCAGCGAACACGACATGACGCGCATCGCCCAACCGACGCTGATTGCGGTCGGGACGACAGACGATATCGGCGGCTCGCCCGACGAGCTCGCCGCGCTGATGCCGAACGCCAAGGTGTTTCACATAGACGGCCGCGACCATATGCTGGCTGTGGGCGACAAGACCTTCAAGCAGCGGGTTTTGGAGTTTTATGCCGAAAATCCGCTTTAACCGGTAAGCGATTTTTCGGGCGAAATGGATTGGGCGGCCGGCGAGGGGTGGCAAACAATGGCTCAATGGGGAAGAAGCGCCGACGCTCTGCCGGGCGCCGTCGTGACAAGCATGTTCGGCAAGCGTTCCGTCATCCTGGCGCTGCTCGCCTTCGGTGCCGGTGTGATAGCGCTGACCACAATGGTGGCGCTGCCGGCCCACGCATCCGAGCGTGCCCAGAACATCGCCACGGCTTTCTTCATGGCGGTTTTCCTGCTGGCAGGGCCGTTGGCGCATATTGCCGGATTGATTTTCGGGCTGATGGCGCTGGTGCGTTCGAACGATAGCCGCGTGCTTGGGGTCGTCGGCATCCTGCTCAACGGCGGCTCCCTGGCGGTTGGCTTCCTGCTGCTTGTGGCAATGGCATCGACGATCGGCGCTTTCACCTGATCGGGGACGAGTAATGGCCGGATGGGGAAGAAGCACGATAGCAATGCCCGGCGTGGTGGGGCGGAGCAGCTTGGGCAAACGCTCGGTGATCCTGGCCCTGCTGGCGTTCGCAATGGATGTTGCGGCGGTGGTCACGCTGGCGTTGATGCCAGGCGAGGCGTCGCTGGCCGCTCAAAACGTCCTCGGTGGGGTTTTTCTAATGGTGTTTCTCGTTGCGGCGCCGCTGGCGCACATCACCGGCGTGGTTTTTGGCTTGATGGCACTGGGACGTTCAAACGACAATCATGTCCTCGGCATCGTCGGTATCCTCCTCAACGGGCTGTCGTTGGTGATCGGCCTGTTCTTTGTTTGGGCGGCGACCAAGTCCGTTGGCGCCTTCAGGTGATCGATCTTCGTCTGGCTTGCAGCCGGAGGCGGTGCCGCTTTGGTTGATCTTCTCGTCACCTACATGGAGATGCGCCCGCGCGATTTGGCGCCTGCACGCGTCAGCCCTGCAGCAGCGACCACGGTGGCGCCGGAAAGGCTGGACAGCGCCGCTTACATCGACCTCTACCGCGCTGTCGGCGAGCCGGTGCAGTGGGACCAGCGGCTGCGCATGCCGGCGGAAGACCTCGAGCGCCTGCTGGCGCTGCCCTCGACACATATCCACGTGCTGCGCGTCGAGGGCGTGGCCGCTGGCCTGTGCGAATTCAACGGCGTCGGCCAGCCTGAGGTCGAGCTGGTTCATTTCGGGCTGATCCCCGTCTTCCACCGCCGCAGGCTTGGGCCATTCCTGCTCGACCAGGCGCTTCGCGCCGTCTGGTTGCATGCGCCGCAAAGGGTCTGGCTTCACACCGACACCTTCGATCACCCTGGCGCGCAAGCGGTTTACCGGCGCGCCGGTTTCAAAGCCTATGCGCAGCGCATTGAGACCTTTCCGGATTAGGGTTTGAGCGTTTCGAGCGACCGCGCCATGTTTTGCCTGGCCTGGGGCTCGAACCTCTGGCGGAATTCCTGCGAGTGAAAAATATGCTGGCGCGCGAGGAAAGTCTTGAGAATCACGCCGCGGCCGGCGCGCCACATCGGCTCCTCGACCCAGCCATATTCGCGTCGGACCGCTTGTTCATAGGCGTCGAAAGCGTCGGCTGACGCACCCAGGATCGCCAGGTCCATGTCGAGGAAAAGCGCTGCGTCGCGGAGGGCGTTCTCATCGGCGAGGCCCCGTGGTTGAAGGCTGGGCAGTTCATGCGTGGCGGTGGCGACGATCATCGCCGCGATGCGGCCGAGGCGCTCCGGATTGGTGCGGGCGCCAAGTTTGTCCTGCGCAAGTGCCGCACTCCTGGCCTCGTTGTCCTTGGCGCGGCTGTCATAGATGGCGTCATGGAACCAGATTGCGGCTTCGACGGCGCCGGAATCATGCAGCGATGCTCGATATTCGGCCGCCAGCGCCAGCAACGCCTCGATATGGGCGAGGTTGTGATAGTGGCGATCCGGAGCTTGATAGAGCGCGGAGAGCGCGCGTTTCAGCGGAGCGTCGATCAAGGGTTCGTTTTCCATGGCGGCTTGAATTTCCGTGAACCAAATCCATTTCACCGAGCACTAAGGAAAATTGGGTTCAATCGTGCTATGATCTGGCTTATATGTGCCGCCGGAGAATAGGCAAGCGGCCAGGACGCAGGACAAGACGTCGATGAACAGCATCAGCATTTCCCGCCCCACAATGGTCCAGCCGGTCGATCCGATCTGGCGTTCGGTCCGCGACGAGGCGATGGAAGCGGTCAACCGCGACCCGCTTCTGGCGGCGTTCCTCTATTCGACCATCCTCAACCAGGAGAGCCTGGAGGAAGCTGTCATCCATCGGCTCGCCGAGCGGCTCGCGCATCAGGACATCGGCTCCGACCTCATCCGCCAGACGTTCAAGTCGATGCTGGCCGACGACAAGGAATGGTCGTCGATCGTGCGTGTCGACATCCAGGCCTATTACGACCGCGATCCGGCCTGCGACCGCTTCATCATGCCGGTGCTCTATTTCAAGGGTTTCCATGCCATCCAGACGCACAGGCTGGCACATTGGCTGTGGAATCAGGGCCGCAAGGATTTCGCGCTCTATCTGCAGAGCCGCTCGTCCTCGGTGTTCCAGACCGACATCAACCCGGCCGCCCGCATCGGCAAGGGCATCTTCATCGACCACGCCACCGGCCTCGTCGTGGGCGAGACGGCGGTGATCGAGGACGATGTGTCGATCCTCCATGGCGTGACGCTGGGCGGCACCGGCAAAGCCGGCGGCGACCGTCACCCCAAGATCCGTTACGGCGTGCTGATCGGCGCCGGCGCCAAGATTCTCGGCAATATCGAGATCGGCCATTGCTCGAAGATCGCGGCAGGCTCGGTCGTGCTGTCGCCGGTGCCGCACAACAAGACGGTTGCCGGCGTACCGGCCCGCGTCGTCGGCGAGACCGGCTGCGACCAGCCTTCGCGGCAGATGGACCAGCTTTTGCCGTCGCAGTCGATGGATCAGGTCGTCAGCTTCGACATCTGATTTGCAACACCCGGCGCGCCGGACTGAAGTCCGGTTGCCGGCGCCATTGCCTCTGGAGCATGATGCCGAAAAGTGTGAGGCGGTTTTCGGACGACATCATGCTCTACCTCCTTGATTTAGAGGCGGATTTGGATTCGACCTGAAATCATCCGGCCCCAGGGTTCGCGTTCTATCCAGCCGGCTTGCCTTTACATCGCCATTGTCGACGTGCCAGAAGCGCGTTCCAACGAGCAAGCCCGACGATCGGAGAAGACTTTTGAAGCCGGACGAAATCAGAAAGCTGGACGCCTATTTCAAGCGCGTCTTCCAGAATCCCAAACTCGAGGTGAAGGCGCGGCCGCGCAAGGAAGATTCCGCCGAGGTCTATGTCGGCGACGAGTTCCTCGGCATCGTCTTCAAGGATGAGGATGACGGCGACTACAATTTCTCGATGGCGATCCTCGACATCGATCTGGCCTGAGCCAGACGGCTACGGACTTCGGCGATTGGCGGCAGCCAGCTGCGCCATCGTCATCCCGGGGAGAAGCAGCCGCAGAGCGGCGTCGCTGAGACCCTGGGATACATTCCGGGCCTCGGCTCAGGAATGTGGCGGTCCAGAACTGCCTCTGCTGCTTCCCAACAGTAATTCTGCACCGCTTCGCTGCCTTAAGGGCAGGGAACGGATCCTCGGGTCCGCGCGGCTTCGCGCCCGTGTATGACAAAAGCAGAGGGCCGCTACCGTGCGGTCTTCAGGACGCGCGTGGCCTCGGCGACGATAGCGGCGTCAAGCGCCGGCCAGTTGCCCAGCAACTCCCGGGGAAAGCGGTAGGTCAGGCTGAGGCTGTCGCCGACCTGGATGTCCCGCTCGCAGGGCGCCAGCGATTCCTCGGCGCTCGGTCCGCTCAGGCAGCGGGCGACGAACGGGTCCTTGCCGGCCCGGCCGGCGACCGCGAGCACCTCGTTGAGATAGCCTGATTTTTCCGTAAAACCGTAAATCGTCGTGCCGCCGGGGCCGGGCGCGCCGGGCTGGCTGATGAGCGCGCTATAGATCGGCGCGAAACGGCCGCTCATGTCGCGCGACATCATCTGCGGTTCAAACGACAGGAAGATGATGTTTTTGGCGGCCCCCGTGTGGTTGAAATCGTCGCGGGCGGCTTCGCTGTAGCCGTCCATCTGGGGATAGCGCAGATAGAGGTCGAGGCGCGAAGCGATGCCGTCGCGCCGCGCCTGCAGGAAGCGGATGGCGTTGGCCGGCACGGCAATGACATTGTTGCCGATCACTACCCTGTGGACCGTGGTGTCGTCGGTGTAGCCGGCCATGGCGATCGAGCGGCCGAACCATTTTCCGCCAAGGCTGATCGCCAGCGACAGCAGCGCCAATGCGGCAAAAGCATAGAACACCCGCTTCATCAGCACGGAATCGACGACGTTGAACTCTTCTGCGGTCGCTGCCTGCTTCATCGCAATCCCCATAGTCGCCGCCCTCTGTCCCTGGGCGGCACACATGCCGCGGCATGGCTCTTGCTGCGCTGGACGCGACTGTGCGATTTCATGGTAAACGGAAGGTAAAGATGAGCCTGCTGCTGCCCGTTCTCTTCGCTTTCGCCGTCGGCCTCACCGCCTGCGGGCTTACCGGGTCCGTGATGGAACTGGCGGCGGGCCGCCGGCTTGCCTTTGCCGAGCCTTATGTGTCGCCGGCGTACATCCTGCGCTCGCTGGCCGCGACCGCTTGCGCCGGGCCGTTCATGCTCGCCAACGATGCGCTCGATGCGCGGCGCGAGGGCCGCATTTCGACGCTGATGCTGATGTCCTGCGGCTGCACGGTGATCGCCTGGGCGCTGACGCTGGGCATCGTGCTGATCGCCATTGCCTCCTGGGGCATTGGCTCTCCTGGTGCGCTTCAGCTTTTGGTGGAATCGCTGGCGCGGTATTTGCCTTGAGGCAATTGCTGGGGGAAACCGCTACGCGGTTTTCGTAGGATTGTTCTAGGGTTTGTCCCGGCCTGCGACGAATCGGAGACTGCAAATGCCGACCTATGCAATCGACGGAAAAGCGCCCCGTTTCGATGATCCCGACAGCAACTGGATCGCGCCGGACGCGACGTTGATCGGCGACATCAGCGTCGGTCGCAATGCCGGCTTCTGGTTTGGCGTGGTCATCCGCGGCGACAACGAGGCGATCGTCATCGGCGCCGACAGCAATGTCCAGGAACACACGGTGATGCACACCGATCCCGGTTTTCCCCTGACGATCGGGCAGGGCTGCACCATCGGCCACCGCGCCTTGCTGCATGGCTGCACGATCGGCGACAACAGCCTGATCGGCATGGGCGCCATAGTCCTCAACGGCGCCAGGATCGGCAAGAATTGCCTGGTCGGCGCCGGCGCGCTGGTCACCGAAGGCAAGGAGTTCCCCGACAATTGCCTGATCGTCGGCTCGCCCGCGCGGGTGATCAGGACGCTGGACGACGCCGCGGTCGCCAGGCTGCGCGACTCGGCCGCGCACTACGTCGCCAACGGCAAGCGCTTCAAGGCGGGGCTGAAGAAGGCCTGAACTCTATTCCTGTTTGACGATGATCTTTTCCGAACGGCAGGTCAGCGCAGCAAAAATCGTTTCTCGCTTTCGCTGACGCGGTTCTTCGGTTCGGGATCATGGTCTGAAATGGTGGAGCCGGCCCGGGGACGGGGCCGGCTCCTTAAAACCCGGTCGTTGGGGACGGGGAGGGTGGGGACTCGACCGGGCTTTCTCGTTAGGCACGTCGCATTATTCGATGTGCTTGACCTCTGTGATGGCGTCCTAGCGGACGCTGGCAACCGCGTCGGCGCGACCGTCATTGATCGTCACCCACACGCCGGAATTCTGGTCGGACTGGCGCTTCAGGTATGTATAGTCGGTGTCGGTCCAGGACAGCACCTTGGACTCCAGATTGTCGAGGATGAACTCGCCGAGGCTGGTGCGCACGGTCAGCACCGCGTGGCCGTCGCCATTTTGTTGGCGCGCCACGGTCATCAAGAGATTGCCGGCGGGAACGCCGAGCGCCATCAATTCGCGGCGCTTCTCCAGCGCATAGTCCTCGCAGTCGCCGAAGCCGCTGTCGGGATAGGACCAGACCTCTTCCTTACCCCACATTTCCATATCGGTGCGCGGCACGATCCGGGTGTTGACCGAATTGTTGACGTCGACGATCGCCGCCCACAGCTTGCGGGTCAGTTCGACCGGTGCCTGCTTCGGCGTGCGCTGAGCGCACTCCTGCGGCAGCTTCTGGCAGAATTCGTAGTGACCGACCGGCTGTGTCGTGCGGCCGCCAGTGTGCATGTAGGCCGGTCCTGCTGCTTGCGCCGTTCCCCAAGCGGAAAGCTGCATCGCCATTGCCAAGAGCAACAGCTTGCCCCAAATCTTCGCCATTGGTCAGTCTCCCCGTTTGAGGAGACAATGACAGCGCTGGATTTATTTGACGCAAAAACCCGAAGTAGACATTGAGTAAAAGCTCAATAGAATACGCGTAAAATTTGACCTATTTTAAAATAAAATCGTTCAGGTCTCGGCGTAAAACCGCGGTGTCGGGGCGCGGATTTCCGGGTGGAGCCGTGGATTTGCTGCGTGCCGCTACAAGCTGGAGAGGCAGGCGGAACGCCGGCAACAAAAAACCGGCCGCGCAGGGCCGGTTCGTTTTTGCTGCCTGTTGCCGATCGTTCAGGCGCGCGGGGCGTTGAACTCGGAATCGAGCGTTTCCGGGCGTTGGATGACGGCGAATTCGATGGCGACGCCATCCTCGAAATGACGCACCACCTGGCCACGCATGGTGCCTAGCATCACCTGGATGCCGAGCGCCGGCTTGACGTCGATCTCGACCGCCGCGCCCGATAGCGACAGGTCGATGATGCGGCACTGATACTGGCGCCCATCGGTGAGCTGCAGCACGCTTGTCGGGTTGCGCGGCGCCACGCGTTCGTGGCGACGGTCTTCCGGCAGGTCGAGTTCATGCTTGTTGGCGAGCCAGGTCAACTGCGCGGCAAGCTTGTCCTTCTTGCGATCCGAGGCAATGACGGTCATGGCGAAGCCGTCCTGCGAGGTGCGCGTCACCACGCCCTCGATGCGGCCGATATGATCGATATAGGCAATGATTTTTTCGCCCGGCATGCCGACGCGCTCGGTGCGCAACGCGACATTGCCCGGTGACATATCGACGACCTGGCAAGGGTGTTCGGTGCGGTCCTCCAGCATGAAGCGCCCGTAGATCTTGACCCGGACGCGCTGAAAGTTACGCCTTTCGGCGCGGGACGGTGCGTATTCGACCGCCGCTGACCTCATGACTGCCTACACCCCGTTGGCATTCCCGCGTCGTGCGTGGAATCTCGGCCAAAACTACAGCCAAGCAGGTTAACAAAGGAGAAAAGTGGGTCGCCGATAGTTAAGATTAGCGCCGGCTTGGAGACTATTGCTCGCGCCCGCCGTCGAACACGACGAGGTGGCGGATACGGCGCGACCGACCGAGCGCCGAGATGGTCTCCGCCGCTTCGAGTTCGGTGGGAGCCAGCGAAGGAACGGATATTTCCGGACGGTTTTTCAGGAACATCGGTTCCTTGTCGGGAGCGATGACGCGGATGGCGTCGATCAGCGCGTCGGTGATCGGGTCGGCGCCCAGCCAGAACGGCTTTTCCACGGCGCTGATGACGCCGAGGCAGCGCGGGTTCTCGACGCCGCCATCGAGCGGCAGCGCAAGCAGTTCGAAGTGGTTGGACCGGCCGCTGCGGCTGAACCCCTCGTAAGTGATCAGCACAACGGATTTCTGCTCGAAAACGCCATGAATGAGGCGCGACACCAGCCGCTGGTCCTTGTCACGCCAAAGCGAGGGGAACGAAAATCCCTTGAGCTCGCGGCCGTAGCCGGCGCAAAGCCTGGTGCCGGCGAGCCGGAACACCGCTTCGCCGCGCGTATCCCTTTCCAGGATGAAGGTGTCGGCCAAAAGCGCCTTGATGTCGGCCGGTTCGACTTCCGAACGCTTTGGGGCAGGACGTCCATGACGCAGGCGATTCCAATAATGGAACAGCGCGATTGATCCGTTCTGGTTCATGCTATTAAACTCCGCGCATTCTGCCGTCTGATGGTCCCATCGGTGAACAGAAAGGGCGCCCTCCGATGACCTACATGCGTTCCGGAGCAGGATGCGTGCCAGCGTCGTTAAGACTTGTTCACGGGTCGGGGGCGTTAAGGTTAACAAGTGGTTTACGTTGCGCGCGCAGGCTTGCCATGGCACACCAAAACCACTCCAGAAGCGGTCGTTTCGCGACGACCAACAGCACTTCGGTCAATAGTTTTAGGGGAGCAGGGGGCTCGACCAGCCGTTCAAGGGAAACCTTGGACGGCTTCTTTTTGATTCGCGGTTTGTGATTCGCGCTTTGTGATTCGTAGTTTGTGATTTGTCCGGGCATGGCCTAGATGCTCGCGACACGCAAATCCCTGGATCAGAGCATATGAGCGAACCGGCCGGCCCCCTGGAGACCGAACAGACCGCGGAGGCGCCGCCGCCGCGCCGCGAGCCGGTGTTCAACCTGCCACCGGCGGTGCTGGCGGTGATCGGCATCTGCGTTGCCGTCTTCCTGCTGCAGCAATATGTGCTGACCGAAGAGCAGCAGATAACATTGCTCACCGACGGCGCCTTCATTCCGGTCCTCTACACCGGCCAATACGGTTTCGACTGGTTCCTTTTCACCCGTCCTTTCACCTATGCCTTCATGCATGGTGGCGTTGCCCACATTGCCATCAACATGGTTGCGCTGGCCGCCTTCGGGTCGCCGCTGGCCAACCGTCTCGGCTGGTTCTGGTTCGCCTTGTTTTTCGCCGCCACCGGGCTGGCCGCGGTGGTGCTGTTCTGGGCGGTCCATCCATACGGCGAAGCACCGCTGGTCGGCGCTTCCGGGGCGATATCGGGCATGATGGGTGCGGCGGCTCGCTTCGGGTTCCGTACCGACCGCTCCTCCGGCAGGGCGGCCTTTGCCGGTCCCGTGCTGCCGATCGCAGTCGTTTTGCGCATGCGCGGCGTCGTCAATTTTCTCGGCGCCTGGATGGTCATCAATCTCGCCACCGGCCTTTACGGTCTCGGGCTCGGAGAACCCGGCCAGATCGCCTGGGAAGCGCACATTGGCGGCCTCGTCGCAGGCTTCTTCGGATTGCGCTGGTTCGACCGGCGCTGGCGGGCGCCTGAATGGGAGATCCCCGACGACCAGCGCACCCCCCACTAGCGCACTCTATTGGCGCACCCCACTGGCACACCCCACTGGCACACTTGAAAAGCAACCGATCACGGCGCACGATGTTCACTCTTATGTGAAGCCGGTCAGGGCGGGAGCTGGCTAGCCAAGCAGGAGGAGGAGGACGCCATGACGGTTAAGGCAATTCTCGAGAGAAAAGGCCATGACGTGTTCACGCTCGGGCCGAATGTAAAGCTCAGCGAAGCCATTCGAATCCTGGCCGACCACAAGATCGGTGCACTGGTCATCACCAACGGCGATCGCAAGATCGTCGGCATCCTTTCCGAGCGTGACATCGTGCGGGTCGTTGCCAGGGAAGGCGCTGCCGCACTTGATATAACGGTACGCTCGGCGATGACGCCGAAAGTGAAGATCTGCAACGAGAACCACACGGTCAACGAGGTGATGGAGATCATGACCAAAGGCCGTTTCCGCCATCTGCCGGTGGAAAAGGATGGGCTGCTCGACGGGATCGTGTCGATCGGCGACGTGGTCAAGCGCCGCATCGAGGATGTCGAGCGCGAGGCCGACGAAATCAGGGCCTATATCGCAACGGCCTGACCTGACGAAGAAACCGCCGTCCGAATACCGGCCGGCGGCGTTCATTCTATCGGTTGCCGAGCGGCCGAAAGGGGCTGAAAAGGCCAGCCCACTGCTCTGCGCTGCTTTGGGCGCTTGTCTCGCGAAGCGGTTTGCACTAGCGAAGACCGATACCCAAATTCGCGAAAATCGCAGTTTTCGCGAGCCAAAAGCGCAGGCCACCATGACCCTTATCGATACCCGCACGCCCGATGCCAAACGTTTTATTCCCGGCGCTACCGGCGATTGGGAGATCATCATCGGCCTCGAGGTCCATGCGCAGGTAACCTCGGAAGCAAAGCTGTTTTCCGGGGCGTCGACGACTTTCGGCGCGGCGCCCAACGCCAATGTCAGCCTGGTCGACGCGGCCATGCCCGGCATGCTGCCGGTCATCAATGAGGAATGCGTCAAGCAGGCGATCCGCACCGGCCTCGGATTGAAGGCGCAGATCAACCACAAGTCGGTTTTCGACCGGAAAAACTATTTCTATCCCGACCTGCCGCAGGGCTACCAGATATCGCAGTTCAAGCAGCCGATCGTTGGCGAAGGCACGATCGTCATTTCGGTCGGTCCCGACCGGCAGGGCGAGTTCGAGGATATCGAGATCGGCATCGAGCGCCTGCACCTGGAGCAGGACGCCGGCAAGTCGATGCACGATCAGCATCCCACCATGTCCTATGTCGATCTCAACCGCTCCGGCGTGGCGCTGATGGAGATTGTCTCCAAGCCCGACATGCGCTCCGCCGACGAGGCCAAGGCGTATGTCACCAAGCTGCGCACCATCGTGCGCTATCTCGGCACTTGCGACGGCAACATGGACGAAGGTTCGATGCGCGCCGACGTCAACGTCTCCGTTCGCAAGCCCGGCGGCGAATTCGGTACGCGCTGTGAGATCAAGAACGTCAACTCGATCCGCTTCATCGGCCAGGCCATCGAGTTCGAGGCGCGCCGCCAGATCGCCATCCTCGAGGATGGCGGCAAGATCGACCAGGAAACCAGGCTGTTCGACGCCGTCAAAGGCGAGACGCGCTCGATGCGCAGCAAGGAAGAGGCGCATGACTACCGCTACTTCCCCGATCCCGACCTTTTGCCGCTGGAGTTCGACCAGGCCTATGTCGACGCGCTGGCCAAGGAGTTGCCGGAACTGCCCGACGACAAGAAGGCGCGCCTGATCTCCTCACTTGGCCTGTCGACATACGACGCCTCGATCCTGGTGTCGGAAAAGCCGATCGCCGACTATTTCGAGCAGGTGGCCTCGGGCCGCGACGGCAAGCTTGCCGCCAACTGGGTCATCAATGACCTGCTCGGCCAGCTTAACAAGGCCGGCAAGGGCATTGAAAATGCTCCTGTAACACCGGAGCAGCTCGGTGCCGTGATCGACCTGATCAAGGAAGGCACCATCTCCGGCAAGATCGCCAAGGATCTGTTCGAGATCGTCTGGAACGAGGGCGGCGATCCGCGCCAGTTGGTCGAAAGCCGCGGCATGAAGCAGGTCACCGACACCGGCGCCATCGAGAAAGCGGTCGACGAGGTGATCGCCGCCAACCCCGACAAGGTCGAGCAGGCTCGCGCCAAGCCGACCATGGCCGGCTGGTTCGTCGGCCAGGTGATGAAAGCCACCGGCGGCAAGGCCAACCCGCAGGCGGTCAACGATCTGGTCAAGGCCAAGCTCGGTATCGAATAGAACAATGTTCGTCCGCACCGCCAGCGAACGTGACCTTGCCGCTGTCCGCGCGCTGCTGGTCGAAACCTGGCACGCAACCTACGACGCGATCTATGGCGCCCAGCGGGTGATCGAAATTACCGACGACTGGCATTCGATCGCCTCGCTCAAGGCGCGGCTGACAAGGCCGAACTCGGAATTCCTGGTCGCCGATGACGGCAAGCGTATCGGCGGCATGGCTTTTGCCGCCGCAACGACGGATGCGAAGATCGTGCTGCTGAACCAGCTCTATGTACTGCCGGCCTGCCAGCGGCAAGGCATCGGCCAGGCCTTGCTGGACGAGGTCGAAGCCAGCTTTCCCGAGACGAACAGGTTGCGCGTCGAGGTGGAAGAGGCCAACGTGCCGGCCATCGCCTTCTACCGTTCGAAGGGATTTTTGCCGGTCGGCAGCACCGCCGATTGCGGCGGCGGTTCGGGGTTGCCGGCGCTGATCTTCGAGAAACCGCTGGTAACCCGACCTGCCGACTGGTTCCAGACGAGATCGTAGACGAAACTGCCCTTGGTCAGGATGGTCGCGGGCGCCAGCCATATAGCGACCGGGGCAAGGGCGGCGAGAATTGCCAGGCCGGCTCCGGCAAAGAACTGCAAAGGGGCAAGGCCGGCTCGCCGGTCACGCCAGAGGGGATAGAGCAGGACGGGCGCGCCGATGTGAATGAGCACGACCGGGCCTTTGGCCAGCACGCCGAGCCCGATGAAGAGACCCGCCAGCACCGCCTGCCAGCGGTTGCCGGTCCTGGCGAAGCCCAGCAACGCCAGCAGTGCGGCGACCACACAGGCCGTCAAAAGCATGTCGAACAGGATCAGGGTCGAATAGATGACAAAGACGGTGCTGCCGGCCACCAGCCAGGGGATGCGACTGGCGATTTCCGGGCGCTCGGGAAACAGGGTTTTGGCCAGAAGTGTCGTCAGCCAGATGACCAGCGACGAGGCAGCGAAGATGACGAGCATCGCCGCCGCGCGGCTCACACCGAAGATGTTCCAGACGAGATCGATGAGCCAGAACAACAGCGGCGGCTTCTGCAGATAGGGCGCAAAGTTCATCGTCGGTACGAAGACATGTCCACCGAGATACATCTCCCAGGCGACGCTGAGATAACGCGTCTCGTCGACCGGCAGTAGCGGACGGAAAGCGAGCGCGATGCAAAGCAGGGCCAGCAGGAAGAGGTAAGGCAGCAGCCGTTCAATTCGTGTCGGTATCAAGTTCGGGGACCGCCCAGGAAATGGTTTTCCACGTCCGGTCGTGCACGATGCACCGTCTCCGGACCGGAGCAGAACCGCACCATGATTTTGGCCGAATTGCAACGATGCCGGCTTGGTATTGTGGATTACGCCTGCGTACCGGCAAATAGTTGAAAAATTTGACGATTGGCTCCGAGTATGGCTTCAGGCCGAGCGCAGCGGCGGCGTCAATTCGCGCATCAGGAGTTCCAGCTCTCGCTGGTCGCCGGTGGCGGTCTTGTCGAAGATGGTTGCCAGCTGTGATTTGACGGTGCCGTCCGAGACGCCGCTGGCAGCCGCGATTTCACGCCGTGTCAGCCCGGCGGCGACATGGCCGGCGACACGCTTTTCCGCTGCGGTCAGTCCGAACAGCGCAGCGATCGCTTCCAGCGCCGGCACTGATGCGGCGCCGGCGGCGGCAATGAAGATGGCCGCGGCGGCGCGCGGCGACATGCGGGCCGAAATGTCGCGTCGCGCCAGAGGCATGACATGCGCCACCGCCGGAGACATGGCCTTCACCAGCGGAATGTTGATGCCGGACGGTCCGAGCGCGAATTCGTCGCGCGTGCCGAGCTGGACGGCGCGGCCGATGGCGGTGTTGGCGTTGGCATAAGCGAAGGACAGCTGGCCGCGCACCGAGGACACTGAGGCGGTTTCGGTGAGCAGGGCTTCGGCTGCCGGATTGGCGAAAATGATCTGCATATCGTCGGCGACGATCAGCACTGGATGGTCGAGGCTCTCAAGGATCGAGCGAAAGATGTCGGCCTTGCGCCGCTCGGCCTCGAACAGGTCGCCGATGGTCACCGCACGCCGGACATGGGGGGCGAGCCTGGACATCAGGTCGATATCCCTGGCTGAAATCTGGGGCCTGTCCTTGTCGGTAACCACCATCAGCGTGCCGGTGCGCGCCGGCTGCTTCATCAGCGCTACCCAGAAGAAATCGTCGAGACGGTTGGGTTCCACCCACTCGCGCACGATGCGGCTTTCGAGCCAGTTCTGGCGGGCGTCAGGGCCTTGCAGGGCGTAGACGCTGTCGACGGTCAACGGTATGTCGACTTCCATCTTCGGCACCGCCTTGAAAAAGGGCACCTCGCAGGCGTAGTCGCGCTGCAGCGGCTCAAGCAGAACCGGATCGCCGCAGGAAGTCGAAAACCGGGCCGAGTTTCTCGCCGTATCGACGACCGCCAGCATGGCAAGCCGGCCGAGCGCCAATTTGCAGATTGATTCAAGCGTCGATGGCCAACGGCCGACATCGACAATCGAATCGTAGATTGCCTCGACGATCTGCGGCAGGGCGCGACCGACTATGTTGGCCTGGACAGACACGTAGAGCCTCGTAAGGATTGCAGCGTAGTGGCAGGTCACACACTGTCTCTGCCTGGGGTCGCACACAACATAGCCGGCTTGGTTACGTCTGTGAAACGTCTCACAGCGGCGTTCGGTGTATCGTGAGCGCTTACGGGCTGGCCAGAACGTACCTGATGAGCCGTTGTCTAAGAGCGCTCGGGCCGCTCTGCGATACAAATCAAAGTGAACGGAATTGGAATTTTTCAGGGAATAAATGAGTAAACTTCCACATTGTCGATCAACCTGGTTCTGCCAAGCCACGCCGCGGCAAGCAGGCGGCCATCGCCGTCACGCCGCCACGAGGTGAGCGTCAGGCTCTCGCGCGCGGCGACATAGTCGACGCTGTCGAAGCCTGCCTCGAGAAGCGCGGCAGTGGCTTTACCGGTCACGCCGTTTTCATCGGCACCGGCCGCGAGCGCTGCCGCCGTCTGGCGCAAGATGACATTGAGCTGTCGCGCGACGTCGAGCTCGGCGGCGTCGAGATAGGCGTTGCGCGACGACATTGCCAGGCCATGCGCATCGCGCACGGTTGGCGCGCCGACGATTTCCACCGGAAGGTCAAGATCGCGGCAGAGCTTTCGGACGACGCAAAGCTGCTGGTAGTCTTTTTCGCCGAAGATGGCGTAGTCGGGCAGGGCTTGCAGAAAGAGCTTGGCCACGACCGTGGCGACGCCCTCGAAGAAGGTCGGCCTGAAATCCGATTCCAGGCCAGAAGACGGGCCGCCGACCGAAATCTTCGTCGCAAAGCCTGCCGGATACATTTCGGAAACCGTAGGCGTGAAGGCAAGCTGTGCGCCGGCCTCGGTCAGCCGGTCGAGATCGCGGGCCAGCTGCCGCGGATACTTGTCGAGATCTTCAGTGGGGGCGAACTGGGCCGGGTTGACGAAGATGGAGACGACGCAGCGATCGGCCGTTGCGAGCGCAGCCCCGACCAGCGAGATATGGCCGTCATGCAAAGCGCCCATGGTCGGCACCATGGCGACGCTCAGGCCTTCGCGCCGCCATTCGCGGATCTGCGCGCGAAGGCCGGGCACGGTGTCGACGACGAGCGGCTGGCGGATGGGGGGCCGGTTCATGCCTTGTCCTTGTCGCTCGCGGCTGAAAAGACGTGGCCCGGCCCGGGGAAGGTGCGGCTGCGCACCTCCGCCGCATAACGCGCCGCGGCATCGGCGACAGCGCTGCGCAAATCGGCGTATTCCTTGACGAATTTCGGCACCCGGTCGACCGTCAGGCCGACCATGTCGTCGATGACCAGGATCTGGCCGTCGCAATCGCGGCTGGCGCCGATGCCGATGGTAGGAATGGTAATGTGCCGGGTGAGGTCGGCGGCAACGGTCTCGACCGTGCCTTCGATGACCAGCGAAAACGCGCCGGCCTTTGCGACCGCGTCGGCGTCGCGCATGAGCGCGGCCACATTCTCCGGCGTGCGGCCCTTGATCTTGTAGCCACCGTCCTTTTCCACCGATTGCGGCTGCAAGCCGATATGGCCCATCACTGGAATGCCGGCCGTGACGATTGCGGCGATCTGGAGGGCGACTTCGACGCCGCCTTCCAGCTTCACCGCCTGGCAGCCGGTTTCCTCAGAGATGCGGCGCGCCGAGGCAAGGGCTTGCGCGGCCGAAGTCTCGTAGCTGCCGGCCGGCATGTCGACCACCACGCAGGCCTTTGCCGAGCCGCGCATCACGGCCTGGCCATGGACGATCATCATTTCCAGCGACGCGCCAAGCGTGGTCTTGTGGCCATGCAGCACCATGGCAACGCTGTCGCCGACCAGGAGAAGGTCGACATGATCGTCGAGCAGGCGGGCGACGGGATAGGTGTAAGCGGTAAGGCATACGACCGGCACGCCGCCCTTGCGGGCGCGTATTGTCTCCGCACTGATCCTGGCGACAGCTGGGGCCATTCCTCACCTCCCGCAGCCGGCGTTGACTACAGCGCCGCGCGTCCCGTGGACGCGCAAAGGACGCTGTAGCACTTTGGTTTGCGCATGATCCTTTCCGAAAATCGATTTCGATTTTCGGGGTCATGCGGCAGCGCCGACGATGAGAGCTTTAGGAAGACGCAGCCGGCTTGGCAAGCGTCGGTTCGCAGGTGCGAAATGGATCGGCCAATCACTGAGCGTTTCGGCATGCCGTCAGTGCCGCAGGCACCGCAAAACCCTTGCCTTCGCGGAGTCCTGACGCCATAAGCAGGAAGCTGGCACCGCCGTGCGCCCCGCGAGGATCTGAATGAAAACTTTCCTTCTGCAGTTTTTCACCTGGTGGAACCGCCAGACGCTGGGAACCCGTTTTCACACCTGGCGCCACGGCAACAAGGTCGGCCAGGATGGGGCCGGCAACGTCTACTACGAAGGCGGCGTCGATTCGGAAGGCCGCACCCGCCGCTGGGTCATCTACGCCAATTATTCGGAGGCGTCGGCGATCCCTCCGGGCTGGCACGGCTGGATGCATCACCGCGTCGATGTGGCGCCGCCAAGCGATGACTATCGGCCGCGCGAATGGGAAAAGGCGCATGAGCCGAACCTCACGGGAACACCGGCGGCTTATCGCCCGAAGGGTTCCGTGCTCACCAATCAGCACCGTCCGCAGGTGACGGGCGACTACGATGCGTGGACGCCTGGTTCTTGACCGCCGGCCGGTCCTTTGTCGCCACAATTGGCGTTTAGCTGCTTGCTGATATGACAACGGCGAATAGCCTTGGGCGTGACAGAATCACCCGGGCCCAAACCACCGGTATCTCCGCATGAACATTTTCAGCCTGACATCGATGGCCGGACTGGCGGCAATTGGCGCTATCGCCATGTTCCCGACAGCGTTTGCCTCGGCGCAGGCGCCTGCGGCAGCACCCGCAATCTCCGATCGCATCACCAATCCGGTCGCCGAATTTGCCGGCATCGACAAGATCACCGGCCGTATCATCACCTTCGATGTCTACATCGACGAAACCGTGCAGTTCGGCGCTTTGCAGGTGACGCCGCGCATCTGCTATTCGCGGCCGGAGAATGAAGAGCCGAAGACCGATTCCTTCGTCGAAGTCGACGAAATCACGCTCGACCGCAAGATCCGCCGCATCTTCACCGGCTGGATGTTCGCCGAGAGCCCCGGCCTAAACGCCGTCGAGCACGCCGTCTATGACGTCTGGCTAAAGGGCTGCAAGCAGAAGTCGGATGTGCCGCCGCCCGACGCGGCCAATGCCGAGACGCCCAAGGTCGACACGTCCAAGCCAAAGCCCGCCGCTGCTCCGGCCGCCGAACAGCCAGACCCCACGGAACCTGACGCGACCAACACCAACTGATCCTCCGGAACCGTGGTGGCAACTATGCGTTGGGCCATGGACGATGACGCATTTATGCGCTTGGAGGATATTCTGATGTCGGACAGCAAACGGATCACGGCCAGCAAAGACGACCTGCTCGAACTCGAAAAGGGGTTCTGGACGGGCGACGAAGCTTACTACGCCGCCAATGTCGACACAGAATGCCTGGTGGCATTTCCTGAGATGGCACAGGCAATGGACAATGCCGATCTGGCCAAGACCGCGACCAAGCCCAACCGCTGGCGCGACCTTCAGATCGACCTCAAGGGTATCATCGAGCCCGGCAGCGACATTATCATGCTGACCTATGAGGCTCATGCGACACGGGAAAACGGCGAGCCCTACGCGGCGCTGGTCAGCACTGGCTATGTCCACCGTGTCAACGGCTGGAAGATGATGTTCCATTCGCAGACGCCGATGGAAACCGCGAAGGGCTGACCCCTTTCACCGGTCGAGCCGGCTCGGCCGCTCGGTCTCCGATCAGGGATAAAAAACGGCTTCGCCCTTCAGCGCCTCGGCCAACATCTTCTCGTATTTGACGCGCGGCACGTCGACCGCGCCGAAGCGTTTGAGATGCTCAGTGGTGAATTGCGTGTCGAGCAGGGCAAAGCCGCGCGCCTTCAGCCGCTCGACCAGATGATACAGGCAGGTCTTGGACGCGTCGGTTTCCCGGGCGAACATGCTTTCGCCGAAGAACACGCGACCGAGCGAGACGCCATAGAGGCCGCCGACCAGCCGTTCCTCGCGCCATGCCTCGACCGAATGGCAGTGCCCAAGACGGTGCAGCTCGATATAGGCTTCGCGGATCGGCGCGTTGATCCAGGTCGAGCGGCGCTCCTCGCGCTTTTCGGCGCAGCCGTCGATCGTCGCCTCGAAATCGAAATCGAAGCGGATGTCGAACGGGTGCTTGCGGATCGTCTTCCGCAGGCTCTTCGGCGTGTGGAAGCCGTCGAGCGGGATGATGCCGCGCGTCTCCGGCCGCACCCAGAACACTTCCGGGTCGGAAGCGCTCTCCGCCATCGGGAAGACGCCCGAGGCATAGGCCTTGAGCAAGAGGTCGGTCGGAATGCGATAGCCGGGTGCGTAAGGGCGGGTCATCGCGGCATCATAGCGGCAATTCGGGCGCTATTCCTCTTTGGCCAGATACTTTTCCAGCCAGTGGATGTCGTAGTCGCCATTGGCGATATCGGCATTGCCGACCAGGTCCCGAAACAGCGGCAGCGTCGTTTTGATGCCGTCAACGACGAATTCGTCGAGCGCCCGGCGCAGCCGCATCATGCATTCGACGCGGTTGCGGCCGTGCACGATCAGCTTGCCGATCAGGCTGTCATAATAGGGCGGGATCTTGTAGCCGGAATAGACACCGGAATCGACGCGGATGCCGAGACCGCCAGGCGTGTGGAAATGCGTGATCGTGCCGGGCGAAGGCGTGAAGGTGCGCGGGTCCTCGGCATTGATGCGGCATTCTATGGCGTGGCCGTTGAACTTGATGTCCTCCTGGCGCACCGAAAGCCCGCCGCCGGAGGCAACGCGGATCTGTTCGTGGACGAGATCGATGCCGGTGATCGCCTCCGTCACCGGATGCTCGACCTGCAGCCGCGTGTTCATCTCGATGAAGTAGAACTCGCCATTCTCGTACAGGAATTCGATGGTGCCTGCGCCGGAGTAGCCGAGGTCGGCGATGGCCTTGGCACAGATATTGCCGATGCGGGCGCGCTCCTCGGCGTTAAGGGCCGGCGAGGGCGCCTCTTCCCAGACTTTCTGGTGGCGGCGTTGCAGCGAACAGTCGCGCTCGCCGAAATGCACGCCGCGGCCGGCGCCGTCGCCGAATACCTGCACCTCGATGTGGCGCGGCTTTTCCAAGTATTTCTCGATGTAGACGGCATCGTCGCCGAAGGCGGCTCCCGCTTCCGTGCTGGCTGTCTGCAAGGCGATCTCGAGATCGGCTTCGGTAAGGGCGACCTTCATACCGCGCCCGCCACCGCCTGCCGATGCCTTGATGATCACGGGATAGCCGATCTCGGCGGCAATGCGCCTGGCTTCCTTTTGATCGGTGACGGCGCCGTCGGAGCCCGGCACAACCGGAATGCCGAGCCGCTTTGCGGTGCGCTTGGCCTCGATCTTGTCGCCCATGATGCGGATGTGGTCGCCCGACGGGCCGATGAAGGTGATGTTGTGGGCGGCGAGAATGTCGGCGAACTTGGCGTTTTCCGACAGGAAGCCATAGCCCGGATGCACGGCATCGGCGCCTGTGATCTCGCAGGCTGCGACGATCTGGTGGATGTTGAGATAGCTGTCGCGCGACGGCGGCGGACCGATGCACACGCTTTCGTCGGCGAGCCTGACATGCATGGCGTCAGCGTCGGCGGTCGAATGCACGACCACGGTCTGGATGCCGAGTTCCTTGCAGGCGCGCAGCACCCGAAGCGCGATTTCGCCGCGGTTGGCGATGAGGATCTTCTGGAACATCCGGCCCGCTCTACTCGATCACGACGAGCGGCATGCCGTACTCGACCGGCTGGCCGTCCTCGAACAGGATCGCCGTCACCGTGCCGGCGCGCGGCGAAGGGATCTGGTTCATCGTCTTCATCGCTTCGATGATCAGCAGCGTCTGGCCTTCCTTGACCTTCTGGCCGACTTCGATGAAGGCCTTGGCGTCGGGCGAGGGCGCGAGATAAGCGGTGCCGACCATCGGCGAGGGGACCGCGTTCTTGGACGGATCGGCCACTGCTGGTGCGGCAGCCGCGGGCTGCTGCGCTGCCGGAGCATAACCGGCCTGCGGTGCGGCGATGGCGTGGACGGCCGGCGCCTGGCGCGATACGCGCACCTTCAGGTCGCCGAGCTCGACTTCGATCTCGGTGAGATTGGTGTCGTTCAGTATGCCCGCGAGATCGCGGATCAGTTGCTGGTCAACACCGGTCTTCTTTATCGACATTTTCGAGCCTTCTGTTTGTGGGCCGGTCATAGGCGTGCCGCCAGCGCCTGCAGCGCCAGCGAGTAGCCAAGCGGCCCGAACCCGCAGATCATGCCGACAGCGACCGGCGCGACCATGGAGACGTGGCGGAATGGTTCCCGCGCGTGGATGTTGGAGAGGTGAACTTCGGCGACGGGCAGCGGCGCGACAGCGCGGATGGCGTCGTGAATGGCAATCGAGGTGTGGCTGTAGGCACCCGGATTGATGACGATGCCGGCTGCCTTGTCGCCGGCTTCCTGGATCCAGTCGACGAGGTCGCCCTCATGGTTCGACTGGCGAAAATCAATCTCGAGGCCAAGCGCGGCGCCCGCCTGCTTGCAGTCGTCGGCGATCGCGGCAAGCGTCTTGCCGCCATAGATGCCCGGCTCGCGCTTGCCGAGCGCGTTCAGGTTGGGGCCGTTCAGGACGAAAATCGTTTTCAAAAATGCCGACCTTTTCCGACGCCGGCCTCAAGCCGGCGCGCAGGGCCTTCTATAATGGGCATAGCCGCCCGCGGAAAGAGCACAAGTGCGATCTTTCACTGTCCACAACAGGCGGAAATGTGCCCGTGAGAAATAGGCTCGCGTGCAAGATCAGAGCGCGGCTTTCGCCGCCTCGATCTTTTCAGCCAGCACTTCCTGGCCGAGCGCCCCGAACACCACCTCATTGCCGACCACGTAGGAAGGCGTTCCGGTGATGGCCAGCTTGTTGGCGAGGTCGAAGGTCTTGGAGAAAGCCTCGGTGATGGTCGGATCCTTCATCTTCTCGCGCAATTTCGCCTCATCGGCGCCTAGCGACAGCGCAACCTTGATGGCCGCCGCCTCGGTGGCGCGGCCCTGGCCGCCGAGCAGGGCGTTGTGGAACTCGCCGTATTTCTCCGGATGCATCAGGTGGAAAGCCATCGAGACGACGCTGGCCTTTTGCGAATCCGGCCCGAGGATCGGGAATTCCTTGAGCACGAAGCGCAGCTCCGGATCGGCCTTTGTCAGAGCCTGCATGTCGTCGATGGCGCGTTTGCAGAAGCCGCAATTGTAATCGTAGAATTCGACGATGGTGACCTTGCCCTTCGGGTTGCCGACGACACCGTCGAAGGTCGAGTTGAAAATCTCGGACTTGGCCTTCTCGATGACTCCGAGGCTGGCGATGCGCTGCTCTTCCTTCTGCTTGGCCTCGAGCGCCTCCTGCACTTCGAGCAGCACTTCGGGGTTCTTCAGGAGATAGTCGCGGATAATGCCCTCGACCTCGGTGCGATCGATCTTGGTGTCGGCCGAGGCGGTCTGCACGGCCTGCGCCGTGCCGGCCTTGGCCACCTGCGGACTGCCGGCGACGAACCCGAAAGCCAGCATGGCAAGAGCAGCCGCCACTCCCGTCGTGCCGAGCAATATTGCCTTGTTCATCGTCTGATCCTCTTTACCGGTTCCGGTCTATCCTAGTCGCCGCCGGCGACCGGTTCATTTCTTGAGTTTGCCTGAAGGGTTGTAGTTTATGATGTCCTGCGCCCGAATCCAGCCGGGTTCGCCACGCTTCAAGTCCTTTTGCGCGCGCATGGCGAAAATTTTCGCATTCGTGTAATCGCCGGAATAGAAATGGCCCTCGGCGGTGGCGAGTTCCGCCGCCGGAATGTTGCCAAGCTCGCCATAGGCCTGGGCGAGATAGCGGTATCCGACCGTGTTTTCCTTGTCGCGCCCGAGGCCGTTGTTGATCTGCACCACCGCCTTCTTCAGCGAATCGGGCGTGCCGATGGCCATCAGCGCCTGGCCGAGAGAAACGGGCAACAGGCCCGACCTCACCGGATCGAGGCTGACCGCCTTGGCATAGGCGTCCGCGGCGTCCTTGGGCTTGTTGGCCTTCATCAGTATGTCGCCGCGCATTTCCTGGAAGTAGGGGTTCTTCGGCTGTTCCTTGATCAGTGCATTGGCCTTGGTCAGCGCCGCACCCAGATTGCCGTAGAGATAGGCCATCTGCGCTTCGCCATAGCGCGAGGCGAGGCTGCCCGGGGCCTTGCGGATCAGCCGCGTGGCCGCGGCCTGGCCGCCCATATAGGCGGCGATCTTGATGCGCATCATGTCGTGCCGCTGCTGCAGTGGCGGCGGATCGACCTTGTCGACATTGGGGCTCTGCTTGACCAGCACTTCGAGATTGGCGATGCGCTCCTGCGGCATCGGGTGGCTGATGCGGTAGGGATCGACCTGCGTGCCGGAAAGCGACAGCGCGCTCTGGAAGCGGGCGAAGGTCTTCAGCATGCCCATGCCGGACTGGCCGGTGGCATTGAGATAGGTGATGGCAGAGCGGTCGGCGGTCGACTCTTCGGTGCGCTGGTAGGCAAGAATGCTGCGCTGCGCCATCTCGCCGCCGCCCGCGGCGACACCCATGCCGGCGCCGGCAAGGCCGCGGCTGTTGGTGGTGGCGCCGGCAACGATGGCGCCGGCGCCAAGCAGCGTGGCGATGATGGCCATGGTCTTGGCGCGCTCGAGCTGGTCGCGCAATTTCTGCTGATGGCCGCCGGCGATGTGGCCGGCCTCGTGGGCGATGACGCCGATGATCTCATTGGGCGTTTCGGCCTGCATCAGCGCGCCGGTGTTGATGAACAGCCGGCGCCCGGTGACGAAGGCGTTGAAGCTCTGATCGTTGACCAGAACGATATCGACACCGTCATTGGCAAGACCGGCCGCCTTGAAGATCGGCCGCGCATAGTCGCGCACCAGCGCCTCGATCTCGGCATCGCGCACGACCGGCACCGCCTGGGCGAAGGCCGTCACCGAGCCGGTGACAGCGACGGCGGCGGCAAGCAAAAGCGTCGCGAAGCCGCGCGCTGTCTTCCCGATGGAAGATTTGGACATCGTTGATTTGGGTCGGCTCAGCATGAGGTCCACTGGTAAACGAGCGCGCGAACGATGAAAAGTCACGGCACCGAAACTAGGCGAACTTGTGATCCTCACATCAATCGGGCATTTGTGCGGCGCTGCCGCCGGTTGATGGCTTTGAGCGGCGGGCCGGACGGAAAGATTGAGGTCAAATGGTAGTTTCGCTGTCGCGCCGCGGTGAAGTCGAGCCGTTTCACGCCATGGACATTCTGGCCGAAGCCAACCGGCTGAAGGCGACGGGCGTGCCTGTCGTCTCCATGGCCGTCGGCCAGCCATCCGATCCGGCGCCCGTGGGCGTGAGGGAAGCAGCCGCAAATGCGCTGAGGATCGGACGCATCGGCTATACCGACACACTCGGTCTGGCGGATCTGCGCAAGGCGATCGCCACGCATTATGGCGACCATTACGGGATCGATGTCGCGCCGAACCGGATCGCCGTGACCACGGGATCGTCGGCCGCCTTCAATCTGGCATTCCTGGCGATGTTCGATCCCGGCGACCGCGTCGCCATCGCAGCACCCGGCTATCCGGCCTACCGCAACATCATGGCCGCGCTCGGTATCCAGATCGTCGAGATCGAGCTCGGCAGCGACGCCTATCTTCATGCCGAACATTTGAAATCGGCGCACCGGGAAAAACCGCTGAAGGGTGTGTTGTTCGCCAGCCCGGCCAATCCGACAGGTGCGGTCATTCCCGTCGACGAGTTGTCGGCACTGGTGAGGACAGCCGAAGAACTCGGCATCGCGGTGATTTCGGACGAAATTTATCACCGGCTGGCCTATGCCGCGCCCGACACCACGGCGCTGGCCCATGGCTCAGGCGTGACGGTGATCAATTCCTTCTCGAAATATTATTGCATGACCGGATGGCGCATCGGCTGGATGGTGCTGCCGGAAGCTCTGGTGAGGCCGATCGAACGCATCGCCCAGAGCCTCTACATCTCGCCGCCGGAACTGTCGCAGATCGCGGCGATCGAAGCCTTCAAGGCGGCGGAAGAGCTGGAAGCAGTGAAGGCGCGCTATGCCTGGAACCGCGAGCTGTTGATGCGGCGCCTTCCGGAACTCGGATTTCCCTTGGCGGCGCCGATGGACGGTGCCTTCTACGCTTTCTGCGATGTCACCCGGCATACCAATGACAGCATGGCCTTTGCGCGCAAAATGCTGGCCGAAGCGCATGTGGCGGCGACGCCCGGTCGCGATTTCGATCCGCTGGCAGGACACCGCACGATGCGCTTTTCCTATGCCGGCAGCCATGACGACATGGTCGATGCGATGGCGCGCATCGAGCGCTGGCTGAAATAGCGGGGACGAGCATGCCGGATCTTGAACAAACGCTGGCCGACATCGCCGCCGAGATGGCCGAGCGCTCCGATCGCGGCGAGGTCGCCACCTACATTCCGCAGCTCGGCAAGGTCGATCCGAAGAAATTCGGCATTGCCGCCGTGACCAATGACGGCCGCGTGCTGGTCGCCGGCGACGCCGACCAGGCGTTTTCGATCCAGTCCATCTCCAAGGTGTTTACGCTCACGTTGGCGCTCGGCAATGTCGGCGACGCGCTGTGGCAGCGTGTCGGACGCGAGCCGTCGGGCAATCCGTTCAACTCGATCGTGCAGCTCGAGCATGAGAACGGCATTCCGCGCAATCCGTTCATCAATGCCGGCGCCATCGTCGTCTCCGACATACTGCTTGCCGGCCACCAGCCGCGCGAGGCGATCGGCGAAATCCTGCGCTTCATCCAGTTCCTTGCCGATGACGAAGCGATCATCATCGACCGCGAGGTCGCGGCTTCCGAACGCGCCACCGGCTATCGCAACTTCGCGCTTGCCAACTACATGAAATCCTTCGGCAATCTCCACCATGCACCGGAGCTGGCGCTGGGCGTGTACTTCCACCATTGCGCCATCGCCATGAGCTGCCGGCAATTGGCGCTGGCCGGCCGCTTCCTCGCCAATGGCGGCAGAAACCCGGCAACCGGGCACTCCGTGGTGTCTGCCGAGCGGGCGCGGCGCATCGGCGCCATGATGCTGACCTGCGGCCACTATGACGGTTCCGGCGATTTCGCCTTCCGTGTCGGCATTCCCGGCAAAAGCGGCGTCGGCGGCGGCATATTGGGGATCGTGCCGGGTGTGGCTTCACTCGCCGTATGGTCGCCGGGCTTGAACGCCAACGGCAATTCCAAGCTGGGGTCGATCGCCTTGGAAAAACTGGCCAGGATGATGAACTGGTCGATTTTCGCCCCCTGATGCTTTCCGCCATTCGCGCATGAAAAAATCCCGCGCCGTGGTTTGAACGGCGCGGGATTTTTGTCAGGAACCTATCTTAATCGGCTGAATAGCTTAGAAAAAGCCCTTCCGCTGCCACCAGCCGGCGCGCTTCGGCTTTTCCTCGGCCTTTGCCTCGTCGGCAACGCTGGAGGAAACCACCGGCACCGCGGAGGTATCCGCGGCCACGGCTTTGCGCCGTGACGGGCGAGCCTTGGCGGGCTCGTCGTCGACGGTCGTTTCCGTGGCGGCATCGGCCGCAGCGGGGGCGGCTGCTTCGACGGCAGCTTCCGGTGCAGCCTCGGCCGCCGTCTCATCGGCGACTTCCACCACAGCCTTCTTTGCCCTTGAAGCGCGCTTCTTCTTCGGCTTTTCGGCTGGAGCGTCGTCGTTCGCCGCGGCGGGAGCCGCTGCTTCTTCAACCGCTACGGCTGCTACGGGCTCGCTTGCGGCCGTTCCGACTTCAGCGGCCTCGGCCACCGAGGCGGTTTCGCCGGCTTCGGTCTCCGTGCCGTCTTCGCGACGATTGCGCTTGCCGCCGCGCTTGCCGCGACGGCGCTTCTTGCCCTGGGCGTCATCTGATGCTTCCACCGTTTCGACGGCGCCAACCTGGGCTTCGTCTTGCTGTGTTGCATCGTCACCGCCTGGTTCAGCGGCAAAGTCGTCGCTTGCCGCCGAAACCGAAGCACCTTCGGCGCCATGCTCGCGATCGCCATGTTCGCGTTCGCGATCCTTGCCGCCGCGCCGCCTGCGGCGCTTGCGACGCTTGCGATCGCGGCCTTCGCCGTCCTCAGCCGATCTCGGCTGCTGCTGCTGCGACTGCGGCTGCGCCTGGCGCGGCTGCTCGGCCTGTACCACAACCTCGTCGTCTTCCTCCTCGATGACGATCTCGTCCTCGGGCTCTTCCGGCTCGACATAGGCCGGGAAGGTTCGCGCTTCGACAAAGCCTTCCGGCTTTTCGGCAATGGCGCCGCGGAAGATCGCGTAGTGCTGCACACCCACCGTATCATCGGCCTCGACGGTGATGGTCAGGCCAAAGCGGCTTTCGAGTTCCACCAGCGTGCCGCGCTTGTGGTTGAGCACATAGAGAGCGGTCGCCGCCGGAGTCCGCACCGTGATGTGGCTGCGCGAATCCTTGAGCAGGAATTCCTCGATCGCCCGCACCACCATCAGCGCCACCGACGAATCGGAGCGCACATGGCCAGTGCCGCCGCAATGAGGGCACGGCTTCATGGTTGATTCCAGCACGCTGGCGCGGATGCGCTGGCGCGACATCTCCATCAGGCCGAAATGCGAGATGCGGCCGACTTGGATGCGGGCTCGGTCGTTCTTGAGGTGATCCTTCAGCCGCTTCTCGACGGAGCGGTTGTTGCGGTTCTCCTCCATGTCGATGAAGTCGATGACGATCAGGCCGGCGAGATCGCGCAGCCTTAATTGCCTGGCGACTTCTTCCGCCGCTTCAAGGTTGGTGTGGAGAGCGGTGTCCTCGATCGAGTGCTCCTTGGTGGAGCGGCCCGAATTGACGTCGATGGCGACCAGCGCCTCGGTCTGGTTGATGATGATGTAGCCGCCGCTCTTCAGCGTCACCTGCGGCTGCAGCATGCGGTCGAGCTGCGCCTCGATCCCGTTGCGCACGAAGATCGGCGTCGTGTCGCGGAACGGCTGAACGACCTTGGCGTGGCTCGGCATCAGCATGCGCATGAAATCCTTGGCCTCGCGGTAGCCTTCCTCGCCGGAGACAAGAATCTCGTCAATATCCTTGTTGTAGAGGTCGCGCACCGAGCGCTTGATCAGGCTGCCTTCCTCATAGACGAGGGCAGGGGCGGTGGATTGCAGCGTCAGATTGCGGACGTTTTCCCAAAGCCGCATCAGATATTCGTAGTCGCGCTTGATTTCCGCCTTGGTGCGGCTTTCGCCGGCGGTGCGCAGGATGACGCCCATGCCCTGCGGCACTTCGAGATCGGCAACGACCTCCTTGAGGCGCTTGCGGTCGACCGCACTGGTGATCTTGCGCGAAATGCCGCCGCCGCGTGCGGTGTTGGGCATCAGCACGGAATAGCGGCCGGCAAGCGACAGATAGGTGGTGAGTGCAGCGCCCTTGTTGCCGCGCTCTTCCTTGACCACCTGCACCAGCAGGATCTGCCGGCGCTTGATGACTTCCTGAATCTTGTACTGGCGGCGCACCGGCTTGCGGCGGCTGCGCACCTCTTCCAGCGCATCCTCGGCGCCTACGGATTCGATCTCGTGGTCGTCCGGATGCGAGGACTGCACCTCTTCCAGCATGCCGCGGTCATTGTCCCCGGAGGTGGCTTCGCCGCTTGCCTCGCTGGACGACCTTTCGTCACCCGGCTCCGCCGCAGGGACAGCTTCGGAGATCACATCCGCTTCGACGCTTGCCGCAATCGATGTCGGGCCGCCTTCCGACGGTTCGCTCCCGGATGTCTCGGCGTCGGAAGCTTCGCTGTCGCCATGCCCGGCATGATCGTCATGCCCGGCGGTATCGGCCGCGGCATGCTCGGAAGCAGGCTCTTCGGAGACGGCATCGCTGCCGGCATCGCCATGTTCGCCGTTCTCATCATCGGCGCCGGCGTCGCGCTTGTGTTCGCCGCGCTCACGACCCTTGCCGCCGCGCCGGCGGCCGCGCCGGCCGCGATCGCGGCTCTGGCGGTCGTCGCCGTCATTGTCCTCGTTCTCCTCGTCCTCGGCTTCCTGCGCTTCAGCGCGCAGCAAAGCCTGACGATCGGCGACCGGGATCTGGTAATAGTCGGGGTGAATTTCACTGAAGGCGAGGAAACCGTGACGGTTGCCGCCATATTCGACAAAGGCTGCCTGAAGGGAAGGTTCGACGCGCGTTACGCGGGCGAGATAGATGTTTCCTTTGAGCTGCTTCTTGTCCTGGGATTCAAAGTCGAATTCTTCAATACGGTTACCGCGGATAACGACAACGCGTGTTTCCTCCGGGTGGGAGGCGTCTATCAGCATTTTGTTGGGCATTATTTCGTTTCCTCCCGGCAGCCGTCAGCCGCAGCTTGCGAGGCAAAGCCCGCTGCTGCGTGTCTGGGATGTGGGTGCCGGATGTCTGAATGTCCGCCGGACGCCGCTTGAGCGCCATGGCGGTGCCGCCCGCAGCCACAATGGCGCGGTTTGATGCGGACCTTTCCATGATTGCGCTTGAAGCCATCGTCACCAGCAGAACCTTTTGAACCAAAGCCCGGACGAACCGGACCAGCTTGTTTGCTCATACAGAGCCGGCACGGGAACAAACCCGGCCGTTTTCCTCACGCAGGCGATTCCCCCGCCACGGGCGCACACCTGCGAAATTCGTCGCGATCACCTAAGCCTTTTCGCTGGAGCGAAAGGAGCCGCCTTTCATCTGACCTGTAGCAGGAAGCTGCGGGAGAAGCGGTTCCAGGATTGCAGTGATCCACCATCGCTTTTATGATTTGACGGGGTGGAAGGCAACCCCGATTTCGGATGCCGGCAAAAAGCAGTGCCGTAACGGAAGCACAGGCCTTAATCCTCAATGAAAAGGCTTGGTTAACCTTCTCTGGATACCAATCGTTAATCGAGTCTGCGGCCTGACCGGCATTTCGACCAACCACGCGGGCGCAAGGCGCCAAACCGGGAGCGACTGCAAAGAAATGGGACTGGCGGGCACCACAGACAAGGGCCATGGCCGTGCAGGCCGTTTCCTGCGCGCTGCCGGTGTGCTGTTGCTGCTGGCGCTTTGCCTTGCTTTTGCGCCGGTTTCACGCGCCGCCGATGCGCCACTCGGCGCCACCGCCTACAAGATGGCCGGCGACGCAACCAAGATGCGCATCGTCATCGATTTCGACCGCGAGCCCGACATCAAATGGTTCCTGCTGCGCGGCCCCAACCGGCTGGTCGTGGACCTGCCGCGCACCCGATTCGCCATTGGCGCGAAGGACGCCAAGGCCCGCGGCCTGGTCAAAGCGGTGCGTTATGGCGATCAGGGCGAGGGATCGCGGCTGATCCTGACCGGCAAGGGGCCGTTCTCGGTCGACAAGCTCGAGGTGCTCAAGAACGAGGACGGCGCAGGCTATCGCATCGCCATCGACGTGTCGGCAGCCTCCGACCGCGAGTTCGACGAAGCCCTTGCCAACCAGGCGCTGACCACCGGCTCGACCGTCTCCACCGACAAGGGCTCCAGGGTCGGCACAGGGCCGATCTCCAATCCCGGGCATCGCTTCACCATCGTCATCGATCCCGGCCATGGCGGCATCGACGGTGGCGCCGAAGGCCTCAACGGCACCATCGAGAAGAACGTGACGCTGGCCTTCGCCACCGAACTGCGCGACAAGCTCGCCGCCGTCGGCAACTACGACGTGTTCATGACGCGCGATTCCGACGAGTTCCTGCGGCTCGATGACCGCGTGCGCATCGCCCGTCAGCACGAGGCCGACCTTTTGATCTCGATCCATGCCGACACGATCAGCGTCAAGGGTATCAGAGGCGCCACCGTCTATACCGTCTCCGACAAGGCGTCCGATCCGCAAGCGCAGGCGCTTGCCGACCGTGAAAACCTCTCCGACCAGTTCGCCGGCATGGTGATCAAGGACGACAACAAGGAAGTCACCGACATACTGATCGACCTGATCCGCCGCGAGACGCATAATTTCTCGATGAGCTTTGCCCACACTCTGGTCGGCCAGTTGTCCACCAGCGTCGGCCTGATCAACAATCCGCAGCGTTCGGCCGGTTTCAAAGTGCTGAAAGCGCCCGATGTGCCGTCGGTGCTGGTGGAACTCGGCTATCTCTCCAACGCCAAGGATGAAGCGCAACTGCTCGACGCCGACTGGCGCGGCAAGGCGGCGCAGAGCATCACCAACGCCGTCGCCCTGTTTGCCTCCGCCAAGATGGGAACGGGAACCGGAGGCTGAGATGGTCGCCGCCGCCCACGACCGGAGGCAGCGTTGCACGACGACAACACCAGGCGCTTTTATTTCAGGTGGGGGATGCCTAAACCGGGCACTGCCGTATTTTGCCCACATGGTGGCGACATGGGTTTTCCATCACGGATCGGGACAGTTGCGAAGGCTTGCGCGAAAGGCGGCTTCGTCTAGGAAATTCCCGAACCTCGGACTGGAGCGGGCATGATTCGTCTTATCGGCTATTTCTTTGGTATCGGCACGACGCTGGCGCTTATGGTCGCCGCGGGCGTGGCGATATACATCAGCCATCTCTCGAAAGACCTGCCCGACTACGAGGTCCTGGCCAAGTACGAGCCGCCAGTGACGACCCGCATCCATGCTTCCGACGGCTCGCTGATGGCCGAATATGCGCGCGAACGGCGGCTCTATCTGCCGATCCAGGCGGTTCCGGACCGGGTCAAGGCGGCGTTCCTGTCGGCCGAGGACAAGAATTTCTACAACCATCCCGGCATCGACATCACCGGGCTTGGCCGCGCCATCTACGTCAACCTGCAGAATCTGGGTTCGGGCAGGCGCCAGGTCGGCGCCTCGACCATCACCCAGCAGGTGGCGAAGAACTTCCTCTTGTCCTCGGACCAGACCTACGAGCGCAAGATCAAGGAGATGATCCTGGCCTTCCGCATCGAGCAGGCTTATTCGAAGGACCGCATCCTTGAGCTCTATCTCAACGAAATCTTCTTCGGCTTCGGCGCCTATGGCGTTGCGGGCGCGGCACTGACCTATTTCGACAAGTCGGTCAACGAACTCACGGTCGCGGAAGCCGCCTATCTGGCGTCGCTGCCGAAGGGGCCCAACAACTACCATCCCTTCAAGCATGCCGACCGCGCCATCGAGCGCCGCAACTGGGTCATCGACCAGATGGTCGAGAACGGCTACGTGACGCGCGAGGAAGGCGACAAGGCCAAGGCCGAGCCGCTCGGCGTGACGCCGCGTCGTAACGGCTCCTATCTGTTTGCGGGTGAATATTTCACCGAGGAAGTGCGCCGCCAGATCATCTCGCGCTATGGCGAGAACGCGCTCTATGAGGGCGGCCTTTCGGTGCGCACGACGCTCGATCCGAAGATCCAGCTCATCGCCCGCAAGTCGATGCAGAACGGCTTGCTCAAATACGACACGCTGCGCGGCTATCGCGGACCGGTGACGCATATCGATGCTTCCGGCGACTGGGGCGTGGCGCTGGGCAACGTCAAGGGGCTGGAAGACGTGCCGGAATGGTCGCTTGCCGTCGTGCTCGACAGCTCGGCGACCGGCCTTTCCATCGGCCTGCAGCCGACGCGGCAGATTTCGGGCGATATCGTCAAGGAACGCATCGAAGGCGCCGTCAGCAAGGAAGACATGAGCTTCGCCATGCGCCATGTGGTCGATGGCAAGACGGTCAAGGCCAAGTCTCCGGCCGATGTACTGCAGCCCGGCGACGTCATCTTCGTGCAGAAGAACGAAGGGTCGGAAGGCGCCTACACGTTGCGCCAGGTGCCGGAAGTGGAGGGCGGCCTGATCGCCATGGATCCACATACCGGGCGCGTGCTGGCCATGGTCGGCGGCTTCTCCTATGCGCAGTCGGAGTTCAACCGTGCCACGCAGGCGATGCGCCAGCCGGGATCGTCCTTCAAGCCGATCGTCTATTCGGCCGCGCTCGACAATGGCTATACGCCGGCCTCGGTGATCATGGACGGACCGATCACCATCCAGAGCGGCACCACGACCTGGACGCCGAAGAACTATGACGGCACGGTGGCCGGCCCCGCGACCTTGCGCTCCGGTATCGAAAAGTCGCGCAATTTGATGACGGTGCGGCTCGCCAACGACATGGGCATGAAGCTGGTGGTGGAATATGCCGAGAGGTTCGGCGTCTACGACCATCTGGCGCCGTATCTGCCTATGGCGCTGGGCTCCGGCGAGACGACGGTGATGCGCATGGTGTCGGCCTATTCGATCATGGCCAATGGCGGCAAGTCGATCAAACCCTCGCTCATCGACCGCATCCAGGACCGCTACGGCAAGACCGTGTTCAAGCAGGACGAGCGCGGCTGCGAAGGCTGCAATGCGCCCGAATGGAACAACCAGCCCGAACCGGAACTGGTCGACAATTCCGAGCAGGTGCTCGATCCGATGACCGCCTACCAGATCACCTCGATGATGGAAGGCGTGGTCCAGCGCGGCACCGGCGCCACCATCGCCGAGCTTGGCCGCCACATCGCCGGCAAGACCGGAACGACCAATGACGAGAAGGACGCCTGGTTCATCGGCTATACGCCGAACCTCGTCGTCGGCCTTTACATGGGTTACGACACGCCGCGCGGTCTCGGCCATGGCGCCACCGGCGGCGGTCTGGCGGCGCCTATCTTCAAGGACTTCATGCGCGTTGCGCTGGACGGCACGCCCAATGTCGACTTCAAGGTTCCGGAAGGCATGAACCTGGTCGCCATCAACCGCAAGACCGGCATGCGTGCCGCGTCGGGCGATCCCGGCACCATAATCGAAGCCTTCAAGCCCGGCACCGGCCCCGCCGACAGCTATTGGGTGATCGGCATGGGCGCCGACGGGTCCAACGGCGCCGGCGGACCGCTATCGCCGCAGGCTACGGAAGCTATCCAGGCACCCGGCGGCGGACTCTACTGACGACCTGATTTTTACGTCGAATGGGCTGGCTTGTTGAGCCGGCCCATTTCGCTTTACAGGCAGCAATGCCGTGCCTATGTATCGCGCCGACCCAAGCGCCACTTTAAAAACAGGACAGAACAACCAGCCATGCGCGCGGAAACGCAGAACATTGTCGACGAGATCAGGCAGGCGATCACCCTGCTGAGGAGGCATCTTTGACTGGGATCAGGCCATAAAGCGGCTTGAATACCTGAACGTGCGCGCCGAGGATTCCAGCCTCTGGAATGATCCGCTGGAAGCGCAAAAGCTGATGCGCGAGCGCCAGGGCCTCGAAGACGGGATCGCCGGCGTCAAAAGCCTGACGCAGGCGCTGGAAGACAATATTGGCCTGATCGAACTGGGTGAGGAAGAGGGCGACCAGAGCGTGATCGCCGAGGCGGAAGCAGCCCTCCGCTCGATGCAGGGCGAGGCCAAGGCCCGCCAGGTCGAGACGCTGCTGTCGGGCGAGGCCGACGCCAACGACACCTATCTCGAAGTCCATGCCGGCGCCGGCGGCACCGAGAGCCAGGACTGGGCCTCGATGCTTCTGCGCATGTACACGCGCTGGGCCGAGCGTCGCCGTTTCAAGGTCGAAGTGCTGGAAGTCCATGACGGCGAAGAGGCCGGCATCAAGTCCGCCACGCTCCTGATCAAGGGCCACAATGCCTATGGCTGGCTGAAGACCGAGTCGGGCGTTCATCGCCTGGTCCGCATTTCACCCTATGACAGCAATGCGCGCCGCCACACGTCCTTCTCCAGCGTCTGGGTCTACCCGGTCGTCGATGACAGGATCGAGATCGACGTCTCGGAATCCGATGTACGCATCGACACCTACCGCTCATCCGGTTCGGGCGGCCAGCACGTCAACACCACGGACTCGGCGGTTCGCATCACCCATATCGCCACCGGCATCGCGGTTGCCTGCCAGGCCGAACGCTCGCAGCACAAGAACAAGGCGAAGGCCTGGGAAATGCTGCGCTCGCGCCTTTACGAGGAAGAGCTGAAGAAGCGCGAAGCGGTGGCCAATGCCACAGAAGCGTCGAAGAGCGACATCGGCTGGGGTCACCAGATTCGTTCCTATGTGCTGCAGCCCTACCAGTTGGTGAAGGACCTGCGCACCGGCGTCGAGAGCACCAGCCCGTCGAGCGTGCTCGACGGCGACCTCGACGACTTCATGGAAGCCTCGTTGTCGCAGCGCATCGAGGGCGGTGCCGGTGAAGCCGTGGCCGACCTCGACTAGGATATGTTCATATTCAGCTGAGGCCGGCCTGCGAATGGATGATACCTGCGCTTCCGCCACTTTCGACTCGGCTGACTTGAATAAGAACATCCCTTGGCGGAGGAGCGAAGGAGGAACCATGAGTCGCAGGCTCACCGGCAAATGCTTTTGCGGCACGGTTCAGTATGAAGTGGCGGACGAGTTCGTCTATGCCGCGATCTGCCATTGTTCGAACTGCCGGCGCACCACAGGTTCCGCCTTCAAGCCCTTCGCCGGCATCGAGCGCGAGAAACTTGCCCTTGCCGAAGGGCATCACGGGCTCATCCATTTCGGCGATGACAGCGGCCACGATGCGCATTGCAGCCGCTGCGGCTCGTTGCTGTATTCGCTGGTCCGCGACGGCGCCTATGTCCATGTCGCCATGGGCACGCTGGTCGACGATCCGACGATCCGGCCGACCGCGCACATCTTCGTCGGCTCCAAAGCGCCATGGTTCACCATCGCCGACGACTTGCCGCAATATGAAGGGCATGTGATCGCCGGTCCAGGCGAAGTATAGGCTGGAACCACATTCGGCCAATCCCGTTGTTTCGATGCCCGTCTGCCGGGAGTTGAGCCTGGCCTTGGATCTCGTCAGCGGTTGCAGATAGCGGCGTAGATGTGCGGCCTCGCGCAGCAACTTCTTGCGCCAGCCAAGGAATCAGCCCAGCATCCGAGGGCTGGAAGAGAAAAAGCATTTATGGCCGGACGCGGCATATCTGCGACCTGACGATCCGGCCACTGGGAAGACACGTTCCGGGAACGGGCAAGCGAAACGCTTGATGCTCGTTTGAAAGGAACGCTTCCATGTCTGCTGCCACTCTCCGATCGGCCAGAGCCGTTCAACCGGCTGGCCGACTCCTGTTTTCCTTGTTCGTCACCCCGATCTTTGCAATCGCGATGCTTGCGGCGGTGCTGACCGGACCCGCCTTCGCCCATGACGCCAAGCCTACGGCGGCGAAGCCGCAAGGCTGGAGTTATCCCTTCGCCTGCTGCGCAAACTACGACTGCCGCACCACCCATACCGGCGAGGTGCTGGAAAAGCCGGAGGGCTATGTGATCGCCGGAACGGGGGAGGTCGTTCCGATGAGCGACAAGCGGGTCAAGGACTCACCCGACGGCGATTTCCACTGGTGCGCGCATCAGGCCGGCCTCGACGCAGGCAAGACGATCTGCCTGTTCGTGCCACCGCGTTCCTACTGAGTTCTGTTGGCAGTTCTCATCGGAAGGCCGGCCTTGGTGGTGCTGAAGGCGCTTGCGTCAGACGGAAGCAGCGAGTGCCGAGGCGAAGTCGCGATACGGGCGCAGTGGGCGACCCAGAAGTGCCGTCAGGCGCTCGACGTCGCCGGCCTCGGGCAGCATCCCGTCGGTGAAGAAGCGCTCGCCCATCAGGCGCATGTCGTAGGCCATCCAGGCGGGCAGGAACTGCTTGAGATTTTGCTCAAAACCCTCCGTATTGTCGCCGCTGTAGCTGATCGGGCGGGCGAGTACGTCTGACCAGATCGCGGCAATGTCCGTCCCGGTCAGTGTCTGCGGACCGACGAGGTTGATCCGCTCGAACGCAAGCGGCTCCTTCGACAGTTCGCGACGCAGCAGCTCAAGGGCGGCGATCTCGGCGATATCGCGGGCGTCGATCATGGCGAGGCCCTTGGGGCCGATCGGCATTGGGTAGGTGCCGTAGCCGGTGATGACGTCTTCGACCGTCAGATCGTTCTGGATGAAGTAGGCCGGGCGCAAGATCGTAGCTTTGAAGTCCATCTGCTCGATCATTCGCTCGACGCCGAACTTACCCGCGAAATGCGGCACGTTCACATAGACGTCAGCGTGGATCACCGAGAGATAGACGATCCGCTCGATGCCGGCCGATCGGGCGACGTTCAAGGCGATCAAAGCCTGGGTGAATTCGTCCGGCACCACGGCGTTCAAGAGAAACAGCGTGGAAACGCCAGACATGGCTTTGCGCAGCGAATCGACATCGAGAAAGTCGCCTTGCACGACTGATACGCCTGCCGGAAAACTGGCTTTCGACGGATCGCGCACGAGAGCACGCACATCGGCGCCGCGCTTGGCGAGCTGTTCGACGACTTGGCGGCCGATATTGCCGGTGGCGCCGGTAACGAGAATGGTCATGGAATTTCTCCTGTTGGGTTGCTTGACAGCCCCAATATGCGTGGCTCACAAAGAGCCCAGTAGACGGCAATTTTAGACACGTCGTCTCACTGGTGGGACAGTCATGGATCTTTTAGCCCTTGCCGATTTTAACCTGGTGGCTCGCCATGGCGGCTTCGGCAAAGCGGCAAGGTCCACCGGCCGGCCCAAGGCAACGTTGTCCCGGCGCGTTGGCGAATTGGAAAGCAGTCTCGATCTGCGTCTGTTCGAACGGGGTGCGCGTAACCTGAAGCTGACCGAAGAAGGACGGGCGCTCTTCGAGCGGACGGGGGCGTTGCTTGCCGAGCTGGACGAGACGGCATCGGCGATTGCCTCGGGCGGTCAGAGACCCAAGGGCAGATTGCGGATCAGCGCGCCTTTGCATTTTTCGCAGACTGCAATGGGGAGGATCGCTGCGGGATTTGCCCTGAGGTATCCTGAGGTGAGGCTTGAAGTGACCACCGAAGACCGGCATGTCGACATGATCGAGGAAGGCTACGATCTGGTAATCCGGGTCAATCCGGATCCCGATGAAAGCCTGGTCGGACGGGCGTTTCTCCGCGACCGCCTGGTCGTTGTGGCGAGCCCGGACCTTCCTCGCCCGACCGATGGGCTCGCCGCTCCTGGCGTTGCGCGCGGGACAGGCGAGCGGCAAACATGGCAGGTGAAGACACCAGGTGGCTGGGCAACACTTAGAATCGAGCCGGTCCTCGCCTTGTCGACACTCATCATGGTCCGCGATGCGGTGCGAGCCGGCGTAGGCGCAGGACGGCTTCCCATTTCGTTGGTGGCCCACGACCTGGCTGACGGCACACTGGTGAATTGGGGGGATATTGACGGCCCCGAAATTTCTCTATGGACGCTCTACCCGTCGCGGCGGCTGCTCAGCGCGCGCGTGTCGGCGTTCCTGGATTTTCTGAAACAGGCTTTCCCAAACGGGACGCCGGACGAACTGGCCGCCTATATCGGCAGGTGACGACAATTGGGAGGTGACGACGGGCCCGCTTTAGCCAGAGCGCCGGTCGGCTCGGTCGACCGGAGCCTGCTGACAGACAGTTGTCAGGAGCCTTCCTTTATGGTGCCTTGCCGCATGGGTGGCGGGCAACGGAGAGGAAGGCTTTTCATGACCATCAAGGCCAGCTGTCATTGCAAGGCGACTACGTTCGAGGTTTCGGAGGCGCCCGAGACGGTAACACAATGCACCTGCTCGTTCTGCTCCAAGCGCGGTTCGCTGTGGGCTTACTACGTTCCGTCGCAATTCAAGCTCACCAGCTCGCCGGAAAACGTTTCCTTCTATCAATGGGGATCGAAGACCGTCAAACACGGGTTTTGCGCCATTTGCGGCTGGGGCACCTTCACCGAAACGCCGGACTGGTCGACCGGCAAACCGGACTTCGACAATCCCAAGATATCAGTCAATTCGCGGCTGTTCGATGATTTCGACCTCGACAAGGTCGAGGTGGTCGTCATTGACGGCAAGAACCTCTGGTAGGCCAGCGCCAACCGCCGAAGCGGAAGAGTGGCGCGAGCGGGGAAAAGCCGCTTTCGCCGCTCGGTTTTTCGCCGCATTTCATGTTACAAGACCGGAGAAGGGCTTATATGCGCGAGCCGCAAAGGCCGCGATTTGGAGAGGGACGATCCTTATGAAAAAGACTGTGCTCGTCGCCGTTGCGACGGCTGTGCTGGTGAGTGCCTGCACCACGACCGATCCGTACACCGGCGAGCAGAAGGTTTCCAACACCGCTGCCGGCGCCGGCCTTGGCGCCCTGGCGGGCGCGGGCCTCGGCCTGCTTGCCGGCGGCAATGACCGCCGCAACGCGCTGATCGGCGCCGGTATCGGCGCGCTGGCCGGCGGCGCCATCGGCGCGACCATGGACCAGAACGAGGCTGAACTGCGCCGCCAGCTCGAAGGCACCGGCGTCAGCGTCACCCGCACCGGCGACCAGATCATCCTCAACATGCCGTCCGACATTACTTTCAACGTCGACCAGGATGCGGTGAAGCCCGGCTTCTATCAGGTTCTGAACTCGGTTGCGCTGGTGCTGAAGAAGTTCAAGCAGACCACGGTCGACGTGTTCGGCCACACCGATTCGACCGGTGGCGACGAACACAATTTCGATCTGTCGCAGCGCCGCGCATTGGCGGTCGCCAACTATCTCTCAGGGCAAGGTGTGGATTCGCGCCGCTTCGCCGTCACCGGTTTCGGCAAGACCCGTCCGATCGCGTCCAACGGAACGGCGGTCGGCCGTGCGCAGAACCGGCGCGTCGAGATCCAGCTTTCGCCGCTGACCTGAATTGTTCGGCATCGAAATGCGAAGGCGGCCCCGCAAGGGGCCGCTTTCTTTTTGGGCTCCTGTGGTCCGCCAAAAGGTCTAACGCATTAGAGATTTCTAATAATCCCTTTCCGGAGGCCTTGGAAGGGATTAGCATTGGTGCGGTTCCAGAGGGGATGGGGCGGTACAAACGGCCGCGCAGTCACTTAGTCGGCCCCGGTCCTGCACGGCCAGATAAGGAAATCTGGGAGGAATGCATGACAAGAACAGCTCGTCTTGGGCGTTGCGGCGTCCTCATTTTGACAGGTCTGGTCTCAGCTTGGTGCGCAGCCGCCACGGCTCGAGCCGAGGACGCCAACAAAGCCGACATCGAAGCTTTGAAGAAATCGCTCGCCAAATATGAGGACTACACGGTCGCCGTCCGCGACCTTTATCTGTCGACTGTCGGGTGTGTCTATTACAGCGGGGACAGGATCGAGGGCGCAATGGACTATCCGAAGGGCGCTATGGGCATCCATTTCGTCAACGTTCCGAGTGTCGGTCAGAAACTCGATCCGATGCGCCCCAATGTGCTGATCTACGAGCCGACCAAGAAAGGCTTGAAATTGGTTGGCGTGGAATGGCTGGTGCCCCTGACGCCAGACACCAAGGAACCTCCAAAACTATTTGGCCAGACCTTCATGGGACCGATGGAAGGGCACTACCCGCTCATTCCGAGGGAGTTCGTCCACTACGACCTTCATGCCTGGCTGTTCAGAGACAATCCGAACGGCATGTTCAGTCCGACCAACCCGAACGTGAAATGCAGCAAGGCAGAGTTTCCGATGCTGGAAAAACCGACCAAGATGATGCCCGGCCCGATGTGACGGACGGGCCAGGATAGAAGCTTGCCAAGGGTGCAAGCTGGCCGGCTGCAATTGAGAGCGCTCGGGATCAGGCTCGGACGACGATCGGCATGAGGGCCGGCGCGCATGAAGGCTGCCCGCATGAAGACAGGTATCTGGTCGCGGAAGTCGACAATGGCGCTGCGAGCCGTCAGTCGAAGGTAAAAGCGGCCCGCAAGGGCCGTTCTTGTTTGGCATGTCGGACTCCGTAATCAAGGCCTACGAGGTCGGCTGATCGACAATTGCCGCAACGATACGGCGCACGATCGGCAAGACCAGCAGCAGACTTGGAAAGCCCACTAGCCATGATGCTCCCCATGCATACGGCCAGGTCGCCACGAAACCGGTTGTCCAGCCCGCATTGATCAGCGTCGCTACCGCGGAAACAATGCACGACATCAGGATGGAAAGTACGAATGGCATTACCAGCGCATTGTAGGAGGCCGGTAGCTTCCTCGATTTCAAAACCTTGTGGGATGACGGTCGCATCACCTATCTCCTTCTCGAAAAGTGGAAGTATGCGCGGCTGGGCGCAGTCAGGCGGCCTGCGCCATTTGCTGGGCAAGGTTTCGAATAAAGCCGCGCAACGAACGCGGTTCGCGGCCCAGGGCGGCGCGCAATGTCAGACTGTTTCCGCCAAGGCCATAGTGGGCATAGTGGGCGTATATTTTGGCCAGCACCTGCATTTGGCGGTCATTGTAGGGAAGGCGTGCCTCGGCCGCCCACTCGCCAAATGTCGGCTCACCAGAAGAGATGGGTCTGCCAAGTTCCTCACTCATCATCGCAACGATGTCTTCCCGGCTGTGCATGCCGTCAGCGCACAGATCGAGGGTCGCGTAGGACAATCGCGCTTCGGTTAGGGCGATCGCCGCCACCTCAGCGACATCGCGGTAGTCGACGCGGGCCAGCTTCGCCGTCTTTGGAAACGGTTCCGAGAAAACACCATGTTCAACGACGGACGGCCAGGCCGCTGCGAGGTTCTGCATGAAATTGGCAGGGTGCAGAATCGTATATTCCATCGTCGTCGAGTAGAGAGCAGCCTCGACAGGCACCTTGCTGGCATGGTTCTTCAGTCGCGTATTGGTAGGCTGGATCACCGACGAGAAGACGAACTTTCGAACTCCTGCTCGCGTGGCGGCCTCAACCATGGCAACGCCCATGGCTGCTTCATCGGGAGCAAAAGCCGGCCCAATGTGAAAGACGCCGTCGACGCCCGCGACCGCCCTTTCGAGGCTCTGACGATTTCGCAAATCTCCTGTCGCAACCTCGGATGCCCCCACCTTCCGGGCCTTTTCGGCATTCGCAGGGTCGCGAACGAGCGCTCGAACATTGGCATTGCGGCGGACAAGTTCAGGCACGACAAGTCCCGCAACTCGGCCTGTGGCACCAACAACCAGAACAGTTGGATTGGCTACTTGCATGACGATTTCCTTCCATCAAGCCTGTCCTCGCGGGACAACTTGCAGAGAGGTACGACGTCGCAATTGTCGTTACAATTACCCGTTTTTGCGATATATTATGTCGAATGTCGGGAGAATGCATGAGCCGAATGGACGATTTCGAGGCTTTCATCGCGATCGTCGAGCATGGAAGTCTGACGACTGCCGCACATCGGCTGAACCGCTCGCTGCAGTCGGTCAGCCGGTCCCTGGCGGCACTGGAGCAATCAGTCGGCGTCGAGCTGATCCACAGGACAACGCGTCGCTCGACACCAAGTGAAGTCGGAGCAGCCTTTTTCAACCGGATCAAACCCGCGGTCGACGAAATAAACGACGCAAGACTTCAGGCGATCAATCAACGATCGGAGCCGGCAGGCGTCCTGCGCATCGGGGCGCCGGTTCTGTTTGGCCCGAACGTCCTGATGCCTGTCATCGCGGAATACATGCGGACATTTCCCCGGGTCGAGGTCGATCTTCAACTTTCCGATGGATTTGCCGATCTTGGCGCCGAAGGTCTCGACCTGGCAATACGCATCGGCGATTTGCCGGATTCCAACTTGAAAGCCAAACGCCTGGGAGCGTTGCGGCGCGTTGTGTTCGGCGCGCCTTCCTATTTCGCGCGGTGCGACCGGCCGGCCCATCCCTTCCAGCTGAGTGAGCACAGTTGCATCATCAGAACCGCTAACGAGCGTCCAGGTGAATGGACGTTTCAGATCGACGGGAAACCCCGGACCGTGAAGGTCGCAGGCGCTTTTCGCTCCAATCTGATGACCTCGGTCTATGCCGCCGCAATCCACGGACTGGGTTTGGGCTTCTCGCCTCTGTGGCAGATAAGACATTTGGTCGACGACGGTCTCGTCGAACTGGTTTTGACGGAATTCGAGCCGGCACCGGTGCCGATCCATGCCTTGTGGCAGGAAGGCCGGTCATCTTCGGCCAAGGTTCGGGCATTTCTGGATTTATTGGCATCCCGCCTGGAACTCAAAAGCCTGTAGCATCGACGGGTATTTGAAGCGCTCCAGGCCGGAAGAGATCGGGCAGATCGAGCCTGTCTTGCGATTACCGCGCATGGCGCTGATTGATCCTGAGCGGGCTCCAGATCTCGCATCCCAATCGCGTCCAGGAAAGCCGCGCGTCCTCGGGACGCCGCGGCTCATGGGATCAGACCTTGGCGACGATCTTCATGAAGGCCGGCATGTCGTCGCCGAAGCCGACGGTGCCGTCATTGTCTTCACCGCGGTTGTTGCCGCGGGCAGGGCGGCTGTTGCCGCTGGCGCGCTGCGGCCTTGTGTCGCCGCGTTCCGGGGCACGGTTCTCGTTGTTGCGATCGGAGACCTTGCGGTCGCTGTTTTCGGAGCGAATCGCTTCCTTGCGCTGATGCCGTTCGCCGATGTCGGCGACCGCGGCCTCGGCTACCGCCGGCTGTTCCTCGCGTGCGGCATCTGCCGCCGGCGCGTCGTCGCTGCGCTTGGCATGGCGTTCGCGCGGCTTGCGCTCGCCACCGTCCTTGCGATCATGGGGCTTGCGGTCCTCGTCCTTGCGGCCGGCGCGGCGCGGAGCGCCACGGCCACGGCGGGGCGCTTCGTCCTCGCCGCCTTCGCTGGCGACCACGGTCGACAGGTCGCCGTCATGCCACTCGATCTTGTTGCCGATCAGCCGCTCGATGGCGTCGATGTATTTGGTGTCGGACTTGGTGGCGATGGTGAAGGATTTGCCCGAGCGTCCGGCGCGGCCGGTGCGGCCGATGCGGTGGACATAGTCTTCGGCGTGGATCGGCACGTCGTAGTTGAAGACGTGGCTGACGTCGGGAATGTCGAGGCCGCGCGCGGCGACGTCGGACGCCACGAGATAGCGCAATTTGCCATCGCGGAAATTGGCCAGCATCTGCATGCGGGCGCGCTGGTCCATGTCGCCATGCAGGGCTCCGGCGTCGAAATCATACTTCAGCAGCGAGCGGAACAGCTCCGCGACCTCGACCTTGCGGTTGCAGAAAATGATAGCGTTCTTCAGCTCGGCGTCTTCGGCCTTTATCAGATTGCGTAGCGTCTCGCGCTTGTCCCACGGCTTGGAGCCGGACTTGACCAGGCGCTGGATGATGTTGGTGGCAGCGGATGCCGCCTTGGACACCTCGACGCGCACCGGCGCATGCAGGAATTTCTCGGTGAGCTTGGTGATCTCCGGCGGCATGGTCGCTGAGAAGAACAGCGTCTGCCTGGTGAACGGGATCATCTCGCAGATGCGCTCGATGTCGGGGATGAAGCCCATGTCCAGCATGCGGTCGGCCTCGTCGATGACGAGGATCTCGACGCCGTTGAGCAACAGCTTGCCGCGCTCGCGGTGATCGAGCAGACGGCCGGGCGTGGCGATCAGCACGTCGGCGCCGCGCTCCAGCTTCTTGTCCTGCTCGTCGAAGGAGACGCCGCCGATCAGCAGCGCGATGTTGAGCTTGTGGTTCTTGCCGTATCTGATGAAATTCTCTTCGACCTGCGCGGCGAGCTCGCGCGTCGGCTCGAGGATCAGCGTGCGCGGCATGCGGGCACGGGCCCTGCCTTTTTCGAGGCGGGTCAGCATCGGCAGCACGAAGGAAGCCGTCTTGCCGGTGCCGGTCTGTGCTATGCCCAGAATATCCTTGCCGAGCAAGGCATGCGGGATGGCGCCAGCCTGGATCGGCGTCGGCACGGTGTAGCCCGCATCGGTGACTGCGGAAAGGACCTTGGGCGACAGGCCGAGGTCTGAAAAGGTCAACGCTTCTAGAGCGGTCGTGGTGTCTGAGGACAAGAGTTGCTGTCTTTGGCTGGTTCGGGGAAGCGCAACGGCATCCGTCGCGGCAAGCACAGCGTGCCTGCAAGATTGGTATTGCGATTAGGCGCAAGCCCGCGATTTGTCAACAGAAACGGGCGGGATTGGCACGATTGTGAAAACGTAAGCTTAATCGCGATGCTTAATTAGGTAGTCACTCTTTGCGCCGGCTCAATAGCGAAATTGCTCGGCGAGAATGCGTTCGTTCCACGAATGGTTGGGATCAAACAGCAGCGTCGCCGTCGCAGTCGGCGATTCCCGGACCGTCACGGAAGCCACCGCCTTGACCTCGGTATGGTCGGCGGCGGTGTTCACCGGGCGCTTTTCCGACTCCAGAATATCGAAGCGTACGGTCGCCTTGTTTGACAACAAGGCACCCCGCCAACGGCGCGGCCGGAACGGGCTGACCGGGGTCAGCGCGAGCAACGGCGCATCCAGCGGCAGGATCGGCCCGTGCGCCGAAAGATTGTACGCGGTGGAGCCGGCCGGCGTCGCGATCATCACGCCGTCGCAGTTCAGTTCCTCGATGCGGACCTGCTCGTCGACGGTGATGCGGATCTTTGCCGTCTGGTAGGACTGACGCCACAGCGCCACCTCGTTGATGGCGAGTGCCGAAACCGTCTCGCCCTCATGCGTCAACGCCAGCATTTCCAGCGGGCGGATCGTTTCGGCGACGGCGGCCGCGATGCGCTCGGTGAGGCCCCCGACGCGGTACTCGTTCATCAGGAAGCCGATGGTGCCACGGTTCATGCCGTAGACCTTCTTTCCCGTGCTCATCGTGTCGCGCAAGGTCTGCAGCAGGAAGCCGTCGCCACCCAGCGCCACCACCACCTGGGCGTCGTCGAAGGATGCCTGGCCGTAGCGGGCCGACAGGCTCTCCATCGCCGCCTTGGCATCGGCAGTGTCGGAGGAGACGAAGGCGAGATTGGCTTTGCTCATGACATTCCGATGGCGGTCGGCCGATGGCGGTCGGCGGCGGTTGCGTGGGGTAGCATGGGCAAGCGCATCTGCAAAGGGAGGCATCGTCCGGCGCAGTTGCGGCCGCGGCGAAACGAAATCGGCGGCTCGCGCTTCATGTCGCCGGAACGGCGAATGTGATGGTTAAGTGCGATCTTAAGCACTCGTAAAGCCTGATCGATCATGTTAGCCGACAGAGGATGGGTGGCTGGGGGGCTAGCCAGTCGAGACCTGTCTATTGCCGGTGACACGCCTGATTATCGTCTTCCTTGTGATGGGAAGTTTCGCCCTTCTCTTTGCGGAGCTTGTGCGGCAGTCCGAAGACATGAGCTCCAGGCCGATGGCCTCACGCTGCGGCGGCGCCGGCGTGCCATGCCCGCAAAACGCATTGTAGGCGAAGCCAATCCGCCAACGACGATCCGTCGCCTACTGCCCGACAATCCTCAGGTTGGCGTTGCCGTAGAATGTGTAGGCGAGATAGGTCGGATCGCCGGTCCGGTAGAATTCTCTGCGGACATCCTGCAGGATCTCGGCCAGATAGACCGGCCCGTCCTTGATCCGCGTGCTGATGCCGCCATAGAAATCGGTCGAGAAGGCCGCTGCCGCGCGGTCGGTCAGTGGCCACATGCCGCCGATGAAGCCGGAAGCGCCGCCCGCCAGCACCGCCGGACCCCAGCCCTGCACGAAGCCGCCGAGCATCTGGGAACGGCCTGTGTCGCAGGCGTTGAAGAAGTAGAACGGATTGCCCTTGCCATGCGCGGTGGCGACCAGCGCAGCCCATGTATCCGGGTCGAGCGACTGGTCGACGAGATCGATGGCAAAGACCGGCCGGCCACTGCTCGGCTGGTTGACCTCGCCATGACCGGAGAAATGAATGAAACCCGTCGAGACTTCACCGACCAGTTTCTCGAAAGAGGTGAAATCGCCATCGAAGCGGCGGTAGCCGTAAAGCTTGCTCAGCGCCGCGATCTCGTCCTGTTGGAAGCGCAGCGAGCGTTTGTCGACATAGGAGGGCGCGACAGCCGCGACGCCGGTGAAGGTCATGCGGTCGAGCGGGTTGTCGACCTGTGAGGCACTGCTGCGCGGAGCCCAGCGCGCCAGCCGGTAGCCCATGCCGAGAAAACCGTCGGCGATGGCGCCGTCGGCGCTGCGCGGGCGGATCAATTCCCAGGGCAGCGTCGGGCTGTTCGAGGTGATCTGGATCGAATGGAGTTCGCCTTTGCCGCGCAGCGACCAGAACACGTCCTTGAACGGTTTCGGCACATAGTCGCGGTAGAGCGCATCGCCAAAACCTTCGGCGGCGAGCGTGACAAAGCGCTTTTGCGCCCCCGTATCGCTGCTTGCGGCAGGCTGCTGCAGCGAAACGGCGCCGCGCAGGCTCAATCCGAGCTGCAGCAGGCGGCGGTATTCGGAGTCCAGCCATGCCGCCATCTCAGGTGGCGTCGAGAACGTATCGGTCACCGGACCGGCCAGATGCGGCGAATGGATGATGATCTGCCCCGAACCCAGCCCGCTCGGATCGTCATAGAGGATGGTCACGTCGAGATCGGGGACGTCATCGCCGGCTGCGCCGCCGAGCGTCACATTGCCAGTTACCGCCGGCTGCGGCGCCGCTGCGGCCAGCATCAGCATGGCAGGTGCTGCGGAGCGTTCGGCTGTGGCGCTCAGAGCGGCTGCCTCGACAGGCGCGGTGCGGCGAATGATAACCGACCGCGATGCCGATCCCAGGAACCTCCCGGCGCTGTAGATGCGCGCGATGAACTGGGCCGGCTTGCTGTCCTTGGCGATCGGCCGCGCCTTGACGTCGAAGCGGACGAAGTCGCTGTCGCCCTGGCGGTAGAGCGTCGTCCGTCGGCTCCATTTGCCGCCGTCAGCGAGATCGAAGCCGGAGGCGAACAGATCGATATCGATCGGCCATTGCTCGGTTCCCGCCGGCATCGCCATGGCCAGGGCGCCATCTTCCGTCACCGACGAGCCCGGCGCTGCCTTCACCTTCACTTCGGGCGTGAATTGCTCTTCGGTAAGGGCGATCGAAACGGTCACCGTCTCGCCGGCGACAATCTCATCCGGCGCATCGATGGTTGGATGGCGCACCACCTCGACAGCGCCCGTCTCGGGTTGTGGAAGGGCGCCGCCGGAAGGAGGGCTTTGCGCCTGGTCGATGGGCGGCGGCGCTGGTTTCGGTGGCGCCTGCGCCTCCGGCGGACTTTCGGCGCCGGTCGCGGGTGGCGGGGCCGATGTCATGCCGTCCTCAGGGGGGATCCCTGCCTTATCGGGGGGCGGTTCGGCGCCGGTGGCTCCGCCATCCTGCGGATAGGTCCCGCCGAGATTGTTCTGGGCAGCGGGCACAGCTGCGTCTTCAAGACGTTGCTTTTCCTCTTCGTATCGTTGCCGAGCCTGCTCTTCCTGCAATTGGCGCTGCTGTTCCTGGCGTTTGTATTCCTCGTAGAGCGCCGCCTCCTTGGCGCTGTCGCCCATCGCGGCATCGGGACTGCCGGAGCCCGGTGCAACGTCCATGGGGTAGGGCTCCTGACCGCTGCCATCGGCGTAGTCGCTGCCATCAGGCTCCCAACCGCCACTCCCGGAGATGTAGCCGCCGCTCGCCATCGCCGGCGGTGCCGGTTCCGGCACAAGCGGCAGCGCCGGTGCCGCGCCGGCCACCTGGTCCGGCGTCAGCACAAAGGCAGCGTCTGCCGAGCGGCCATATGCCATCCATGGCCACTGGGCGCCTGACGTTTTGTCGATAGTGGTTTGCCTGACCGAGGCGAGGATGATGGCTATGTCCGCGCCGCGCTTGACCAGCGCAGCGGTGAGCGCATCGGCAAATACGGTGACGGGGCGGGCTTCGTCCAGTGCAACGGTTCCGGGTTTGGCCGACAGAGCGACGATGGCGTGGGTGAGGGGATCGACCGCCGCCAGACCCTGCATCACGCCGGAAGTAGGGTTGTGGCCATCGCCGGGATTGTCGAGCAGAACCACCTTCAATGTCGGGGTTGCCTCGAGCGCCTGCATGAACAGATCGAGGGGCAATGCCGTCTGGTCGACCGTTTCCTTTGAATCGATCCGGGTGCCGCGCGTCAGTAAATAGTTCCTGCCGTTGGCCTGCGCGGTGTGGCCGACATAGTAGAAGATGCCGACGGAGTCCGGATTGGCCAGGGATTGGGCGAAATCATGCATGGCGCGCGCGACATCGGCGCGGTCGCCATCCGACACCTGCCGGACGGTGAAGCCAAGCGATCGTAGTGTCGCTGCAACGAGTTCGGCACTGAGGTCGGCGTTGGCGATTGCCGGTGAGCCCTCAGAGGCCGGATTGGCGACAACCAGCGCTATCCGCTCTTCGCCGCGCGCAGCGGAGAAGAGCGCCATGGTCATCAGCAGCACGACCGCCAGAAAAAGGCGCATGACCGTGATCCAAGCCCTGCAGGCTGCGGCGCTCACGCCACGGCTTGCCCCAATTCATCAATGGCCCAACCTTGACCATATCATGTCGGCTTCGCCGGCGCACTGCCGGTGCCGATGATGCAGTTGTGTCACTAAAAGATATTGACTGTATGTTTAGTAATTAATACCGTTGCCCGAGATACCGAGTTGGTCAGCCGGCATTCGCCGGTGAATGATCACCAGGACGAAGGGAACTTAGGGACTCGAGGCGCAATCCCGCCGGTCCCAACAATGGGAGACACAAGCATGCAGTTGAAATCGACCGCCACGGCGCTCGGCCTGTCGCTGCTGGCGATGACCGGCATTGCCCGCGCCGAGGGCGAACTCCAAATCTACAATTGGGGCAACTACACCAGCCCGGACCTGATCAAGAAGTTCGAGGAAACCTACAAGGTCAAGGTTACCGTCACCGACTACGATTCCAACGATACGGCTCTGGCCAAGGTCCGCCAGGGCGCTTCCGGCTATGACATCGTCGTTCCATCGGCCAGCGTGATGCCGATCTGGATCAGCGAAGGCCTGCTCTTGGAAACCGATCCCAACACGATGGAGAACTTTAGAAACGTCGATCCGAGATGGGTCGACGTGCCGTTCGATCCCGGCCGCAAATATTCGGTGCCGTGGCAATGGGGCACGACCGGCATCTCGGTCAACAAATCGGTCTATGCGGGCGACCCGAACACCTCGGCGATTTTCCTCGATCCGCCGCCGGAACTCGTCGGCAAGATCAATGTCGTGCCCGAAATGGGGGACATCATGTTCCTCGCCATTGCCTATGAGGGCGGCAAGTACTGCACCGACGACAAGGTGCTTTTGAAGAAGGTGCATGACAAGCTCATCGAGGCGAAAGCGAAATGGCTGTCGCTCGACTATGCGGCCGTCGACGGTCTCGGCAGGGGCGACATTGCCGCCGGCGTCAACTGGAACGGCATATCGCTGCGCGAGCGGCTGGAGAACGACAAGATCGTCTACGGCTATCCCAAGGAGGGCTTTCCAATCTGGATGGACAATGTCGCGGTACTCAAGGATGCCAAGAACGTCGAGAACGCCAAGCTCTTCCAGAATTTCATCATGGACCCGAAGAATGCAGCGATGATCTCGGCCTTCGCGCACTACGCCAACGGCATCAAGGGCTCCGAGCCCTTCCTGCCGGCCGATATGAAGGGCGCGCCCGAAGTGGATGTTCCGGCCGAATTTGCCGACAAGGGCCAATTCATGCCGGCCTGTCCCGCAGACGTCCAGGCGCTCTACACCAGGATCTGGACCGATCTGCAGAAATAGCGGCCCCGCCAGCCGAAGCTGACCACCAAACATCGGGCCGCGGATCGCGGCCCTGCCATCGCCAATGCCAGATGCCGTAAAGCCGCCGCGGGAGATTTTTTATGTCCGATCTCGACCTTTGCTACATGCCGGCCAGCGAGGCGTTGCGGCTGTTCAAGGCGAAGAAACTGTCGCCTGTTGAACTGATGCAGGCCACCATCCGCCGCGCCGAGGCGACCAAGGTGACGATCAATTGCCTTACCTTCACGCATTTCGACGAGGCGATGGCTCTCGCCGGAAAAGCCGAGGCGAAATACACCAAGGGCGCCAGAACCGGCGCGCTCGAGGGCCTGCCGATCGGCATCAAGGACGAGAGCTACATCAAGGGCAAGCCGACCTCGCATGGCTCGCTGCTGTCCGGGGACGCCATTGGCGGCCATACCTCGACCATGAACGAGCGTGTCATGAAGGCCGGCGGCATCGTCCACGCCCGCACCGCGACGCCGGAATTCAGCTGCGCCGGTTATACCTGGTCGAAGCGCTGGGGCGTCACGCGCAACCCCTGGAACCCGGATTTCACGCCGGGCGGTTCGTCGGGCGGTTCGGCGGCAACGCTGGCCTCCGGCACGTCGTCGATCGCAACCGGCTCGGACATAGCGGGCTCAATCCGCATCCCTGCCTCGGCCTGCGGCCTGGTCGGTTTCAAGCCGCCTTACGGCCGCAATCCCGATGAGCCGCCGTTCAATCTCGATTTCTACTGCCACACCGGGCCCTTGGCCCGAAACGTCGGGGATGCGATCCTGCTGCAGAACGTCATGGCCGGGCCGAGCCCGCTCGACATCGCCACGCTGCGCCCGAAACTGCGCCTGCCGCTCGACTACAAGCCGATCAAGGGTTGGAAGATCGCATTCTCCATGGATCTCGGGTCCTTCGAGGTGGATGCGGACGTGCGCAAGAACACGCTCGCTGCCTGCGATGTGTTCCGCTCGCTCGGCGCCACCGTCGAGGAGGTGGACCTCGGCTGGGGCGACGAGGTGCTCAAGGCCGGCATGGCCTATCTCGAACATCTCTTCGGCGCCTCGCTGTCGCCGCTGCTCGCCAAGCACGGCAAGGACATGACCAGCTATGCCAGGCAGTTTGCGCAGGACGGCCAGAAGTCGAAGGCCACGGACTTTGTCGCAACTTTGGACGTGGCGGCCAGGATGTACCAGACGCTGGGGCCGTTGCTGGAAAAATACGATGTGCTGATCTGCCCGACCAATGCGCTTCCCGCAGTGCCGGCGGAATTCGATCAGACCAAAGGCAAGGTCGAGATCAATGGACGAGAGGTGAACCCGTCGCTGGGCTGGGTGATGACGACGCCGTTCAACATGCTGAGCCGCTGCCCGGTTCTGTCGATCCCGTCGGGCCGCGCCGCCAACGGCGTGCCGACAGGCATCCAGGTTGTCGGCCGCACCTATAGCGACGCTGACGTGTTCCGGGCGGGTATGGCCTATGAGACGGCTCGTGGTCAGTGGTACACGAATGCCGGGACACGCCCGACGCTGTGAGTCCGCAGGGCGCCGGCATGCCAAGGCAGCGGCGGGATGTTTCGGCCGCCGGGGAAAGGCCTGACGACAATGGCGCAACGCATAGCCACTCCGGATGCGGGAAAAAGCAAGGCGGCCAAGGGTGCGGCGAACGACGCCGCGCCCAAGGACCGCCGGCGCGAGCGCGGCGAAGCGAGCGTCCAGCGCATCATCGACGCCACCATCGAGCTCATCGCGGAGGAGGGGCTGGCCAGCGTCACCATGCAGCGCATTGCCGGGCATGTCGGCTCGTCCAACGCACTGGTGGTCTTCCATTTTCGCAGCAAGGAGAACCTGTTCCGAGCCGTGCTGCAATATCTCAGCGACCAATATGACGCGCTGTGGCTGACGCTGGTGCGGGCGCCCGGCCTGTCGCCGGTGGAGCGGGTGTTGGGCGCGGTCGACTGCGCGCAGCGCTTTGCCCGGCAGCATCCGAAATGGGTTTCCGTCTTCGTCGTGTTCTCCAGCGACCGCAAGAGCATGCAGATCTACAACGAGATAGGCCTGCCCAGCGATCTCGCCTACACGGCCGAAGCGCGCGAACTGCTGATCGAGATTTCGCGCAGCGGCGGTTACACCGGCGTCGACATAGACACGCTGTCGGAGAGCCTGAACTATCTGGTTCACGGCGCCTGGTATTGGGACCATCTCAACCCGTCCAGCCGCGACACCGACGTGCTGCGCAAGACCATGCTGCTGCTGCTGCACCAGGCCTTTCCGCGGCATTTTGAGTTGGGGTGAGATGCGGCCATTGCGAGCGACGAAAGCGTCCTCTGCAAACCTAAACCCGAAAATCTCTACGATGCCTTGATCTCTGTAAAAACGCTTGCACAATCCAGAGGTGCGAGCTAAACAACCCAGGGATGCATTCGAGGGTGGGTAAATGTGGCATTGGGCGATACTTCTGTTGCTGATTGGCGTGCCGGTTTTCTTCGCCGTCCGGTCGTCGCGCAAATCCTCACAGAGCCCAGATGACCTCGTGGGGTTCGGCGGCTGGCTGATCCTGCTGGCGATCAGTCTGTCCCTTTTGCCGTTGCGCACACTTGTCGATATGGCCAGTCTGGTCAAAACCTACCAACAGCTTGTTACAGTGCCCAACGGGGCCTTGGCCATCTATGGCGAGGCAGCCCTCAATCTGGCATTTCTGGTGCTTCAGCTGGTCGTGCTTGTTTCGATGCTGCGGCGAAGCCACCGCTTTCCGCAGCTGTTCATATGTCTGTGGTTCGCGATCCCTCTCTTATTCGTACTGGACACAGTTTGGATATCGACTGTGCTTGGTGTCCCGGTAAACCGTTTGCTTGCCGGAGGAGCTCTGGTTACACCTTTGGCATCCTTCATAGTCACAGGGATCTGGGCCGCCTATGTATACAGATCGGTCAGGGTGAGAAACACGTTCGGCGATACGGCGGCCATACAGGCTGCGACATTTTCCTAGAAGGTCCGACGGCTGCGAGTTGGCCTGATGTCGTGCTGCCAGCTCCGCCGAATAGAACCGTCGGCAGTCCTCCTTCGTCTAACGAGCTTCGAGTGGCCTGCCACCCGAAGCTCGAAGACCGAAAGGTGGTGCCCCCGGACGGAATCGAACCGCCGACCTTCGGTTTACAAAACCGCTGCTCTACCAGCTGAGCTACAAGGGCACGGCGCTCCGGTTAGCATATTTCGTGCGCCAGTAAAGACAAAACTCCGTTTTCGATCGCTAATGGACCCCGCCGAGGTGGGCGGGCCGCCATGCTGAAAACCGCCAATGCGATCCCTACATATTTCTCAGGTGCAAACGCATCGAACGGGGTGTCGCATGATCAGACTTGTCATCATCCTGCCGCTTGTCGTCATTGCCTGGCTGCTTGCGGTAAAGCTCATCAAGGACGTGAAGAGCGCCAATGTCGACTGGACCGGCATCGCCGCCATCCTCGGTTTTATCGCGATGGCGTTTTGGCTGCGGCATGTGACTGGGATGGGATGAGAGACAAGCAGTGGTCAGTAGTGAGTAGGGCTTAGGGGCCACGGACAGGGTCCAATCTAATGCCTACTCACCACTCCCTATTCCCCCAAAAACCTCGAACCTTTCGCCGCGCCGCGACGACTGATCTCCAGAGGCGAATGGTCGCCTCGATCAAGGAGATCATCATGTTGAAGCGCACTCTTACTTCGGGCCTGGTCGCCATTTTCGTCGCCACCGGCGCGCTCGCCGGTACCGTGCAGTCGTCCTCCGCTCACGGCCATCATCACCACCATCATCACAAGCACCACGACAAGCCCTGGTGGTGGTGGAACCATCACCACAAGCACCATCACCACAAGCATCATCATCACCACGGGAAGGTGATCATCTTCCTTTGAGCGAGACGACCTGCCTCGCGGAAGGGCGGCTTCGGCCGCCCTTTTTTGCGTTGAGCGCTCGATCGATCAGATCTTGGTTTCCATCGGCTGATTTCCGGCCTTCAAGAAAATCCCAAATTCTTTCGAACCTTTTTCCGCGCCGAAACGACAGATGATCAAGAGGCGGATGGATCGCCTCTCGCAACGAAACAAGGAGATCGTCATGTTCACGCGCAAAATCGCTTCTGCCCTCATCGCCAGCACCGTCGCCGCCACCTCGCTGGTCGGCACCGTCCAGCCCTCGGCCGCCCACAGCCATCACCACAACCGCGAAATCGGCATCGGCATCGCCGCCGGCGTCGGCGGCTTCGTGCTCGGCAGCCTGCTCAACCAGCAGCCCCGCACCGTCTATGTCGACGACGAGGGTGGTTCCTGGCACGTCCGCCGCTGCGCCAATCGCTACGCCAGCTACGATCCGTACTCCGACACCTATGTCGGCTATGACGGCTACCGCCACTATTGCCGCCTCTAAGAGGAGGCTCCCCACAAGAAGGAGGGGCTGTACGCAGCCCCTCTTTCCTACATTTGAGCGCGTGGCAGTGTCAGCTACGGTTTGGAGATCGGTAATCCGGCTGCATGGCAGGTGCCGACAACACCACCGCTCGCATTCAGCGATTGATCGCCCATGGCGATGAGTTCGAAGCTGCTTCCTTCATCCGGATAGATCTTGGCGGCGAACGGTTGGTCTGTTGTATGACCACCGGACGATGACTTCGCGGCGACATGGCCGCAGACCACGATTTCCCGGCGGCCGTTGAGCGTCCGCTCGCCGGCGCGCATCGTCCCGAATTTGGCGGATACAGGATCCTGCAAATGCTGGCGAATGCCGATCGTGATTGTCTCCTCCAAAGCGAGCGAGATCGGAATCTCGCTGACTTGCTGGGAGACAGGGGCGGGTTCGGGCGCCGTCGCCACGCATCCGCACAGTGAAGCGGCGAGCAAAAGCTGAAGCGTTCTCCGCATTATAATCGGAACCCGCCGATCATCCTCGTCACCTCAGCGGCGGCGTCGCGCACCAGCGGCCCGATCTCGTCCAGCCGTTCCATCGTCACCCGCACCGTCGGTCCGGAGACCGAGACACCGCCGATCGGCTCGCCGAACTCGTTGAAAATGGCGGCGGCCACGCAGCGCATGCCGGGATGCCGCTCCTCGTCGTCGACCGACCAGCCACGGTGCTTGATGTCAGCCAGGTCATGGGCCAGCGCCGAAATGTCGGACAGCGTCTTGTCGGTGAAGCGCTGCAGGCCCGACTTGCGCAGGATGGCGGCGACGCGTTCCGGCTCGAGCTGCGCCAGCACCGCCTTGCCGATGCCCGAGGCATGGAAAGAGCTGCGCGTGCCCGGGCGGAAGAAGGCGCGGATCGCCTGATGGGTCTCGACCTGGCTGACGAAAACGACGCAATCGTCCTCGGCGACGCCGAGATTGGCGGTTTCACCGGTCTTCTCCATCAATTCCTGCATGACCACGCGGGCCCGGTCGACAAGCTTGCGGCGGCGCAGGAAGGCGGCACCCATGCGGTAGGTCTCGACGCCGATCGACCACAGCTGGTCCGATGTATCGAACTCGACCATGCCGTGGTTCTGCAGCGTCGTCAGCATGCGGTAGGCGGTGGACGCCGCGAGCTCGCTACGCGCCGAAATCTCGCTCAGCGACAGGCCACTGCCTTCAGCGACGATGGCCAGGATGCGCAAGGCCCGGTCCAGCGACTGTACAGAACCGGCCTCGGACGGACCGTTGAAAGCGCGCGGCCGGCCGCGCTGGCGTTTTTCGCTGGTTTCCATGGCGGCATTGTCGCCGGTTTCGCCGAAATCGCAATGAAAAACTTTTTCACAGATTCTGGTGCCCGGATTCATGAAAAACGGAAAAGCCAGCGAAATCAGTGGACAGGAGCCGTTTTCTAGAAATGAAAAATTATTCTGAAAAAATTGAAAAATGAAAACCATACTGGCATTGTCGGTCGACCAACAATTTGCGGAGGCTGGACATGGCCAGGATGCGCGCTGTAGATGCAGCGGTTCTCGTTCTCGAAAAGGAAGGCGTTTCCTGCGGCTTCGGCGTGCCGGGCGCGGCGATCAATCCGTTCTATTCGGCGCTGAAGGCGAGGGGCTCGATCCGCCACATCCTGGCGCGCCATGTCGAGGCGGCCTCGCATATGGCCGAGGGCTACACGAGAGCTAAATCAGGCAATATCGGGCTGTGCATCGGCACGTCGGGCCCGGCCGGCACCGACATGGTCACCGGGCTCTATTCGGCGGCGGCGGACTCCATCCCGATCCTGTGCATCACTGGTCAGGCGCCGCGGGCACGGCTCAACAAGGAGGATTTCCAGGCGGTCGATATCGCCGCCATAGCCGCACCCGTCGCCAAATGGGCGGTCACGGTCATGGAGCCCTATCTCGTGCCGATGGCGCTGCAGAAGGCATTTCACCTGATGCGCTCGTCGCGACCGGGCCCGGTGCTCATCGACCTGCCGGTCGACGTGCAATTGGCCGAGATCGAATTCGATATCGATGCCTATGAACCGCTGGTCCCGTTCAAGCCGGCAATGTCGCGCGCCCAGGCCGAAAAGGCCTTGGCGATGCTCAATGCCGCGGAAAAGCCGCTGATCGTCGCCGGCGGCGGCATCATCAACGCCGATGCGTCGGATCTGTTGATCGAATTTGCCGAGATAACGGGCGTGCCGGTCATCCCGACGCTAATGGGCTGGGGCGCGATCCCCGACGACCACCGGCTGATGGCCGGCATGTGCGGGCTGCAGACCTCGCATCGCTACGGCAATGCGACGATGTTGGAAGCCGATTTCGTCTTTGGCATCGGCAATCGCTGGGCCAACCGCCACACCGGTTCGGTCGATGTCTACACCAAGGGCAAGAAATTCATCCATGTCGACATCGAACCGACCCAGATCGGCCGGGTGTTCGCGCCGGATCTCGGCGTCGTCTCGGACGCCGGTGCGGCACTAAAGATGCTGCTCGACGTCGCCACCGAATGGAAGACGGCAGGAAAGCTGCGCGACTGGTCGGGCTGGGCGAAGGAATGCCAGACCCGCAAGAAGACGATGAAGCGCAAGACGCATTTCGAGCAGGTGCCGCTGAAGCCGCAGCGCGTCTATGAGGAGATGAACAAGTCGTTCGGCCGTGACACCACCTACGTCACCACGATCGGCCTCTCGCAGATCGCCGGGGCGCAGTTCCTGCATGTCTACAAGCCGCGCAACTGGATCAATTGCGGCCAGGCCGGCCCGCTCGGCTGGACGCTGCCGGCAGCGCTTGGCGTGCGCGCCGCCGATCCGGATCGCACCATCGTGGCGCTGTCGGGCGACTACGACTTCCAGTTCATGATCGAGGAACTGGCGGCCGGCGCACAGCACAAACTGCCGTATATCCATGTCGTCGTGAACAATGCCTATCTCGGCCTGATCCGCCAGGCGCAGCGCGGTTTTGCGATGGATTTCGAGGTGAGCCTGGCCTTCGAGAACGTCAACCGCGCCAACGATCCGGAGGCCGGCTACGGCGTCGATCATGTCGCGGTCGCAGAAGCGATGGGCTGCAAGGCGGTCCGGGTGCGCAAACCGGAAGAGTTCGCCGGCGCGTTCAAGGAAGCGCAGCGGCTGATGAAGGAATACCAGGTGCCGGTGGTGCTCGAATTCATCCTCGAGCGCGTCACCAACATTTCCATGGGCACGGAAATCGACAAGATCACCGAATTCGAGGACCTTGCCGAAAGCCATGAGGATGCGCCAACGGCGATTGTGTTGCTCGATTAGGCGCGCCGATATTCAGGTGAGACAGGCCTGCAAACGGCGCCTTCCTGCGCTTCCGGTGCTCACGTACAGAAAGTACGTTCCGCTCCGGTTTTCGAAAGTCACCGTTTTCGACTCTGCCCGACCTGAATCTCAACACGCCTAGGGCCAAGCAGAAGAAGGAGAAAAAGAATGCCGCGTTTTTCAGCCAATCTGTCGATGCTCTTTGGCGAGCATGAGTTCCTCGATCGCTTCGATGCCGCAGCCCGCGCCGGCTTCAAGGGCGTCGAATATATCGGCCCCTATGATCATACGCCTGACGTGGTCGCGGCCCGGCTGAAGAAGAACGGCCTGACACAGGTGCTGTTCAACCTCCCGGCCGGCGACTGGGGCAAGGGCGAGCGCGGCATCGCGGTTTTGCCCGACCGCGCGCCGGAATTCCGGCAAGGCATCGCCAAGGCGATCAGCTATGCCCATGCGCTCGGCTGCGAGCAGGTCAATTGCCTCGCCGGCATCGCGCCGCAGGGCGTGGATCGTTCGGTGCTGGAAAATACTTTAGCCGAGAACCTCGCGTTTGCAGCCGAGAAACTGGAGCAGGCCGGCATCCGGCTTTTGATCGAGCCGATCAACACGCGCGACATACCGGGTTTTTTCCTGAACTATTCGGAGCAGGCGCTGGCGCTGATCGAGCGCGTCGGTTCGAAGAACCTGTTCCTGCAATACGACATCTATCACATGCAGATCATGGAGGGGGATCTCGCCCGTACCATCGAGGCCAACCTCGGCCGCATCGCGCATATCCAGCTTGCGGACAATCCCGGCCGTCACGAGCCGGGGACGGGCGAGATCAATTATCCCTTCCTCTACGAGCATATCGACAGGATCGGCTATTCCGGCTGGGTCGGGGCGGAATACAAGCCGAAGGCGGGGACGGAGGCCGGGTTGGGGTGGTTCAGAGAGCTTAACGGGCAGGGGAGTGCTGCGGCTTAAGCGTCGCAGCCCCCTCATCCGGCCCTTCGGGCCACCTTCTCCCCGAGGGGAGAAGAGATCGCCGAGGTTAGCGCCAGCCTCTTCTCCCCAACGGGGAGAAGGTGGCCGCGTAGCGGCCGGATGAGGGGGCGTTTCACACAGTCATTTGGAGAACAACAATGGAAACCATCGGCTTCATCGGCCTTGGCATCATGGGCGCGCCGATGGCGGGGCATCTCCTGGATGCCGGCTACGCCGTCATTGCCAGCGACCACCGCTCGAAGCCGCCGGCCGATCTCGTCGCCAAGGGCTTGAGAAGCATCACCGGCCACGCGGCAGTGGCGAAGGCCGCGGATATCATCATCACCATGGTTCCCGACACCCCGCAGGTAGCCGAGGTGCTGTTCGGCGAGAACGGTGTCGCTTCCGGCCTGAGCAAGGGCAAGCTGGTCATCGACATGAGCTCGATCTCGCCGATCGAGACCAAGGTTTTCGCCAAGAAAATCAACGATCTCGGCTGCGACTATCTTGACGCGCCGGTGTCGGGCGGCGAGGTCGGCGCAAAGGCGGCGTCGCTGACCATCATGATCGGCGGCGAGGACAAGGCGTTCGAGCGCGCCAAGCCCGTGTTCGAAAAGATGGGCAAGAACATCACGCTTGTCGGCCCGAACGGCGTCGGCCAGACCACCAAGGTTGCCAACCAGATCGTCGTGGCCCTGACCATCGAGGCGGTCGCCGAGGCGCTGGTCTTCGCCGCAAAAGCCGGCGCCGATCCGGCCAGGGTCCGGCAGGCGCTGATGGGCGGGCTGGCGGCATCGCGCATCCTCGAAGTGCATGGCGAGCGCATGATAAAGCGCACCTTCGCGCCGGGCTTCCGCATCGAACTGCACCAGAAGGATCTCAACCTGGCGCTGGAAGGCGCCAAGGCACTCGGTGTCTCGCTGCCCAATACGTCGACGACGCAGCAGCTGTTCAACTCATGCTCGGCGAATGGCGGGGCAAAAGAGGATCACTCAGCGCTAGTTCGTGCGCTGGAGCGGATGGCGGGACATGAAGTGCGGTGAATGGTGAATGGTAAGAACGCTTCCATTCACCATTCACCATTCACTATTTCACCATTCACTTTCCAAGGAATTTCCGTGCCGCATAAAGGCTCACCGCCGCGGCGTTCGACACGTTGAGCGAGCGGATGGCGCCGAGCATGTCGAGGCGGGCGAGTGTCGTCACCGTCTCGCGCGTTTTCTGGCGCAGGCCCTTGCCTTCGGCGCCGAGCACCAACGCTATCTTTTCGCCTGAAAAACTCGTTTCGAGCTCCGCTGGCCCATCGGAATCGAGGCCAATGGTCTGGAAGCCGGCTTCGTGCAACTGTCCCAGCGCGTCGGCCAGGTTCTTCACCTCGATCTGGTCGATATGTTCCAGTGCGCCGGAGGCGGATTTGGCCAGCACGCCGGATTCCTGCGGGCTGTGGCGGGCCGTGGTGATCAGCGCACCGGCGCCGAAGGCGACCGCCGAGCGCAGGATGGCGCCGACATTGTGCGGGTCGGTGACCTGGTCGAGCACCAGCACCAGTTTGGTATCGCCGAGCGCGTCAAGGCGCTTGGGCTTCAGCGGCTCGGCCTCGATCAGCACGCCCTGGTGGACGGCGTCCGAACCGGTGATCTTGTCGATGTCCTTCGGCTCGACCAGTTCGGCCTTGAACGGCAAAGCGGCGAGGTCGGCGATCGCCAGCCGCTCGGCGGCATTGCGCGTCACCAACATCTTTCTGATCCGCCGGCGCGGATTGTCGAGCGCGGCGCGCACCGTGTGCAGGCCATAAAGCCGCACCAGCCCGTCGGCGGCGTTCTCGCCCGGCGGCACCGGCTGGCGCGGCCGGAAGGCGGGCGCGCCGCCGGCCTTCTCGTCGCGATGGGCGCGACGCAGCTTGGCGTAGTGGGTGTCTTTGGCGGTCTTGGGCGTGTTGTCATTGCTCATGGCCGGCTTCTATAGCCGCGTCGCCGGGCTGTGGATACAGGCAGAAAGCCGGCTTGCCGGGCAGGCTGTCAAATTCAGCGCATTTTGCCTTGCGGTGCGGTTGACACCCACTGGCCTTGCCGCCATAAGGCGCTTCGCTGATTTCGGACAAAACCCTGGTTTCGACCTGATCGGCGAGAATGCCTCGTTGCAAGGCTTCGACGGCAGGCTGGAGAGGTGCCCGAGTGGTTAAAGGGGACGGACTGTAAATCCGTTAGCTTAGCTTACGTTGGTTCGAATCCAACCCTCTCCACCACTGCCAGCCCGCGAACCTTGAGGACGATGCGGGTATAGCTCAGTGGTAGAGCAGCAGCCTTCCAAGCTGAATATGCGGGTTCGATTCCCGCTACCCGCTCCAAACTCCCCACTCCGCATCAGATCTCAGCGAATATCTCGACAACGTTGCCGTCCGGATCGCGGAAGAACACTGTTCTGTGGCCCCATTCCTGGTCGGTGAGCGGCAGGACCGGCTGCACGCCCTTGGCCTGAAGCGCCTCGGCGCAGGCAGCGAGCATCTCCGGCGCCACCCGGAATGCCAGTTGCAGCGACAGCGCATCCCGCTGCTGCGGCGTGTCGTTGAACATCATGCCGAGGCTGGTCAAGGCCAGCGTGTTCGGGCCGACCCGGTATTCGATCCACCTGTCGCCGAGTTCGCGCTGCAGATCAAATTCCATCACATCCCCGTAGAAGTGCCGCATGGCGGCCATGTCGCGGGCGAAGATGACGGTGTAGTCGATCTGACGGATCTGGTTGAGAGCATTCATTGTCGATGTCCTTGGGTCGATGCCCTTTGGGGCGATGTTGCGTTGTGGCCTCGATGGCCCGCGCCTGCCCGGACACGACACAGGGAAGGTGAGGGGAAATAGCTGGCGTCGGGCGAGGTGCATGGACGAGTTCTTTCAGGCGATCGCTCGCAACCTAGCTTTCCTTTAAAGGGGTACAAGACTACCGCTTATACTGGTATCAGAGGTGACAGCATGACCTATGACGGCCCACGGCACGACGAGCTTGCCCGCTTCCTGCGCGAGCGGCGGGACCGCTTGCCGCGGATCGATGGCGCCAATGGCCGCCGCCGGGCACCGGGCCTCAGGCGCGAAGAGGTCGCAGCCGAGGCGGGGATCAGCACCACCTGGTACACCTGGCTCGAGCAGGGACGGGAGGTGAACGCGTCGCCGCAGGTGCTTCGCTCGCTGGCGCGGGTGCTGAAGCTGAGCCGGTCCGAGCAGGCCTATCTGTTCCAATTGGCGCGACCCGATCTCGACTGGCGAAACCGGCTCGGCGAGCAAGGCCTGCCCAGCGCGCCGCTGCTAAGCCTGCTCGACGGGCTGGCGCCGCACCCGGCCTATATCGTCAACCGCTACTGGCAGGTCGTCGCCTGGAACCACCCGGCGGCGGTGCTGCTCGGGGATTTCGAGACGGATGATGAGTGGTCCGGCAGCCTGCTCGCCCGGCTGTTTCTCGACCTGGAATGGCGGCAGCGCTTTGTCGACTGGCCGGAGGTTTCGCGCTCGGCGGCGGCGCAGTTCCGGCTTGCCACTGTTGCCATGACTCGCGATCCGGTGCTGGCCGCACTGGTTTCGTCACTGGAAGCGGCAAGCGAAGCGTTCGCCACGTGCTGGAACAGCCGCGACATCGCCGAGCCACCGATCTGGCGGAAATCCATCCGGCACCCTGTCGCCGGCGCGATGTCGTTCGATTTCGCCACGCTGCAGCCGGGCGGCCGCGACAGTGATTTCTCGGTTTCCGTCTACACGCCGGTCGATGCGTCGACTGCCAGGCGGTTCGCGGCGCTGGTCGAAGCAACGCCCGACAGCCGCAAGGCGGTGCCGGGCGTGTTTGCGCGTGATGCAGGCGCAGAAGTCTAGCTGTTGAAGGCGGACGCGACCTGGTGTTGCTGCGGCACCTGTCCGTTCGGCGTCAGTCTGTCGACAATGCCTGGCAGGGCTGTGGACAATTGCTTGAGCAACTCCTGCTCGTCCAGTCCGGTCCTTTGCGCGATCTCTCGAATGACCTGCGGGCCGATCGCCTTGCCGAGATCATTGGCGTTGATCGGCTGGTTCTGCCCGGTGCCGACCCAGGAGTCAGCGACATTGCCTTGGCCGGCAGTCTTGAGCTTGTCGAGCAGTCCGCCCAGTCCGCCAAGCAGGCCGCCGTCGCCTGAGGCCGTGGTTCCGGTGGGGGCTGGCGTTTGAGGCTGGGCGGGCTCGCCCGTCTCTTCGGCACTCGTCTGTTCGGCGCTTCTGCCGCTCAGCATCTTTCCCACCAGCAGCGCGCCGAGCGCGATCATCAGCGGTTTGGTGATGTTGCCGCCGGGCACGGCGTTGTCAAAAAGTCCCATAGGTCAATCCTCCATAACGACCAAGCCCGTCCCGCCGGCTACAATGGACCATGCGGGCGGAATTTCAAGTTGGCTTGAGCTTTTGACAATCATGTGACCATGATCGGCGGGCGGGGAATGGAGAGGAAAAATGGGCATTATCAGCTGGATCATCCTCGGCGTCATCGCCGGCTTTATCGGCAGCAAGATCGTCAACAAGACCGGCCAGGGCTTGATCATGGATATCGTGCTCGGCATTGTCGGCGCCATCGTCGGAGGGCTGATCTTCAGCGCCTTTGGCGCCACGGGCGTGACCGGCCTCAACATCTGGAGCCTGATCGTCGCCGTTATCGGCGCGGTCGTCGTGCTGTGGGCCTATCACCAGTTCTCCGGCAAGCGAACGCTTTAGGCACCAGTCTGCCGACTGGCTGACCGCAGGACGGCCAAACCTGCTTCGACGCGTTGACTTAAAGGTCAGGCGACGACGGTCAGCCTGCGTTTGCGTTCATCAAGCGAGACGATGGTCAGCCCGCTCGCGACCACCAGCAGGATGCCGCAGACCGCCAGGGCATTCGGGAACTGCCCGAATACCAGCACGCCTGAGATGACCGCCCAGACGGTGAAGCAGTAGTAGAACGGCGCCACGACGCCGGTCGGACCGACGCGATAGGCCATGAAGATGAAGAAATGGCCGAAGATCAGGAAGAATCCGGCGCCGGCCATGAGCAGCAGGTGCCGGGCTTCCGGCATCACCCAGCGCTCGGAAACGAGATGCGCGGCGCCCGCGCCGATCAGCACCACCACGACGGCGGAAATGGCGACGATCATGCCCGGCACCTCGGCCGCGACCCGCCTGCCGGCAAGATCGCGCGCCGCCGCCAATGCTGCGTTGCCGAGCGCCAGCAACGCATAGACCGAGATGCCCTGCATAGTCGGCTGGGCCACCATGAGCGCACCGACGAAACCGAGCCCGATCAGCGCCATGCGCACGCCGCCGATCCGTTCGCCGAACAGGATGGAGGAGCCGACCAGCATCAAAAGCGGGGTGATCTGCCCGAGCGCGGTCGAATCGGCGATCTGCATGTTGGCCAGCGCCACGACGTAACAGAGGATGGCCGCGAGCTCGAGCAGGTTGCGGCGCAGCACGCGTTTGTCGAAGATCAAAGGGATCTGCCTGCCATAGCCCAGCAGGAACAGCAGCGGCATGCCCCATAGCGTGGCCGCGACCCCGCGCAGGAACAGCACTTCATAGGACGGCAAGCCCGCGGTCGCGAGTTTCATCATCGTGTCGTTGACGAGGTACGACCCCGTCGAAACGATCATGAACAGCGGGCCGCGTATGGAGGTCGGTATGAATTGCATGGGGCAACCAAATCAGACCGCCGCCGTAGCGGCAATGGGCCAGGCGCCGGCTGCACATCCGGCAGGCAAAGGCCAGGACATGGGCGGGACAGGACATGGGCGGGAATAGCAAACAGGTGCTGGAGCCCGCAGCCCCCATTTCATTTCCGCTCGCGCGTTCCTATATCAGCGCCACATCCCCGCAATCGGATCATCGGTTGAGACCGAGTGGACAGCGCACCCGGCCACAAGGCACTTGTGTTTTTCGGCCGTAGTCGCTAATCGCCCCGCATTCGACTGAACTGAAGGTCAAGGCCGTCCAAGGAAAGAGACTATGGCAAAAGGTAAATTCGAGCGTAACAAGCCTCATGTGAACATTGGCACGATTGGCCACGTCGATCATGGCAAGACGTCGCTGACGGCGGCGATCACGAAGTATTTTGGCGAGTACAAGCGCTACGACCAGATCGATGCGGCGCCCGAAGAGAAGGCCCGCGGCATCACGATTTCGACGGCGCACGTCGAATACGAGACGGCAGCGCGCCACTACGCCCATGTCGACTGCCCCGGCCACGCCGACTATGTGAAGAACATGATCACGGGCGCCGCGCAGATGGACGGCGCGATCCTGGTCGTGTCGGCCGCCGACGGCCCGATGCCGCAGACCCGCGAGCACATCCTGCTTGCCCGTCAGGTCGGCGTGCCGTCGATCGTGGTGTTCCTGAACAAGGTCGACCAGGTCGACGATGCCGAGCTGCTCGAACTGGTCGAGCTCGAGGTTCGCGAGCTTCTGTCGAAGAACGAGTTCCCCGGCGACGACATTCCGATCGTCAAGGGTTCGGCGCTGGCTGCTCTGGAAGATTCCAACAAGACCATCGGCGAAGATGCGATCCGCGAGTTGATGGCTGCGGTCGATGCCTATATCCCGACGCCGGTTCGTCCGCTGGACAAGCCGTTCCTGATGCCGATCGAAGACGTGTTCTCGATCTCGGGCCGTGGCACGGTCGTGACCGGCCGCGTCGAGCGCGGCATCGTCAAGGTCGGCGAGGAACTGGAAATCATCGGCATCCGCCCGACGACCAAGACGACCTGCACGGGCGTCGAGATGTTCCGCAAGCTGCTCGATCAGGGCCAGGCCGGCGACAACATCGGCGCGCTGCTGCGCGGCGTTGATCGTGAAGGCGTCGAGCGCGGCCAGGTTCTGGCCAAGCCCGGTACGGTGAAGCCGCACAAGAAGTTCGTGGCCGAAGCCTACATCCTGACCAAGGACGAAGGTGGCCGTCACACGCCGTTCTTCACCAACTACCGTCCGCAGTTCTACTTCCGCACGACCGACGTGACCGGCATCGTGTCGCTGCCGGAAGGCACGGAAATGGTTATGCCCGGCGACAACATCACGGTCGATGTCGAGCTGATCGTGCCGATCGCCATGGAAGAGAAGCTGCGCTTCGCCATCCGTGAAGGCGGCCGCACCGTCGGTGCCGGCATCGTCGTCACCATCAAAGAGTAATCGAGCCCGGCATCGCCGGATCGAAACGGATAGGGGCGGCCCTCGGGCCGCCCTTTTTCGTTGGCCAGATGTGCCTGTTTGGGGTCCCAATCTCTGTTGCAAGTCTGTGAGCCTCTACAGTATAGATTGGGTTGAGGGCTTGGTCGGATGGTTCCACAGCACCGTTTGCATAGTCGGCCATGGTTGGCACTGGGGCTGATCTGCCTGGTGTCGATGCTTGCCGTGGGCAGCGCCGCCTTCGCGGCCGAGACAAAAAATTCAGAGCCGGATCCGGATCCGCCGATGCGGTTCGTCGTCGTGCGTAGCGACGCGGCGGGCTGTGAGCCGACCTGTCCGGAATGGATATCGGCCGAGGGTGCGATATCGGCCAAGTCGCCGGCGCTGCTCAAGGCTGCCCTGAAAACGCTCGGCGGCCGCAAATTGCCGATCGTCATCAACTCTCCGGGCGGCGATGTCGATGCGGCCATCGCCATGGGCCGGATGATACGCAAGAACAAGCTCGACATCGCGGTCGGCAGGACGTGGTTCGTCGGCTGCGAGCCGGGGATGAAAAACTGCAAGGAGAACGACGCCAGAGGCGCGCACTATATCGGCAGCCCCTATGTGCTCGGCAGCTATTGCGCGTCCGCTTGTCCAATGATGCTGGCCGGCGGCACCAGGCGCCTGGTCGGGCCGCTGGCCTATCTCGGCGTCCACCAGATCACGACCACGATCGTGCAGATGAACGTGCAATATCAGGTCCGCTACCGGATCGTGAAAGGCAAGAAGCGGGTCATCAGCAAGAAGGTCATCAGCCGCAAGAACACCGGCAGCTACAAGACCTACGAGATGAGCAAGGGGGTGGAGCGCAAGCTGTCCGCCTATTTCAAGGAGATGGGTGTCGACCTCAGCATCATCGAGACGATGAAGAGCACGCCGGCCAGCGACATCCAGCAGATCGACCTCAGCGACATGCTGACAATGAAGCTGGTCACCAGCGACGACGCTGCAGATTTGCTGACCAGCGCAAGCCTGTGCAGGCTGAACCTTCCGGCTCCGAATTGCCGGGAGATACCGGAGAACAAGCCAGCCGGCGGCCTGCCGGACGTGGCAAAGGCTGCGCCGCTGCCGGTGAAGCCGGAGAGCGCGCCGCACGATGACGGCATGCGCTTTGTCGTGGTTCGCGGCAGCAACCCGCTCTGCAATCCCGACTGCCCGGAATGGATTGCAGCGCAAGGCGCGATTACGCCCCAGACGCCGCAGAAACTCAGCCAATTGCTCGCCACGCTTGGCAACCGGCGGCTGCCGGTGGTGATCAGCTCGCGAGGCGGAGACCTCTCCGGCGCCCTGGCGGCGGGCCGGATCATCCATGAAAAGAAGCTCGACGTTGCCGTTGCCCGCACCGATTTCGTCGGCTGCGACCCGGCAGAGTGGAATTGCCTGGCCAAGGACGGCGCCTATGCCGGGCTGAGCGTCGATGGCGACGGCGACTGCGATTCGGCCTGCGCGCTCATGCTGGCCGGTGGCGCCAGGCGGCTTGTCGGTTCCCAGGCGCGGCTCAGCCTCTATCTGATGGGGCAGAAGCAGGCGGTCAAATCCTACCTCGACGAGATGGCGATCAGCCCCGCTTTGTTCCGGGCGCTCCAGGGCAGTTCGGTCGAGCGTCAGCTCGAACCCGACATGATGCTGGAGGTCGGCCTGACGACCGGGCGCCAGTCGGTGGATGCGCTGACGGGGTCCAGCATCTGCAGATCGGCGCCGAAACCTGAGAATTGCCGCGTGGTGCCGTCGTCCAATGGCTGATCGTGCCTATCGCATGAAAGAGACGCCTTGCTTCGCGTTCCGTGAAGGGCCCCGCACCGTCGCTGCCAGCATCGTCGTCACCATCGAGAAATAGTCGAACTGATATCAGCCGGATGGACCAGGAAAGGGCGGTCTTTGGGGCTGCCTTTTTGTTTCCGGCGTTGCGCGGCACAAGTATTGCACGATTGTTTCAAAGCTATTGCAAGCACCGTCGCCGCAACTATTATGGATTGCATTGAGGGGTTTGCCGGGCGTGGTTTGGGGACAACGTTCAGACACTGTGGGACGGTGGCGGCGCGGGCTGGTCCGGCTGTCGACGGTGGCCGCGATGGCGATAGCTGCCTTCGCCGCGAAGGCCGAGGATGCCTCCCCCGGGACATGGCAGACAGTACCCCCTCTGCAGGGAGTGCTCTATCCGACCGATCCGACGATATGGACCGACGATCGCTCGGAGATGCAGTTTGTCGTCACGCGCAGCAGCGCACCTGGCTGCGAGCCCAATTGTCCGGAGTGGATCTCCGCCGAAGGCGACATCGCAGCCGGCACGCCAGCCTTGCTCAAGCGTACCTTGAAGAAGCTTGGCGGTCGCAAACTGCCGATTATCGTCAATTCCTTTGGCGGCAACGTCAATGCAGCGCTCGAACTTGGCCGGATAATCCGCAAGAACAAGCTCGATATCGCCGTAGGCAAGACCGAGTTTTCCGACTGTTGGCCCGGGACGGATGGTTGTGGTTTTAGTTACGGCAAAGGTTCCGCCTATCTCGGCCGGGCGTCTGATGGCGCCATCTGCAACTCCGCCTGTCCGCTGATGTTTGCCGGAGGCGTCCGGCGCGTCGCCGGCGGCTGGAACTATCTGGGTGTTCATCAGATCACCACCACCTGGTTCCCCTCCACAACGCACTACCGGACCACCTATCGCGTCAAACGGGGCAAAAAATATCGGGTCACCACGCAAACCGTCACTCCGGGTGAAAGCTACAAGACCTATGAGATGAGTAAGGGGTACGCGAGAAAGATCTCGGCCTATCTCAGAGAGATGGGTATCGGGCAGGGCGTGCTGGACTTGATGAAGGCGACGCCGGCCAGCGACATCAGGCAGATCGGCCTCCACGATATGCTGACGATGAAACTGGCGACCAGCACGGACACTCTTGAGCTGTTTACCAGAGCAAGTTTGTGCATGTTCGACCCGCCGGCTCCGAACTGCCGGGAAATACCGGGAAACAAGCCAGCCGGCGGACAAACGCCCGTGGCCAAGCCGGCCGTGGTGGCTGCGATCAAGGCAAAGACCGGCCCCCCACTTTCTCAGGCGGCCAAGGCTCCAGCTCCCAAGCCGTTGCAGGCAGCGCCAGGGAATTCGACGCCAGATATGCGCTTCGTTGTCGTTCGCGGCAGAGACTCGCTCTGCAATCCCGATTGCCCGGAATGGATCTCGGCGGAAGGCGCGATGACGCCTCAGACCCCGCAAAAGTTGCGCCAGTTGCTCGACACCCTTGGCAACCGGCGGCTGCCGGTGGTGATCAGCTCACAGGGGGGCAGCCTGTTCAGCGCTCTGGCCGCGGGAAGGCTTATCCATGAACGGAAGCTCGACGTCGCCGTCGCTCGCACCACTATCGTCGGCTGCGACCCGCCCGAGGCAGGCTGCTTGGCCGATAACGGTGCCTATGTCGGGCTGATTAGCGATTTTGGAGTGGAGTGCGATTCGGCCTGCGCGCTCATGCTTGCCGCCGACGCCAAAAGGCTGGTCGATCCCAAGGCGAGGCTCAGCATGTCCTCGAGGGACAGACGCAGTTGGTTAAAGCCTACCTGGAGGAGATGGAGATGGACCCAGCTCTGTTCGCCGCGATAGGCTCGGTCGAGCGTCAGCTCGAGCCCGACATGATGCTCAAAGTCGGGCTGACAACCGGGCCGGAGTCGGTGGAGGCGCTAACTGGCCCCGCTATTTGCAAAACCTCACCCAAGCCCGACAACTGTTTGCTTCCGCCGACAGCCAAGGCCGAGTCGCCCGCCAAACTGTAGGCATCGCAGAAACTGGCCATCGAGGCAGGTTGAGCCATGCCCGATTTCTCCGCTATCGTCGTGGCAGGCGTCGCCCGGGGGAGGATCGAGAATGAGCCAGGATATCCCGACACTCTACGAATGGGCCGGCGGCATCGAAGCCCTCAATCGGCTGACGGAAACCTTTTACGACAAGGTGTCCCGCGACCCGGTGGTCGGCCCGGTGTTCAAACACATGTCGCCGGATCATCCCGCGCATGTCGCGGCCTTCATCGGCGAGGTTTTTGGCGGACCCAAGACCTACAGCGAACAGCATGGCGGCCATCGCGAGATGGTCATGCATCACTTGGGCAAGCATCTGACGGAGGAACAGCGCCGCCGCTGGATCAGCTTGCTTGCCGATGCCGCCGATGCGGTCGGGCTGCCGGACGATCCCGAATTCCGTTCCGCCTTCATGGGCTATGTCGAATGGGGGTCACGGCTTGCCAAGATGAATTCCACCCTCGGCGAGACCTGCGACCCGCAGACCGAACCGATGCCGGCCTGGGGCTGGGGCGTACCGGGCGGGCCGTACAAGCCGCCGGCCGGGGATTGAGCGCCGGCATGCGGCTTCAGGCAGGCGAAAAATCGAGATCGGCAGGGACGGGCTGGTCATCACCTATTCGGATTTCCGGCAAAGGATCTGAAAGCGCGTCAGACAACTCTTTACAGCGCGCCCGGAAGCTTTTAGGAAGCGCCTGCGCTGAAACGCGCGTACGGGCATAGCTCAGTTGGTAGAGCGGCGGTCTCCAAAACCGCAGGTCGTAGGTTCGAGCCCTGCTGCCCGTGCCATTTTCCTCGTTGGAATCCGGCATTTTAGAAACGCCTTGTTTTGGCTCCTCGTTTGGTTGGGCTGAAGCCGCGTACTCGACGAGCGACGTTCCGAAGGCATGCGCAGAGCGAGAGCGCTGATGCGCAATGCCGAAGTCGGCGTATTTCCACGAACCAATTTCCTTGATTCAACTGCCATTGGCGAGCCAATTGCCATTTGCGTTCACAATTCAGAATAGGCCTATTTTGCTGCCGCCAGCTGCTTTTCAGCGGCTGCGAATTATTGGAAGCGGGATGCTGGCCTGGCTACTGGAATTTTTTTGAACAGGGCTCTTGAACCGGTTTTCAGCCCTTCCTAATTCGTTTCCCGCCGAGGCCGATTGGCTTGGCAAAAGGCGGCGCTGCTGGGCGGCGCCCTTGTACCCATGTTGCTTCAAGGAGGATGTGGCTGTGAGAACCTTTGACTCTCTCTATCGCAGCACCGTCGGTTTTGACCGTCTTTTCGACATGCCCGACAATGGTACGCGGCCCGACGGGCCACCCTATAACATCGAGAAGGTCGACGAGAACGATTACCGTATCTCGATGGCCATCGCGGGCTTCAGCCAGGATGAGGTTGAGCTGACCCAGCATGGACCCGAACTGGTCGTGGCAGGCCAGAAGGCTGATGACCAGAGCGGACGCCAGCTGCTGCACCAGGGCATCGCCTACCGCAGTTTCAGGCAGACGTTCAAGCTTGCCGACCACATGAAGATCAAGGCAGCAAACCTTGAGAACGGTCTCCTGACCATCGACATCGTCCGTGAGATTCCCGAAGAGCTGAAGCCGCGCCGCATTAGCATCGGGGCCGGCGACGCCCAGGTGGGCAAGCAGATCGCCCAGGATACGGAACGCACCCGCAAAGCGGCCTGATCGTATCGATTCAGTTATCCCTGCGGTCCGCCTCCCGGCTTCGGCCGGGAGGCCCAGATTGCGGAGAATGGAGATGGACAACTTCTACGAGACACCGACACTTTCTGCGGCACGCTCGGGCAAAATTGAAACTTCTTTGTGCCTGCTCGACAATCCAGACAACGTCATCAACCATCCACGCCTCAGCAGTGGAGAAAAGCGGGCACTGCTTTCCTCGTGGGCGTCCGATGCCTGCGCGGTGGAAAACCAGCCTGCCTTGCGCCGCCTGGACAACGGCACGGTAATCCCTGTCGACCAGATTCTGAGTGCGTTGAAGGCTCTGGATGAGAAACCCACGCTGGGGAAAGAGACTTCAGGCCGGGTGCTGCCTTGGCGACCCTCCTCGCGCCGCAGCGTTCTCAAGGCTTGGCGGCGTCGGGGCCGTTCTTTCGGCCCCGACGATGACGACGACCCGCCCCCGTGCCCGGCAGTGATCGCGCCGCGCCCACGCCCACCATGCGGAATCGGCGCAGTGGCCGGGGTCGAACTCGCCTGTGCCTAACTAACCCTGGGTTGATCCAGCTGCCTCGGCATGGGCAGCTGGATTCCAATCTTGCGTGCGCTTCATTTGGTTTCCAAAACAGCAGGTCGCAGGTTCGTCCGCAACGCCATTTCCTCGAACTTGTAATCGCGTGCCTGATTTCCGGATCCACCTCCTGGAATTGGGGTCCGGCATTGAAAAAGGGCAGGTGGCTTGCCATATTGGGCGAACTGAGGCATAAGGCCTCGATAGCCGGGACGGGACGACTGGATGGTTCCGAGGCGGCGTTTGGTCATAAAGCGGACACTTGCCACTTGCGTGGATCAAGAATCGGTTTTATGTAGACACAACAGACACGCGACGCGTGGAGCTGGGAAGCCGGCTTTACGCGTCCGATTTGCATGGGCGAAATGGCGCTGATTCGGCGTCGACTTGAACCCAGGCGGCACGTCCCGGCCAGCGGGATCATCCAGGAGACCCGGCCAACGGGTCTTGAAGACAGAGCGGCATATGGCTTCGAAAACCACAAATCCTTTCGTCTTTCTCCAGCAGGTCCGCGCGGAAACTGCCAAGGTGACTTGGCCGTCGCGCCGGGAGACGATGATCTCGACGGTGATGGTGCTCGTATTCGCGGTCATCGCGATGATCTTTTTCTTCACCGCCGACGTGGCCATGGGCTACGCGATCGAGCGGTTACTGAGCCTCGGCCATTAAGTCCGGCGATTACGGAGAAGTCTTGAAATGACCGCGCGCTGGTACATCGTCCACGCCTATTCGAACTTCGAAAAGAAGGTCGCCGAGGACATTGAGAACAAGGCCAAGCAGAAGGGCCTGTCCGCCGATATCGAGCAGATCGTGGTGCCGACCGAGAAGGTCGTCGAAATCCGCCGCGGCCGCAAGGTCGATGCCGAGCGCAAGTTCTTTCCGGGCTATGTGCTGCTCAAGGCCAATCTGACCGATGCGGTGTTCTCGCTGGTCAAGAACACGCCGAAGGTCACCGGCTTCCTCGGTGACTCCAAGCCGGTGCCGATCACCGAAGCCGAGGCGCAGCGCATCCTGAACCAGGTTCAGGAAGGCGTCGAGCGGCCGAAGCCCTCGGTCACTTTCGAGATCGGCGAGGCGATCCGCGTTTCGGATGGTCCGTTCGCCTCGTTCAACGGTTTCGTCCAGGAAGTGGACGAGGAGCGGGCGCGGCTCAAGGTGGAAGTTTCGATCTTCGGGCGCGCCGTGCCGGTCGATCTGGAATTCGGACAGGTCGAAAAGGGCTGATCCGAAAACCCTGCGCCGGTTCGCCGGCAAGGGGAGGCGGCGCGGAAAGCGCGCGGCCATGAACGGGTGGGAGGCGAATGCGGCTTTAGCCGGCCGCGCGGACCGCACCACCAGACTGCAACCGCCGGTGTTCCCGATACTGGGGCCGGCATGAGATAAAGGCAGGAAAGAGATGGCTAAGAAAATTGCAGGCCAGCTCAAGCTCCAGGTCAAAGCGGGATCGGCTACGCCGTCTCCGCCGATCGGCCCGGCACTTGGTCAGCGCGGCATCAACATCATGGAATTCTGCAAGGCGTTCAACGCGCAGACCCAGGAAATGGAAAAGGGATCGCCGATCCCGGTCGTCATCACCTATTACCAGGACAAGTCCTTCACCTTCGTCATGAAGACGCCGCCGGTGAGCTACTTCCTGAAAAAGGCGGCGAACTTGACTTCGGGTTCGAAAGAGCCGGGCAAGATCAAGGCCGGCACGATCGGTCGCGACAAGGTGCGCGCCATCGCCGAACAGAAGATGAAGGATCTGAACGCAAACGACGTCGAGGCGGCCATGCGCATGGTCGAGGGCTCCGCCCGCTCGATGGGTCTGGAAGTGGTGGGCTGAGATCATGGCAAAGATTGCAAAGCGTGTATCGAAGTCCCGCGACGGCATCGACCCCAACAAGGCCTATGCCCTTGGTGAGGCGCTGAAGCTGCTCAAGGACCGTTCGACGGTGAAGTTCGACGAGACCATCGAAGTTGCGATGAACCTCGGCGTCGACCCGCGCCATGCCGACCAGATGGTCCGCGGCGTGGTCAACCTGCCGAACGGCACCGGCCGCTCTGTCCGCGTCGCCGTGTTCGCACGTGGCGGCAAGGCCGATGAGGCTCGCGCCGCCGGCGCCGACATCGTCGGTGCCGAGGATCTGGTCGACATCGTCCAGAAGGGCACGATCGACTTCGATCGCTGCATCGCCACGCCGGACATGATGCCGCTGGTCGGCCGTCTGGGCAAGGTGCTGGGCCCGCGCGGCATGATGCCGAACCCGAAGGTCGGCACCGTCACCACCGACGTCGCCGCCGCCGTCAAGGCATCGAAGGGCGGCGCTGTCGAGTTCCGCGTCGAGAAGGCCGGCATCGTTCATGCCGGCGTCGGCAAGGTCTCGTTCGACGTCAAGGCGCTGGAAGAAAACGTCCGCGCCTTCGCCGATGCCGTGACCAAGGCAAAGCCGGCTGGCGCCAAGGGCAACTACGTCAAGAAGGTGTCGGTCACCTCGACGATGGGCCCGGGCCTCAAGCTCGACGTCTCGACGCTCGCAGCGTCTTGATACGAACATCTGGATCGGCTGCCAAGGCGCTGATCCGCAAGTGAATTCCGGGCCTCCGACTTGTCGGCGGCCCGGTACCGGAAGTCGAGAGGCTTCCGGAAATCCTGTCCGAGATTGCAGGCGGCCCAGAAGCCTTAATTGAACTAGGCCTGCATGAGACGGGTGAAAACCGGACAACGGAGCGACAAGCTCCAATGAAAGGTTCGAACCGTGTTTGCCTTTTGTCTGCGCATCTCCGGCTTGCCGTCGATGTGGCGAAAGGGGGCAGGATCCTCGAGCGTCGTTCGGGAGATCTGTAATGGATGGCCCGGCCGGCAAAAAGGCAACCCGACGCCTGTCCCACTAGCGGGGCAGGGGTCAACTGGAGATAGGCAGTGGACAGAGCGGAAAAACGCGAACTCGTCACGGGCCTGAATGGTGCTTTTGCAGGCGCTGGTTCAGTCGTCGTGGCCCACTACGCCGGTATCACCGTCGCGCAAATGAACGACCTTCGGTCGAAAATGCGCGCTGCCGGTGGCACCGTCAAAGTCGCGAAGAACCGTCTCGCCAAAATCGCTCTTCAGGGCACGGACTCCGCATCGATCATCGACCTGTTCAAGGGACAGACGCTGATCGCTTATTCGGAGGATCCGATTGCGGCGCCGAAGGTCGCGTCCGATTTCGCCAAGGGAAATGACAAGTTGGTCATTCTCGGCGGCGCAATGGGCACCACCTCGCTCAACGCCGACGGTGTGAAGGCACTCGCCACACTTCCGTCGCTCGATGAGTTGCGCGCCAGGCTGGTTGGCATGATCGCCACGCCGGCAACCCGGATCGCCCAGATCGTCAATGCGCCAGCGGCTTCGGTCGCGCGCGTCATCGGCGCTTACGCCCGGAAGGACGAGGCGGCATGAGGCCGTTCCTCGCTATCACAAACACACGTTCGAACCTGATGAAGGAATACAACAATGGCTGATCTGGCAAAGATCGTAGACGACCTTTCGAAGCTGACCGTCCTCGAGGCGGCCGAGTTGTCGAAGCTTCTGGAAGAAAAGTGGGGCGTTTCGGCTGCTGCTCCGGTGGCGGTTGCCGCTGCCGGCGGCGCTGCCGCTGCTGCTGCTCCGGCTGAGGAAAAGACGGAATTCGACGTCGTCCTCACCGAGGCAGGCGCTCAGAAGATCAACGTCATCAAGGAAGTCCGCGCCATCACCGGCCTGGGCCTCAAGGAAGCCAAGGATCTGGTCGAAGCAGCTCCGAAGCCGGTCAAGGAAGCCGTTTCCAAGGCTGACGCTGAGAAGTTCAAGGCCCAGCTGGAAGCAGCCGGCGCCAAGGTCGACCTGAAGTAAGCATAAAAGCGGCGGGCGGCCTCGCGCCGTCCGCCACTCCCTTCACCAGAGGGGAGGATGCGTAGCGCGAGATGTACGAGAACCTCTTTCCTGAGGGCCGAAACCGGCCTTCAGGAAACGGGTTTTCTCCCGTTTTAGCCGTCGCCGCCAGGCGGCGGGAAACAGATCAGGGGCCGCCGCCGAGGTGGCCGCGCATGCAAGGTGAGCCGCGGCGAGGCTCGCCCCGAGTTTATAGCTAAGGAGCGACGATGGCCCAGACCCAGACTTTCAATGGCCGCAGACGCGTACGCAAATTCTTCGGAAAGATTCCGGAAGTTGCGGAGATGCCGAACCTGATCGAGGTTCAAAAAGCATCCTATGACCAGTTCCTGATGGTGGCGGAGCCCAAGGGTGGGCGTCCGGACGAGGGACTGCAGGCCGTTTTCAAGTCGGTTTTCCCGATCTCCGATTTCTCCGGCTCCTCGATGCTGGAGTTCGTGAAGTACGAGTTCGAAGGACCGAAATTCGACGTTGACGAATGCCGTCAGCGCGACCTGACCTATGCCGCGCCACTCAAGGTGACGCTGCGCCTCATCGTGTTCGATATCGACGAGGATACCGGCGCAAAGTCGATCAAGGACATCAAGGAGCAGGACGTCTATATGGGCGACATGCCGCTCATGACGCTCAACGGCACCTTCATCGTCAATGGCACGGAGCGCGTCATCGTCTCGCAGATGCACCGTTCGCCGGGCGTCTTCTTCGACCATGACAAGGGCAAGTCGCACTCCTCGGGCAAGCTTTTGTTTGCGGCGCGCGTCATTCCCTATCGCGGTTCGTGGCTCGACATCGAGTTCGATTCCAAGGACGTCGTGCATGCCCGCATCGACCGCCGCCGCAAGATTCCGGTGACGTCGCTCTTGATGGCGCTCGGCATGGACGGCGAAGAGATCCTGTCGACCTTCTACAACAAGATCACCTACAAGCGCGCCGGCGACCACTGGCGCATCCCGTTCAACGTCGAGCGTTTCCGCGGCCTCAAGGCCGTTGGCGACCTCGTCGATGCCGACACAGGCGAAGTTGTCGTCGAGGCCGGCAAGAAGATCACCGCCCGCCAGGCAAGGGCGCTTGGCGAAAAGGGTCTGAAGGCGATCAAGGCGACCGACGAGGATCTGCTCGGCAATTACCTGGCCGAGGACATCGTCAACTACGGCACCGGCGAGATTTTCCTCGAAGCCGGCGACGAGATCGATGAAAAGACGCTGAAGGTGCTGCTCGGCACGGGCGAAAGCGAGATCAAGGTTCTCGACATCGACCACGTCAATGTCGGCGCCTACATCCGCAATACGCTCAACGTCGACAAGAACGAGAGCCGCCAGGACGCACTGTTCGACATCTACCGTGTCATGCGCCCGGGCGAGCCGCCGACGCTTGAAACCGCCGAAGCCATGTTCAACTCGCTGTTCTTCGACTCGGAGCGCTACGACCTGTCGGCCGTCGGCCGCGTCAAGATGAACATGCGCCTCGAGCTCAAGGCTGAGGATACCGTGCGCGTGCTGCGCAAGGACGACATCCTGGCCGTGGTCAAGACGCTGGTCGAGCTGCGCGACGGCAAGGGCGAGATCGACGACATCGACAATCTCGGCAACCGCCGCGTGCGTTCTGTCGGCGAGCTGATGGAGAACCAATACCGCGTCGGCCTGCTGCGCATGGAGCGCGCGATCAAGGAACGTATGTCCTCGATCGAGATCGACACGGTGATGCCGCAGGACCTGATCAACGCCAAGCCGGCGGCTGCCGCCGTACGCGAGTTCTTCGGTTCCTCGCAGCTGTCGCAGTTCATGGATCAGACCAACCCGCTGTCGGAGATCACCCACAAGCGCCGCCTGTCGGCACTTGGACCGGGCGGTCTGACCCGCGAGCGCGCCGGCTTCGAAGTGCGGGACGTGCACCCGACGCATTACGGCCGCATCTGCCCGATCGAGACGCCGGAAGGCCCGAACATCGGTCTGATCAACTCGCTGGCGACCTTCGCGCGCGTCAACAAGTACGGCTTCATCGAAAGCCCGTACCGCAAGATCGTCAACGGCAAGCTGACCAATGAGGTCGTCTATCTCTCCGCTATGGAAGAGTCCAAGCACCACGTCGCGCAGGCCAATGCCGAGCTCGACAAGAATGGTGGTTTCGTCGACGAATTCGTCATTTGCCGCAGCGCCGGCGAAGTGATGATGGCGCCGCGCGAAAACGTCGATCTGATGGACGTGTCGCCCAAGCAGATGGTGTCCGTGGCCGCGGCGCTGATCCCGTTCCTCGAGAACGACGACGCCAACCGCGCGCTGATGGGCTCCAACATGCAGCGTCAGGCCGTGCCGCTGGTGCGCGCCGAAGCGCCGTTCGTAGGCACCGGCATGGAGCCGATCGTTGCCCGTGACTCGGGCGCCGCCATCGGCGCCCGCCGCGGCGGCATCGTCGACCAGGTGGACGCGACGCGTATCGTCATCCGCGCCACGGAAGATCTCGATCCCGGCAAGTCGGGCGTCGACATCTACCGGCTGATGAAGTTCCAGCGTTCGAACCAGAACACCTGCATCAACCAGCGTCCGCTGGTGCGCATGGGCGACCGCGTCAACAAGGGCGACATCATCGCCGACGGTCCGTCGACCGAGCTCGGCGATCTGGCGCTCGGCCGCAACGTGCTGGTCGCGTTCATGCCGTGGAACGGCTACAACTACGAGGACTCGATCCTGCTCTCCGAGCGCATCGTGGCCGACGACGTCTTCACCTCGATCCACATCGAGGAGTTCGAGGTCATGGCCCGCGACACTAAGCTTGGACCGGAGGAAATCACGCGTGACATTCCAAACGTTTCGGAAGAAGCGCTGAAGAACCTCGACGAAGCCGGCATCGTCTATATTGGCGCGGAAGTGCAGCCGGGCGACATCCTGGTCGGCAAGATCACGCCGAAGGGCGAAAGCCCGATGACGCCGGAAGAAAAGCTCCTGCGCGCCATCTTCGGCGAAAAGGCGTCCGACGTTCGCGACACCTCGATGCGCATGCCTCCGGGCACCTTCGGCACCGTCGTCGAAGTGCGCGTCTTCAACCGCCACGGCGTCGAGAAGGACGAGCGCGCCATGGCGATCGAACGCGAGGAGATCGAACGCCTCGCCAAGGACCGCGACGACGAGCAGGCGATCCTCGACCGCAACGTCTATTCGCGCCTTTCCGACGTTCTCGTCGGCAAGGAAGCGATTGCCGGGCCGAAGGGCTTCAAGAAGGGCTCGAAACTGTCGAAGGACACGCTTGACGAGTATCCGCGTTCGCAGTGGTGGCAGTTTGCGGTGGAGAACGAAAAGCTCCAGAGCGAACTGGAAGCCCTGCGTGGCCAGTACGACGATTCCAAGAAGGCGCTCGAGCAGCGCTTCATGGACAAGGTCGAGAAGGTCCAGCGCGGCGACGAAATGCCTCCGGGCGTCATGAAGATGGTCAAGGTCTTCGTGGCCGTGAAGCGCAAGATGCAGCCGGGCGACAAGATGGCGGGACGTCACGGCAACAAGGGTGTCGTGTCGCGGATCGTTCCGGTCGAGGACATGCCTTTCCTCGAGGACGGCACGCATGCCGATATCGTGCTCAACCCGCTGGGTGTGCCGAGCCGCATGAATGTCGGCCAGATCCTGGAAACGCATCTGGGCTGGGCATGCGCGGGCATGGGCAAGAAGATCGGCGAGCTGATCGACGCGTACAAGACGGCTGGAGACATCAAGCCGTTGCGCAAGACGCTCGAGAGCTTCATCCCAGCCAACGACCGCAACGAGCCGGTCCGCGAATATGACGACGAGAGCATCGTTCGCCTCAGCGAGCAGATGCGCCGCGGCGTCTCTATCGCGACACCGGTGTTCGACGGCGCGCATGAAGTCGACATCAACATCATGCTGGAGCAGGCGGGCCTGCACACCAGCGGTCAGTCGCAGCTCTATGACGGACGCACCGGCGAGCCGTTCGATCGCAAGGTGACGATGGGCTATATCTATATGCTCAAGCTTCACCACCTGGTGGACGACAAGATCCACGCGCGTTCGATCGGTCCGTACTCGCTCGTTACCCAGCAGCCGCTGGGCGGCAAGGCGCAGTTCGGTGGCCAGCGCTTCGGCGAAATGGAGGTCTGGGCGCTGGAAGCCTATGGCGCCGCCTACACGCTGCAGGAAATGCTGACGGTGAAGTCGGACGATGTCGCCGGCCGCACCAAGGTCTACGAGGCGATCGTGCGCGGCGACGACACGTTCGAGGCCGGCATTCCCGAGAGCTTCAACGTGCTCGTCAAGGAAATGCGGTCTCTCGGCCTCAATGTCGAGCTGGAGAACACCAAGCTCGACGACAACCCTGTCCGGCTGCCAGATGCTGCCGAATAGGGGCGCGGCCGAGTAAGCAAGACATCCGGTCGCGGAACGCCGCGACCGGATGCGACAAATTCTACGGCCAGTGGGCCGACCACTCAGCGGGCATTTGGCCCGCGTTAGATGCAAGGGGTTTTCGAGGACCCCGAAAAGGAGAACGGCATGAACCAAGAGGTCATGAATCTCTTCAATCCGCAGGCGCCGGCGCAGGTGTTCGATTCCATCCGGATATCGCTCGCCAGCCCTGAGAAGATTCTGTCCTGGTCGTTCGGCGAGATCAAGAAGCCGGAGACCATCAACTACCGCACCTTCAAGCCGGAGCGTGACGGTCTGTTCTGCGCGCGCATTTTTGGCCCGATCAAGGACTATGAATGCCTGTGCGGCAAGTACAAGCGCATGAAGTACAAGGGCGTCATCTGCGAAAAGTGCGGCGTCGAAGTCACGCTGTCGCGCGTTCGCCGCGAGCGCATGGGCCACATCGAGCTGGCGGCACCTGTCGCTCACATCTGGTTCCTGAAGTCGCTGCCGTCGCGCATCGGCACGCTGCTCGACATGACCCTGAAGGACATCGAGCGCGTCCTCTACTTCGAGAACTACATCGTCACCGAGCCTGGCCTCACCGCGCTGAAGGAGCACCAGCTGCTCAGCGAGGAAGAGTACATGATCGCCGTCGACGAGTATGGCGAGGATTCGTTCACCGCCATGATCGGCGCCGAGGCCATTCATGACCTTCTGGCCGGCATGGACCTGGAGAAGATCGCCGGCGACCTGCGTTCGGAACTGGCTTCGACCACGTCCGAGCTGAAGCAGAAGAAGTATCTGAAGCGGCTCAAGGTCGTCGAGAACTTCATGGAGTCCGGCAACCGTCCGGAATGGATGATCATGAAGGTGGTTCCGGTGATCCCGCCGGACCTGCGCCCGCTGGTTCCTCTGGATGGTGGACGTTTCGCGACGTCCGACCTGAACGATCTCTATCGCCGCGTCATCAACCGCAACAACCGTCTGAAGCGGCTGATCGAGCTGCGCGCCCCCGGCATCATCGTGCGCAATGAAAAGCGCATGCTGCAGGAAGCCGTCGATGCGCTGTTCGACAACGGCCGTCGCGGCCGCGTCATCACCGGCGCCAACAAGCGTCCGCTGAAGTCGCTGTCCGACATGTTGAAGGGCAAGCAGGGCCGGTTCCGCCAGAACCTGCTCGGCAAGCGCGTCGACTATTCGGGCCGTTCGGTCATCGTCACCGGTCCGGAGCTCAAGCTGCACCAGTGCGGCCTGCCGAAGAAGATGGCGCTCGAACTGTTCAAGCCGTTCATCTACGCCCGCCTCGACGCCAAGGGGTTCTCCTCGACCGTCAAGCAGGCCAAGAAGCTGGTCGAGAAGGAGCGTCCGGAAGTCTGGGATATCCTCGACGAGGTCATCCGCGAGCATCCGGTGCTCTTGAACCGTGCGCCGACGCTGCACCGCCTCGGCATCCAGGCGTTCGAGCCGATCCTGATCGAAGGCAAGGCGATCCAGCTGCATCCGCTGGTCTGCACGGCCTTCAACGCCGACTTCGACGGCGACCAGATGGCCGTTCACGTGCCGCTCTCGTTGGAAGCGCAGCTTGAAGCCCGCGTGCTGATGATGTCGACCAACAACATCCTGCACCCGGCTTCCGGCGCGCCGATCATCGTGCCTTCGCAGGACATGGTCCTGGGTCTCTACTATCTCTCGATCGTCAATCAGAACGAGCCGGGCGAAGGCATGGTGTTTGCCGACATGGGCGAACTCCAGCACGCGCTCGAGACCAAGGCGGTGACGCTGCACTCCAAGATCAAGGGTCGTTTCCGCACGGTCGACGCCGAAGGCAAGGTCGTGTCGAAAATCTACGACACCACGCCTGGCCGCATGATCATCGGCGAGCTGCTGCCGAAGAACGTCAATGTGCCTTACGAGACGGCCAACCAGGAGATGACCAAAAAGAACATCTCCAAGATGATCGACACCGTCTACCGCCACTGCGGTCAGAAGGAGACGGTCATTTTCTGCGACCGCATCATGGCCCTCGGCTTCAGCCACGCCTGCCGCGCCGGCATTTCGTTCGGCAAGGACGACATGCTGATCCCGGACGCCAAGATCAAGCTGGTTTCCGACACCGAAGCTTTGGCCAAGGAATACGAGCAGCAGTACAATGACGGCCTGATCACTCAGGGCGAGAAGTACAACAAGGTCGTCGACGCCTGGGCCAAGTGCTCGGAAAAGGTCGCCGACGAGATGATGGCCCGCATCAAGGCCGTCGAGTTCGAGGACAGTGGCCGTCAAAAGCCGATGAACTCGATCTACATGATGTCGCATTCGGGTGCGCGTGGTTCGCCCACCCAGATGCGTCAGCTCGCCGGCATGCGCGGCCTGATGGCAAAGCCCTCGGGTGAAATCATCGAGACGCCGATCATCTCGAACTTCAAGGAAGGCCTGACCGTGCTCGAGTACTTCAACTCGACCCACGGCGCCCGCAAGGGTCTGGCCGACACCGCCTTGAAGACGGCGAACTCGGGTTACCTCACCCGTCGTCTGGTCGACGTGGCGCAGGACTGCATCGTCAACTCCGTGGATTGCGGCACCGACAAGGGCCTCACCATGCAGCCGATCGTCGATGCCGGTCAGGTCGTCGCTTCGGTCGGCCAGCGCGTGCTGGGCCGCACCTCGCTCGACGACATCACGCATCCGGTTTCGGGCGAAGTTCTGGTCAAGGCCGGAACGCTGATGGACGAACGTGACGTGGAAAAGATCGAAAAGGCCGGCGTGCAGTCGGTCCGCATTCGCTCGGCACTGACCTGCGAGGTCAGGATCGGCGTGTGCGCGGTCTGCTACGGACGCGATCTTGCCCGCGGCACCCCGGTCAACCAGGGCGAAGCCGTCGGCGTCATCGCGGCGCAGTCGATCGGCGAGCCGGGCACCCAGCTCACCATGCGTACCTTCCACATGGGCGGTACGGCGCAGGTGGTGGACAGCTCGTTCCTTGAAGCCTCGTATGAGGGCAAGGTCGAGATCCGCAACCGCAACGTGGTGCGCAACTCGGACGGCCAGCAGATGGTCATGGGCCGCAACATGGCGGTGCTGATCCTCGACGAAGCCGGCAAGGAGCGTGCCTCGCATCGCCTTACCTATGGTTCGCGCATCTTCGTGGACGATGGCGACAAGGTGAAGCGGGGCCAGCGTATCGCCGAATGGGATCCCTATACCCGCCCTGTCCTTACCGAAATCGAGGGCAAGGTGTCGTACGAGGATCTGGTCGACGGCATTTCCGTTCAGGAAACGGCCGACGAATCGACCGGCATCACCAAGCGCGAGGTCATCGACTGGCGCTCGACGCCACGCGGCAACGACCTCAAGCCGGCGATCGCCATCCTTGACCCCAAGGGCAAGGTCGGCAAGCTGTCGAAGGGCGGCGACGCCCGCTTCCTGCTCTCGGTAGAGGCCATTCTTTCGGTCGAGCCGGGTTCGCAGGTTCGTCCCGGCGACGTTTTGGCGCGTATCCCAATGGAAAGCGCCAAGACCAAGGACATTACCGGCGGTCTGCCGCGTGTTGCCGAACTGTTCGAGGCACGTCGTCCGAAGGATCACGCCATCATCGCCGAGATCGATGGCACGATCCGCTTCGGCCGCGACTACAAGAACAAGCGCCGCATCATCATCGAGCCGCATGACTCGACGCTTGAGCCGGTCGAATACCTGATCCCGAAGGGCAAGCCGTTCCATCTCCAGGACGGCGACGTCATCGAGAAGGGCGACTACATCCTCGACGGCAATCCGGCGCCGCACGACATCCTGGCGATCAAGGGCGTGGAAGCACTTGCTTCCTACCTCGTGAACGAAATCCAGGAAGTCTACCGTCTGCAGGGCGTGTCGATCAACGACAAGCACATCGAGGTGATCGTTCGCCAGATGCTGCAGAAGGTCGAGATCACGGTACAGGGCGACTCGACCTACATTCCGGGCGACCACGTCGACGTGATCGAACTGGAAGAGGTCAACGAGCGCCTGGTCGAGGACGGCAAGAAGCCGGCCGAAGGCCAGCCGGTGCTGCTGGGCATAACCAAGGCCTCGCTGCAGACGCCTTCCTTCATCTCGGCCGCCTCCTTCCAGGAGACGACCAGGGTGCTGACCGAAGCTGCGGTTGCCGGCAAGACCGACATGCTGCAGGGCCTGAAGGAAAACGTCATCGTCGGCCGGCTGATCCCGGCCGGTACCGGCGGCACGATGAGCCAGATCCGGCGCATCGCCACCTCGCGCGACGAACTGATCATCGACGAACGCCGCAAGGCCTCCGGTGTCGAGGTCGCCGAGCCGATGCTGACCGACATGGTCAACGCCGCGCAGTAAGCGCGGTAGGACGAGAAGAAGGAAGGGGGCCCCAGTGGCCCCTTTTCGCGTTTTGACCCCCAATCGAATCGAGGAAAACATGAGCAAGAAGGTTTGGACTGACGTCGACGACTACATCGTTTCCTCTCTCTTCGAGGCAGATCCCATCCTCGAAGCGGTGCTTGCGGCCAACCGCGACCAGGGCCTGCCGGCCATCGACGTATCGCCGGCGCAGGGCAAGCTGCTGTCGCTGCTGGTCCGCATCAGCGGCGCCAGGAAGGTGCTGGAGATCGGCACGCTTGGCGGCTACTCGACCATCTGGATGGCAAGGGGATTGCCCGTCGGCGGCAAGATCGTGACGCTCGAACTCGAGCTGCATCATGCAAAAGTCGCGCACTCGAATCTCGAGCGGGCAGGGGTGCCGGACAAGGTCGAGCTCAGGATCGGCCCCGCGCTTCAGTCGCTTGAGACGCTGGCTGCCGAAAATGCCGGTCCGTTCGATCTGATCTTCATCGACGCGGACAAGCCGAACAACCCGAATTATCTGTCATGGGCCATGCGCCTGTCGCGGCCGGGGACGGTCATCATCTGCGACAACGTCATCCGCGACGGCACCGTGCTCAACGACGATGGCCGTGACGCGTATGTCGAAGGCGCACGCGGTGCGTTTTCCTTCATCGGCGGCGACAAGCGCCTGGACGGCACCGCCATCCAGACCGTCGGCGCCAAAGGCTATGACGGCTTTGCGATTGCGATCGTCGAGTAAGGCTGCATGGTGAGTGTCCGGACTGCGGTGCGGCAGAACTCATCGTTCAATCGAAGAACGCTTCCACCACATTGCGCTTGCCGAGCATGAAGGCGTCGGCCACGTGCTGCAGGGGTGCCAAATCGACATCGGAGACGCCGGCGCGTACGATTTCAGCGAAGCGCCGGTAAAGCTGGGGATATTCGGCCTCCGGCTCGTCGTGAACCACCTTGCCGTCGATGGCGAGCTTGGTGCCGCCGCCGGACAGCACCATCTTGCCCTTGTCGGTGTCGGCCAGGATGTCCCAGCTCTGTGGTCCCGTCTGCAGCCAGTCGAGCTCCATGGTCACCGGCAACCCACCCGAGGTGCGGAATGTCACGTGGGCCGCCACAGGCGAGGCGCGGTTTTCCGGGAAGTCGAGGACGGCCGAGGTGATGAACATCGCCGGCAGGATGTGGGTTGCGATCGACAGTGCGTTGATGCCGGGATCGAAGACACCGAAGCCGCCCGGCGCCCAGATCCAATCCTGGTTCGGATGCCAGCGGCGGACATCTTCCTTCCAGACGATGGCGGCCGAGTTGACCTTGGCCGACGCCAGGAAGGCACGCGCGGCTTCCACCGCCGGCGCGTAGCGCGAATGCCAACTGGCGAACAGTGAGACGCCACTGGCTGCCGCCAGTCTCTTCAGGTCCTCGACCTCGCTGACGGTGGCGCCCGGCGGCTTCTCCAGGAAAACATGCTTCTTCGCAATCAGCGCCGTGCGTGCCGCGTCGTAGCGGAACTGCGGCGGCATGCACAGCGAGACGGCCTCGAGGTCGGGCACCGCGTCGAGCATCGCCTCAATGGTCGGAAAATTCGGGATGCCGTCCACCTTGCCGTGCCGGCTGGCGGCGGCGATGAGGCGGTAGTCCGCATCCTTGGCCACTGCCGGCAGATGCTGGTCGCGCACGATCTTGCCGACGCCGACGATGCCGAGCTTGATGGGACCATTGTTCGAGGGCATGGGGACTCCGGATTCGAATTTGGCTTGTTAAGTCGCTTGGTTCTTAGCAGAGAACCGGTGCCGGGCAAGCCGGCGCGGTACAGGCGCAAGCAGCCTGTGACGCTCAGAGCGGCACGTCAAACGTGACGATCGACACCTCACCTTCGAGGGCACCCTGAAAGGCTGACAGATGCGGCTCCTCGTCGGGTTCGCCGTCCATATCGCCGATCTGGTCGAGCTCGACTTCGGCATAGCCTTCGGCCGCAAGCGATTCGAGCACCCGGCGCACGGCCGAATCGTCGTCGGGCGCAACCAGCATCACATGGACGCCTTCAGGCTTGCCGCCCTTCTTTTTCCAGACCCGGCCGGTGACGATGGTGACCGGGCGTTCCTCATTGTCGTTCACGGGCTGATTCCTCTTGAGACGGGGGCGGGCGAGGGGTTTTGGGCTGTCCATGGCGCCTTTTGCCATGAAGTACCCGCGCATGACAGCCAAAAGCCGGTCACTTTCTTGTCTGCCCCGGTCACTTTCTTCCTCTGCCTTGCAAAACGAAGAAAGAAAATTACATGCGTTTTTCGCATGGCTGCCAAGCCGTCGTCAGCGCGCAATATTTGGCGTGCCGGGGTTGACGGTTCACGGTCTTGCGAGTAGAAGCCGCCCAGTCAGAACCGATGTGAGGCTCTCCCTTCCGAAGCGACACGCTTTGGAGTTTGCCTCAAACAGGGTTCGTTTTACGAGCGAAAAGACATTTCCGGCGCGCATGAAGCGGTTCCCGCTTCCTCTGCATTTTGTTCGGGCAGGACCGCGAGGCGCGGTTTATGGCCCGAATTTGCGTATGGAATTGGCGCTTTGAGCGGCCCTGACCGGGCGAGACACGGAATTGAGAGACAAGAGGGTTTAATGCCTACCGTCAACCAGCTGATCCGCAAGCCGCGCATTGCGCCGGTGAAGCGCAACAAGGTCCCGGCCATGCAGCAGAACCCGCAGAAGCGGGGCGTCTGCACGCGCGTCTATACAACGACGCCGAAGAAGCCGAACTCGGCACTGCGCAAGGTGGCCAAGATCCGCCTGACCAACGGCTTTGAAGTGATCGGCTACATCCCCGGCGAAGGCCACAACCTTCAGGAACACTCCGTGGTCATGATCCGCGGCGGCCGCGTCAAGGATCTTCCGGGCGTGCGCTACCACATCATCCGCGGCGTGCTCGACACGCAGGGCGTGAAGAACCGCAAGCAGCGCCGTTCGAAGTACGGCGCCAAGCGTCCGAAGTAAGGGGCGTCCGAAGTAAGATTTTCCGGCCCTGGCGCTGCTTGAATGCGTCGGGCTACGAGATTGAGAGACAAAAGCCATGTCGCGTCGTCACAGTGCAGAAAAGCGTGAGATCAATCCGGACCCGAAGTTCGGCGATCTGATCGTCACCAAGTTCATGAACGCCGTTATGTATGACGGCAAGAAGTCGGTTGCCGAGACCATCGTCTACGGTGCGCTCGACCAGGTTCAGTCGAAGACCAAGCAGGAGCCGGTCACCGTCTTCCATCAGGCTCTCGACAATGTCGCGCCGCATGTGGAAGTCCGGTCGCGCCGCGTCGGCGGCGCTACCTACCAGGTTCCGGTCGATGTGCGCCCCGAGCGCCGCCAGGCCCTGGCGATCCGCTGGCTGATCGCCGCGGCCCGCAACCGCAACGAGACCACCATGGTCGACCGCCTCTCCGGCGAGCTGATGGACGCAGCCAACAACCGCGGCACCGCCGTGAAGAAGCGTGAAGACACCCACAAGATGGCTGAAGCCAACCGCGCTTTCGCACACTACCGCTGGTAAAGCGCGAACGAGACTGAGAAGGCATCCAAGATGGCCCGCGAATACAAAATCGAAGACTACCGCAATTTCGGTATCATGGCGCATATTGACGCCGGCAAGACGACGACCACCGAGCGCGTCCTCTATTACACGGGCAAGTCGCACAAGATCGGCGAAGTCCACGACGGCGCTGCCACCATGGATTGGATGGAGCAGGAGCAGGAGCGCGGCATCACCATCACGTCCGCCGCCACCACGACCTTCTGGAAGGGTCGCAGCGGCAAGATGTACCGCTTCAACATCATCGACACTCCCGGACACGTCGACTTCACCATCGAAGTCGAGCGTTCGCTGCGCGTGCTCGACGGCGCCATTGCGCTGCTCGATGCCAATGCCGGTGTCGAGCCGCAGACCGAGACTGTCTGGCGCCAGGCCGACAAGTACAAAGTTCCGCGCATGATCTTCTGCAACAAGATGGACAAGATCGGCGCCGACTTCTACCGCTCGGTCGAGATGATCGGCTCGCGTCTTGGTGCGCATGCCGTCGTCATGCAGCTGCCGATCGGCGCTGAGACTGAATTCAAGGGCGTTGTCGATCTCGTCGAGATGAACGCGCTGGTCTGGCGCGACGAGACGCTGGGCGCAGCCTGGGACGTCGTCGAGATCCCGACCGATCTCCAGGCCCGTGCCGAAGAATACCGCGAGAAGATGATCGAAGCCGCTGTCGAAATGGACGAGACGGCACTCGAGAATTACCTCGAAGGCAAGATGCCGTCGAATGACGAGATCCGCGCGCTGATCCGCAAGGGCACCATCGCCGTCAAGTTCTACCCGATGTTCTGTGGCTCGGCCTTCAAGAACAAGGGCGTGCAGCCGCTGCTCGACGCCGTCGTCGAATACCTGCCGTCGCCGGCCGATGTTCCCGCCATCAAGGGCGTCGACGCCAAGACCGACGCCGAGATCGAGCGTCATGCCGACGACAACGAGCCGCTGTCGATGCTGGCCTTCAAGATCATGAACGACCCGTTCGTCGGTTCGCTGACCTTTGCCCGCATCTATTCGGGCAAGCTGACCAAGGGCATCTCGGTCGATAACACCGTCAAGGGCAAGAAAGAGCGCATCGGCCGCATGCTGCAGATGCATGCGAATTCGCGCGCCGACGTCGAAGAAGCCTTTGCCGGCGACATCGTTGCTCTGGCTGGCCTCAAGGACACGACCACCGGCGACACGCTCAGCGATCCGCTGCACCCGGTCATCCTCGAGCGCATGGAATTCCCCGATCCGGTCATCCAGATCGCCATCGAGCCGAAGACCAAGAACGACCAGGAAAAGATGGGCCTCGCCCTTCACCGCCTGGCTGCCGAGGATCCGTCCTTCCGTGTCAAGACGGACGAGGAAAGCGGCCAGACCATCATTTCGGGCATGGGCGAACTTCACCTCGACATCATCGTCGACCGCATGCGTCGCGAGTTCAAGGTCGAGGCCAATGTCGGCGCGCCGCAGGTGGCTTACCGCGAGACCATCACCCGCAGGCACGAGCAGGACTACACCCACAAGAAGCAGACCGGCGGTACCGGTCAGTTCGCCCGCGTCAAGATCGTGTTCGAACCGAACCCGGAAAGCTCGGAGTTCGAGTTCGAGACCAAGATCGTCGGCGGTGCGGTTCCCAAGGAATACATCCCGGGTGTCGAAAAGGGCATCAACAGCGTCATGTCGTCGGGTCCGTTCGCGGGCTTCCCGATGATCGGCGTCAAGGCGACGCTTATCGACGGCGCTTACCACGATGTGGACTCCAGCGTTCTGGCCTTCGAAATCGCCGGCCGCGCCTGCTTCCGTGAAGCCGCACCCAAGCTTGGCGTGCAGCTGCTCGAGCCGATCATGAAGGTCGAAGTCGTGACCCCGGAAGACTATGTCGGCAGCGTCATCGGCGACCTGAACGGCCGTCGCGGCCAGATCCAGGGCCAGGAAGCGCGTGGCGTGGCTGTCGTCATCAACGCGATGGTGCCGCTGGCCAACATGTTCAAGTACGTCGACAACCTGCGCTCGATGAGCCAGGGCCGCGCGGCCTACACGATGCAGTTCGATCACTATGAGCCTGTGCCGACCGCGGTCGCCCAGGAAGTCCAGAAGAAATACGCGTAACCTGAACGGGTTGCATCGGTAACTTAATTCAAGGCCCGTACGGGCGAGCAGATTGGAGACATCACATGGCAAAAGGTAAATTCGAGCGTAACAAGCCTCATGTGAACATTGGCACGATTGGCCACGTCGATCATGGCAAGACGTCGCTGACGGCGGCGATCACGAAGTATTTTGGCGAGTACAAGCGCTACGACCAGATCGATGCGGCGCCCGAAGAGAAGGCCCGCGGCATCACGATTTCGACGGCGCACGTCGAATACGAGACGGCAGCGCGCCACTACGCCCATGTCGACTGCCCCGGCCACGCCGACTATGTGAAGAACATGATCACGGGCGCCGCGCAGATGGACGGCGCGATCCTGGTCGTGTCGGCCGCCGACGGCCCGATGCCGCAGACCCGCGAGCACATCCTGCTTGCCCGTCAGGTCGGCGTGCCGTCGATCGTGGTGTTCCTGAACAAGGTCGACCAGGTCGACGATGCCGAGCTGCTCGAACTGGTCGAGCTCGAGGTTCGCGAGCTTCTGTCGAAGAACGAGTTCCCCGGCGACGACATTCCGATCGTCAAGGGTTCGGCGCTGGCTGCTCTGGAAGATTCCAACAAGACCATCGGCGAAGATGCGATCCGCGAGTTGATGGCTGCGGTCGATGCCTATATCCCGACGCCGGTTCGTCCGCTGGACAAGCCGTTCCTGATGCCGATCGAAGACGTGTTCTCGATCTCGGGCCGTGGCACGGTCGTGACCGGCCGCGTCGAGCGCGGCATCGTCAAGGTCGGCGAGGAACTGGAAATCATCGGCATCCGCCCGACGACCAAGACGACCTGCACGGGCGTCGAGATGTTCCGCAAGCTGCTCGATCAGGGCCAGGCCGGCGACAACATCGGCGCGCTGCTGCGCGGCGTTGATCGTGAAGGCGTCGAGCGCGGCCAGGTTCTGGCCAAGCCCGGTACGGTGAAGCCGCACAAGAAGTTCGTGGCCGAAGCCTACATCCTGACCAAGGACGAAGGTGGCCGTCACACGCCGTTCTTCACCAACTACCGTCCGCAGTTCTACTTCCGCACGACCGACGTGACCGGCATCGTGTCGCTGCCGGAAGGCACGGAAATGGTTATGCCCGGCGACAACATCACGGTCGATGTCGAGCTGATCGTGCCGATCGCCATGGAAGAGAAGCTGCGCTTCGCCATCCGTGAAGGCGGCCGCACCGTCGGTGCCGGCATCGTCGTCACCATCAAAGAGTAATTTGGACTTAAACCGATCTGTCGCGGGCGCAGGATTTGCCCGCGCCGCGCCAGAACAAGGAAGTGACGCATGAACGGACAGAATATCCGCATCCGCCTGAAGGCGTTTGATCACCGCGTGCTTGACGCCTCGACGAAAGAAATCGTGTCGACGGCCAAGCGCACCGGAGCAAACGTCCGCGGCCCCATTCCGCTGCCGACGCGGATCGAAAAGTTCACGGTCAACCGGTCGCCTCACGTCGACAAGAAGAGCCGCGAGCAGTTCGAGATGCGCACGCACAAGCGTCTGCTCGACATCGTCGATCCGACCCCGCAGACGGTCGATGCTTTGATGAAGCTCGATCTGGCCGCCGGTGTCGACGTCGAGATCAAGCTCTAAGGGAATGAGAGCGCGGTAAGGGGCGGTGCCCCTGGCCCGGAACTCTAAAGGAATTGAACCGATGCGTTCAGGTGTGATTGCAAAGAAGGTGGGAATGACCCGCATCTATAATGATGCCGGGGAACATGTTCCCGTCACCGTTCTCCAGATGGAGAACTGCCAGGTCGTGGCTCAGCGCACGCAGGAGAAGAACGGCTATACCGCCGTCCAGCTCGGCGTTGGCCTTGCCAAGGTGAAGAACACGTCGAAGGCGATGCGCGGCCATTTCGCGACCGCTTCCGTCGAGCCGAAGGCGAAGGTCGCCGAGTTCCGCGTCTCCGCCGACAACATGATCGATGTCGGCGCCGAGATCACCGTCGAGCACTTCGTCGCCGGCCAGAAGGTCGATGTGACGGGCACGACGATCGGCAAGGGTTTCCAGGGCGTCATCAAGCGCCATCACATGGGTGGTGGCCGCGCGACGCACGGTAACTCGGTTTCGCACCGTACGCACGGTTCGACCGGCCAGCGTCAGGACCCGGGCAAAGTGTTCAAGGGCAAGCATATGGCTGGCCACATGGGCGACACCCGCGTCACCACACAGAATGTCGAGATCGTTTCGACCGACGCCGACCGCGGCCTGATCCTGATCCGCGGTGCGGTTCCCGGATCGAAGGGCGCCTGGATCCTGGTCCGCGATGCGGCCAAGGTGGCACTGCCGGCCAACGCGCCGAAGCCTGCCGCGATCCGCGCCGTTGCCGCCGAGAGTGGCGCCAAGAACGAGGCTCCGGCCGCAGAGGGAGCAGAATAATGGATCTCAAGATCACAACGCTTGGCGGCAAGGACGCCGGCAAGGTGAAACTCTCCGAGGAGATTTTCGGCCTTGATCCGCGCGAGGACATCCTGCAGCGCGTCGTGCGCTGGCAGCTGGCCAAACGGCAGCAGGGCACGCACAAGGCCAAGGGCCGCGCCGAAATCGCGCGCACCGGCGCCAAGATGTACAAGCAGAAGGGTACGGGCCGCGCCCGTCACCATTCGGCACGCGCTCCGCAGTTCCGCGGCGGCGGCAAGGCCCACGGCCCGGTCGTTCGCAGCCACGAGCACGATCTGCCGAAGAAGGTGCGCGCTCTGGGCTTGCGGCATGCTCTCTCGGCCAAGGCCAAGAGCGCGTCGATCATCATCATCGACGAGCTGAAGCTGACCGAGGCCAAGACGAAGGCGCTGATCGCGAATTTCGCGACACTGGGCCTGACCAACGCCTTGGTGATCGGCGGTGCCGAGCTTGACCAGAACTTCAAGCTGGCGGCGACCAACATCCCGAACATCGACGTGCTGCCCATCCAGGGCATCAACGTCTACGACATTCTGCGCCGCGGCACGCTGGTCCTTTCGAAGGCCGCCGTCGAGGCTCTCGAGGAGCGCTTTAAATGACCGACCTCCGTCATTACGACGTGATCGTCTCGCCGGCGATCACGGAAAAGTCGACCATGGCTTCCGAGAACAACCAGGTTGTTTTCAACGTCGCCAAGAAGGCGTCGAAGCCGGAAATCAAGGCCGCTGTCGAAGCGCTGTTTGGCGTCAAGGTTACGGCCGTGAACACGCTTGTCCGCAAGGGCAAGATCAAGCGCTTCCGCGGCACGATCGGCCGCCAGAGCGACGTCAAGAAGGCGATTGTGACACTGGCCGACGGCCAGTCGATCGACGTCGCGACGGGTCTCTGAGCTAGGCCGCGAGGACAACAAACATGGCACTTAAAAAATTCAACCCGGTAACGCCGAGCACCCGCCAGTTGGTCATCGTCGACCGCTCGGGCCTCTACAAGGGCAAGCCCGTCAAGGGACTGACCGAAGGCCTGACCAAGTCGGGCGGCCGCAACAATCACGGCCGCATCACGGCCCGCTTCATCGGCGGCGGTCATAAGCGTTCGTACCGCATCATCGACTTCAAGCGCCGCAAGTTCGACGTCGTCGGCACGGTCGAGCGCATTGAATACGATCCGAACCGCACCGCCTTCATCGCGCTGATCAAGTATGACGATGGCGAGCTGTCCTACATCATCGCTCCGCAGCGCCTTGCCGCCGGCGACAAGATCGTGGCCGGTGAATCGGTCGACGTGAAGCCAGGCAATGCGATGCCGCTGGCCTCGATGCCGGTCGGCACGATCGTCCATAACATCGAGCTGAAGCCGGGCAAGGGCGCCCAGGTTGCCCGCTCGGCAGGTGGCTACGGACAGCTGGTCGGTCGCGACCAGGGCATGGCGATCCTGCGCCTCAACTCGGGCGAGCAGCGGGTCGTTCACGGCTCCTGCATGGCCACCGTCGGCGCCGTGTCGAACCCCGACCACGGCAACATCAACGACGGCAAGGCCGGCCGCACGGTCTGGCGCGGCAAGCGCCCGCACAATCGCGGCGTGACCATGAACCCGGTCGACCATCCGCATGGCGGTGGTGAAGGCCGCACCTCCGGTGGCCGTCATCCGGTCAGCCCGTGGGGAAAGCCGACCAAGGGCAAGAAGACGCGGTCCAACAAGGCGACCGACAAGTTCATCCTGCGCTCGCGCCATCAGCGCAAGAGCTAAGAAGAGGTAACGCCAAGTGACTCGTTCTATTTGGAAAGGCCCCTTCATCGACGGCTACCTTCTCAAGAAGGTGGACAAGGTTCGTGAAGGTGGTCGCAATGAGGTGATCAAGATGTGGAGCCGTCGCTCCACCATCCTGCCGCAGTTCGTCGGCTTCACCTTCGGTGTCTACAACGGCCAGAAGCATGTTCCCGTCTCGGTGAACGAGGACATGGTCGGTCACAAGTTCGGTGAATTCGCTCCGACCCGGACCTATTACGGTCACGGCGCGGATAAGAAGGCGAAGAGGAAATAATCATGGGCAAGGCCAAAGCTCCGCGCAGGCTTGCTGACAACGAAGCGCGCGCCGTTCTGCGCACGATCCGTATCAGCCCGCAGAAGCTGAACCTGGTTGCCGCGCTGATCCGCGGCAAGAAGGTCGCGACAGCGCTTTCCGATCTCGAATTCTCGGCCAAGCGGATTTCCGGCACGGTCAAGAAGACGCTGGAATCGGCGATCGCCAACGCGGAAAACAACCACGACCTCGACGTCGATGCACTGATCGTGGCGGAAGCCTATGTCGGCAAGTCGATCGTCATGAAGCGGTTCCATGCTCGTGGCCGCGGTCGCGCCAGCCGTATAGAAAAGCCGTTCTCGCACCTCACGATCGTCGTTCGTGAAGTCGAAGAAAAAGGGGAGGCCGCATAATGGGTCAGAAAGTCAATCCGATCGGTCTGCGCCTCGGCATCAACCGCACCTGGGATTCGCGCTGGTTCGCGAACACCGGCGAGTACGGCAAGCTGCTGCATGAGGACATCAAGATCCGCAAATATCTTGAAAAGGAACTCAAGCAGGCTGCGATTTCCAAGGTCGTGATCGAGCGCCCGCACAAGAAGTGCCGCGTCACCATCCATGCGGCGCGCCCGGGCCTGATCATCGGCAAGAAGGGCGCCGACATCGAAAAGCTTCGCAAGAAGCTGATGGAGATGACGAAGTCCGAGACGCACTTGAACATCGTTGAAGTGCGCAAGCCGGAAATCGACGCAACCCTGGTCGCCCAGTCGATCGCCCAGCAGCTCGAGCGTCGTATCGCGTTCCGCCGCGCCATGAAGCGCGCCGTTCAGTCGGCGATGCGCCTGGGCGCCGAAGGCATCCGCATCAACTGCGCCGGCCGTCTCGGCGGCGCAGAGATTGCACGCATGGAATGGTACCGCGAAGGCCGCGTGCCGCTGCATACGCTGCGCGCCGATGTCGACTATGGCACGGCCGAAGCGCATACGGCTTACGGCATCTGCGGCGTCAAGGTCTGGGTGTTCAAGGGCGAAATCCTCGAGCACGATCCGATGGCTTCGGAGCGTCGCGCGACCGAGGGTGATGCTGCGCATGGCGGTGGTGGTGATCGCGAACGCGGTCGTCGTCGCGAAAACGCCTGATTATTTAGGAATTTGGAGTTAGAACGATGCTGCAGCCAAAGCGCACAAAGTTCCGCAAGCAGTTCAAGGGCCGTATCCATGGTACCGCAAAGGGCGGCACCAACCTGGATTTCGGTGGTTTCGGGCTGAAGGCGCTTGAGCCGAACCGCGTCACCGCGCGTGAGATCGAGGCGGCCCGCCGCGCGATCACTCGTGAGATGAAGCGTGCCGGCCGCGTGTGGATCCGTATTTTCCCTGATGTGCCGGTGACGTCGAAGCCGACTGAAGTGCGCATGGGCAAGGGCAAGGGCGCTGTCGATTACTGGGCGGCGCGCGTCAAGCCGGGCCGCATCATGTTCGAGATCGACGGCGTCAACGAAGAAACCGCCCGTGAGGCGCTGCGTCTCGGCGCGGCCAAGCTCTCGGTCAGGACGCGCTTCGTACAGCGCATCGCAGAATAAGGACGGGCTGATCATGAAAGCCGAAGACATCCGGACCAAGACCCAGGACCAGCTGACCGACGATCTGGCCAGCCTGAAGAAGGAGCAGTTCAACCTGCGCTTCCAGAAGGCCACCGGCCAGCTCGAGAAGACCGCGCGCGTGCGGCAGGTTCGCAAGGACATTGCGCGTATCAAGACCATCGCTGCGGAAAAGTCCGCGGCCAAGAAGGCTTAAGGACGAAAATCATGCCAAAGCGCATTCTGCAGGGCACTGTCGTCAGCGACAAGAACGAGAAGACGGTAGTCGTCAAGGTCGAACGGCGCTTCACGCATCCCGTGATGAAGAAGACCGTGCGCATGACCAAGAAGTACAAGGCGCACGACGAGAACAACGCCCACAAGGTCGGCGATCAGGTGTTCATCCAGGAATCGAAGCCGATTTCCAAGGACAAGCGCTGGATCGTCGTGTCTTCGGACCAGGCGTAACAAACCGAATTTTGGACAGACCGGGGAGGGGCTTTGAGCCCGTCCCGTTAGAAGAGAAGAAGGCGGCCAGTCATGATTCAGATGCAAACAAACCTCGACGTCGCGGATAATTCCGGCGCCCGTCGTGTCATGTGCATCAAGGTGCTGGGCGGCTCGAAGCGGAAATACGCTTCCGTAGGCGACATCATCGTGGTGTCGATCAAGGAAGCCATTCCGCGCGGCCGCGTTAAGAAGGGCGATGTGATGAAGGCGGTCGTGGTTCGCACGGCCAAGGACATCCGCCGCCCGGACGGCAGCGTGATCCGTTTCGACAAGAACGCGGCCGTTCTCGTCGACAACAAGAAAGAGCCGATCGGCACGCGTATCTTCGGACCGGTTCCGCGCGAACTCCGCGCCAAGAACCACATGAAGATCATCTCGCTCGCGCCTGAAGTGCTGTAAGGAGCCGGACCAATGCAAAAGATTAGAAAAGGCGACAAGGTCGTCGTGCTGGCCGGCAAGGACAAGGGCCGTTCGGGCGAAGTCCTCTCGGTTCAGCCGAAGGAAGACACCGCGCTGGTGCGCGGCGTCAACATGATCCGTCGTCACCAGAAGCAGTCCCAGTCCCAAGAGGGCGGGATCATCACCAAGGAAGCGCCGATCCAGCTGTCGAACATCGCGCTCGCCGACCCCAAGGATGGCAGGCCGACCCGCGTCGGCTTCATCTTCCAGAAGGACGGCAAGAAGGTGCGCGTCGCCAAGCGCTCGGGAGAAGTCATCAATGGCTAAGGCTCAAACCACGAAGCCCAAGGCTGAAAGCAAACAGTCCAAGGCCCAGAACACGCCGCGCCTCAAGCAGGTCTACAACGAGACCATCCGCAAGGCGCTGCAGGAGCAGTTCGGCTACGAGAACGAGATGCAGGTTCCGCGCATCGACAAGATCGTGCTGAACATGGGCGTCGGCGAAGCGACCGCGGATTCGAAGAAGCCTTCGATCGCGGCCGAAGACCTGGCGATGATCGCCGGCCAGAAGGCCGTCGTCACCCGCGCCCGTAATTCGATCGCCGGCTTCAAGGTCCGCGAGAAGATGCCGATTGGCGCCAAGGTCACGCTGCGCAAGGAACGCATGTACGAGTTCCTCGACCGTCTCGTGAACATCGCACTGCCGCGCGTCCGCGACTTTCGCGGACTGAATCCGAAGAGCTTCGATGGCCGTGGCAACTACGCCATGGGCATCAAGGAACACATCGTGTTCCCGGAGATCAACTACGACAAGGTTGATCAGATCTGGGGCATGGACGTCATCGTTTGTACGACTGCGAAGACGGACGACGAAGCCAGGGCATTGCTCAAGGCCTTCAACTTCCCCTTCCGCCAGTAACGGCAGCGAGAAAAGGAAAAATCTGAAATGGCAAAGACCAGCTCAGTCGAGAAGAACAACAGGCGCCGCAAGCTTGCCGACCAGTACGGTCCCAAGCGCGCAGCGCTCAAGGCGATCATCATGGACCAGTCCAAGCCGATGGAAGAGCGTTTCCGCGCTCAGCTGAAGCTTGCTGCCCTGCCGCGCAACTCGGCCAAGATCCGCATCCGCAACCGCTGCGAAGTTACCGGCCGTCCGCGCGCCTATTATCGCAAGCTCAAAGTATCGCGCATCGCGCTTCGTGATCTCGGCAATAACGGCCAGATCCCGGGCCTGGTCAAGTCGAGCTGGTAAGGAGGACATAACATGTCATTGAGCGATCCTCTCGGCGATATGCTGACCCGCATCCGCAACGCGTATGGCCGTAAGAAGTCGAGCGTTTCGACGCCGGCGTCGCGCCTGCGTACCCGCGTCCTCGACGTGCTGAAGGCTGAAGGCTATATCCGCGACTACAGCCAGACCGACTTCGACAACGGCAAGTCCGAAATCGAAATCGAGCTGAAGTATTTCGACGGTGCTCCGGTCGTGCGCGAAATCGCCCGCGTCTCGAAGCCTGGCCGCCGCGTTTACGTTTCGGCCAAGTCGATCCCGCACGTCGCCAACGGCCTCGGCATCGCCATCCTTTCGACGCCGAAGGGCGTGATGGCCGATCACGAAGCACGCGAACAGAATGTCGGCGGCGAAATCCTCTGCCAGATTTTCTAATTCGGCAGACCTGAAACAAGAGAAGTGACGAGGACAACCAAATGTCTCGTATTGGAAAGAAACCCGTTTCGCTGCCGCAGGGCGTGACCGCGACCGTCAACGGCCAGACCGTGACGGCGAAGGGCCCCAAGGGCGAGCTGAAGTTCGTGGTGAACGACGAAGTGCTGGTCAAGATGGAAGGCAGCGAAATCGCTGTCCAGCCGCGCGACCAGACCAAGACCGCCCGCTCCAAGTGGGGCATGTCGCGCACGCAGATCGTCAACATCCTGCAGGGCGTCAAGGACGGTTTCGAGAAGAAGCTCGAGATCACCGGCGTCGGCTATCGCGCGGCACTCCAGGGCAAGAACCTGCAGCTGGCGCTTGGCTTCAGCCACGACGTCGTTTACGAGACGCCGGCCGGCATCACGATCACCGTGCCGAAGCCGACGGAAATCACCGTGACCGGCATCGACAAGCAGCAGGTCGGCCAGGTTGCAGCCGAGATCCGCGAGTATCGCGGTCCCGAGCCCTACAAGGGCAAGGGTGTCCGCTATGCCGGCGAGAAGATCGTCCGCAAGGAAGGCAAGAAGAAGTAGTAGGCCTGGCCCCGAAAAGTTGCAGACTTTTCGGAAAAGGCCAAGCCAAAGAAGTGCAACGCCGCGGGGAGCGGTCGCGGGAGGCGCTTTCGCCTACCGCACATGGCGGCCCCCGTTTTTTGAAGGCAAGGAAGACTATCATGGCTACCAAGGAATCCATCCAGCGCCGCGCGCAGCGCGTCCGCCGCCAGATCAAGAAGGTCGCCGGCGAACGTCCGCGTCTCTCGGTTCACCGCACGTCGAAGAACATCTACGTGCAGGTCATCGACGATGCCAAGGGCCATACCATCGCGGCTGCATCGACACTCGAGAAGGACCTCAAGGGTTCGCTCAAGACCGGCGCCGACACCGAGGCAGCAGCCGCTGTTGGCAAGCTGATCGCCGAGCGTGCTTCGAAGGCCGGCGTCAAGGAAGTCGTCTTCGACCGCGGCGCCTATATCTATCACGGCCGCGTCAAGGCGCTGGCCGAGGCTGCCCGTGAAGGCGGTCTGAGCTTCTAATTGCCTGATCCCGAACCGAAGGTCAGCGCAGCAAAAAGTTGCAGACTTTTCGGACAAGATCATGCAAGGAAAAATAATTCGCCCCCGGTGACCCAAAGAGGCGCACCGGATCTTATCAGCAACCGTGCTTCCGGAAAAAAACAAGGAACAGGATATGGCACAGGAACGTAGGGATGGCGGCCGCGGCCGCGATCGTGAAGAACGCGATGACGGCATGGTGGACAAGCTCGTCCACATCAACCGTGTCGCCAAGGTCGTCAAGGGCGGCCGTCGCTTCGGTTTTGCAGCACTCGTCGTCGTCGGCGACCAGAAGGGCCGCGTCGGCTTCGGTCACGGCAAGGCGCGCGAAGTGCCGGAAGCGATCCGCAAGGCAACCGAGTCGGCCAAGCGCGACATGATTTTCGTGCCGCTGCGCTCGGGCCGCACGCTGCACCACGACGTCGAAGGACGCTGGGGCGCCGGACGCGTGCTGCTGCGCGCTGCCAAGCAGGGTACCGGCATCATCGCCGGCGGCCCGATGCGCGCTGTCTTCGAGACGCTCGGCATGCATGACGTGGTCGCCAAGTCGATGGGTTCGTCGAACCCCTACAACATGGTTCGTGCCACATTCGACGCGCTGAAGAGCCAGATGCATCCCAAGGATGTGGCTGCTGCACGCGGCATCAAGTATTCGACCCTTCAGGCCCGCCGCGGCACCGCCGTTGCGGCTGAAGAATAGTCGATCTGACCAGGGATTTTGACCATGGCCAAGAAAGCAACCAAGACCATCACCGTTGAGCAGATCGGTTCGCCGATCCGCCGCCCGAAGGAACAGCGCGCGACGCTGGTCGGCCTCGGCCTCAACAAGATGCACAAGCAGCGCACTCTGGAGGACACTCCCTCGGTGCGCGGCATGATCGCTGCCGTCCAGCATCTCGTCCGCGTCGTGGACGAGGGCTGAGCAAAAGCGCAGGAGAACCCAGATGAAACTCAACGATCTGCGTGACAAGGACGGCGCGACGCACTCCAAGAAGCGTCTCGGCCGTGGCATCGGCTCCGGCTCGGGCAAGACCGGCGGTCGCGGCGTCAAGGGCCAGAAGGCGCGCTCCGGCGTTGCCATCAACGGCTTCGAGGGCGGCCAGATGCCGCTCTATCGGCGCCTGCCGAAGCGTGGCTTCAATAACATCTTCGCCAAGAGCTTTGTCGTCGTGTCGCTGGCTCGTATCCAGACGGCGCTCGATGCCAAGAAGCTCGACGCCAAGGCGACCGTGACGGCCGAGGCGCTCGTTGCCGCCGGCGTCATCCGCCGCGTCAAGGACGGCGTGCGCATCCTCTCGGACGGCGAGCTCAAGGCAAAGCTTGCCTTCGACGTCGCGGGCGCCTCCAAGGCCGCGATCGAGAAGATCGAAAAGGCCGGCGGTTCGGTCAAGCTGCCGGAAGCGGCAGCGGAGTAACGGCAATTTGAAGCGCGGTCGGCAGGAACGGTATCCGTTTTTGTTCACGATTGCGCTTTGATCCAATCAATTAGGCGGCCGCGTCAACGCGGCCGCTTGCATGTTTAGAGCCCGGAGCTTATCTCGTGAGCTTCGGTGCCACGCGCCGCCTGAGCTGCGGGCATCGAGCGTGACATACAAATCAAAGAAGTAGCGCATGACGTTGTCCGAAAACCGCTTCACACTTTTCGGCATCATGCTCTAGCGGAGAATCAGGCATGGCTTCGGCTGCTGAACAACTAGCCTCGAATCTGAATTTTGCGGCTTTCGCCAAGGCGGAGGACCTGAAGAAGCGAATCTGGTTCACCGTCGGCGCGCTGCTCGTCTATCGCCTCGGCACCTATATCCCGCTGCCCGGCATCAATCCGGATGCATTCGCGCAGGCCTTCTCTTCGCAGGCCAAGGGCGTGCTCGGCATGTTCAACATGTTCGCCGGCGGCGCCGTGCAGCGCATGGCGATCTTCGCGCTCGGCATCATGCCTTACATCTCAGCCTCCATCATCATGCAGCTGATGACCTCGGTCATTCCGTCGCTGGAGGCGCTGAAAAAGGAAGGCGAGCAGGGCCGCAAGGTCATCAACCAGTACACGCGCTACGGCACGGTACTCCTGGCGCTGGTGCAGGCCTACGGCATTTCGGTGGGCCTGGAAGGCGGCAACGGCATCGTCAACGATCCCGGCATGTTCTTCCGCATCTCGACCGTCGTCACGCTGGTTGGCGGAACCATGTTCCTGATGTGGCTGGGCGAGCAGATCACCGCCCGCGGCATCGGCAACGGCATTTCGCTGATCATCTTTTCCGGCATCGTCGCCGGCCTGCCGCGCGCCATCTCCGGCACGCTGGAGCTCGGCCGCACCGGCGCCCTATCGACCGGGCTGATACTCGCGATCATCGTGCTGGCTATCATCGTCATCGCGCTGATCGTGTTCTTCGAGCGCGCGCAGCGCCGCCTGCTGATCCAGTATCCGAAGCGCCAGGTCGGCAACCGCATGTTCCAGGGCGATACCTCGCATCTGCCGCTGAAGCTCAACACGTCGGGCGTCATTCCGCCGATCTTCGCGTCGTCGCTGCTTTTGCTGCCGGCAACGGTCGCCGGCTTCTCGCAGACGACAAACCTGCCGGCCTGGGCAAGCACCGTGCTCGCCTCGCTCGGCCACGGCCAGCCGCTCTACATGCTGTTCTATGCGGCAATGATCGTGTTCTTCGCCTTCTTCTACACGGCCATCGTGTTCAATCCGAAGGACACCGCCGACCAGCTCAAGAAGCATTCCGGCTTCATTCCGGGCTACCGTCCGGGTGAGCGCACCGCCGATTACATCGACTATGTCCTGACGCGCATCACCGTCGTCGGCGCCATCTATCTGGTGCTGGTGTGCCTGCTGCCCGAGTTCCTGATTTCGGCGACTGGCGTACCATTCTACCTCGGTGGCACATCGCTTCTGATCGTGGTCAGTGTAACCCTCGATACGGTGGCGCAGATCCAGGGTCACCTGATCGCGCACCAGTATGAGGGCCTGATCAAGAAGTCGAAGCTGCGCGGGGGGAAGAAGGCCAGATGAGATTGATATTGCTTGGGCCGCCAGGAGCGGGCAAGGGGACGCAAGCACAAAGACTGGTAGAAAAATACGGCATACCGCAGCTGTCGACGGGCGACATGCTGCGGGCCGCCGTACAGGCCGGCACTGAAGTCGGCAAGCGCGCCAAGGCGGTGATGGATGCCGGCGAGCTGGTTTCCGACGCCATTGTCAACGCGATCGTGGCCGAGCGCATCGACCAGCCCGATTGCACCAACGGGTTCATCCTCGACGGATATCCGCGCACGCTGGTGCAGGCTGATGCGGTTGAATCGATGCTCGCCGAGCGCGGCATTGGCCTCGATGCCGTGATCGAGTTCGTCGTCGACGACAAAGCGTTGGTCGGCCGCATCGTCAAGCGCGCCGACGACGCCAAGGCCGCCGGACAGCCGGTGCGCAAGGACGACAATCCGGTGGTGTTCGAAGAGCGCCTGCGGGAATATTACAAGAAGACGGCGCCGCTGATCGGCTATTATTACGCCAAACGCTCGCTTAGGAGTGTCGACGGCATGGCTCCTGTCGACACCGTGACGGCGGAGATTGAAGCGCTGCTCGCGGCGGTGACGCGGGAGACCGTTACGGTAAAGTAAAGATTGCGCTTGACTGGAACGGTTCGCTGGGTTATGGCGGCCCGTCTTCCTATCAGGCATGAGGCTTGCTTGTCCGCAAGGGCAAGGCAGCCGCATTGAAACTAGGGAACTCCCGCAAGGGCCGGCCTCCACCGGACGCGGGGTAATTTGAACAGCGCCGCGCATGCCTTGTTTTGAAGGCCGGCCGGTCCCACATGGAGAAGAGAAGAATATGGCTCGTATAGCCGGCGTCAACATTCCGACCAACAAGCGCGTCGTCATTGCGCTTCAGTACATTCACGGCATTGGCAAGAAGTTCGCCCAGGAGATCGTCGACAAGGTCGGCATCCCGGCCGAGCGCCGCGTCAACCAGCTGACCGACGCGGAAGTGCTGCAGATCCGCGAGACCATCGACCGCGACTACCAGGTCGAAGGCGACCTGCGCCGCGAAGTGTCGATGAACATCAAGCGTCTCATGGACCTCGGCTGCTACCGCGGCCTGCGTCACCGCCGTTCGCTGCCGGTTCGCGGCCAGCGCACGCACACCAATGCACGCACCCGCAAGGGCCCGGCCAAGTCGATCGCCGGCAAGAAGAAGTAAGTGAGCGAATAGCGAGTAGCCATTAGCGAGTAGGGGTCCCCTATTCGCTAGTCCCTGCTCACTACTCGCTTTCAAAGGTGGAGCCGCTGGCATTACGGCGGTGTAGAGATCAACTGAAAGGACTATCATGGCCAAGGAAGCCGCTCGTGTTCGCCGTCGCGAACGCAAGAACATCTCGTCGGGCGTTGCCCACGTCAATTCGACCTTCAACAACACGATGATCACCATCACCGACGCGCAGGGCAATTCCATTGCCTGGTCGTCGGCCGGTGCCCAGGGCTTCAAGGGTTCGCGCAAGTCGACCCCGTTCGCCGCCCAGATGGCTGCCGAAGACGTCGCCAAGAAGGCCCAGGAACACGGCATGCGCATGCTCGAAGTCGAGGTCTGCGGACCCGGCTCCGGTCGTGAATCGGCGCTTCGCGCCCTGCAGGCGGCCGGCTTCACCATCACCTCGATCCGTGATGTGACGCCGATCCCGCACAATGGCTGCCGCCCGCGCAAGAAGCGCCGCGTCTAAGACATACCGAACGCCGCGTGAGCGCCTCAAGGCGCTCCTCCACGGCACTCCAGGTCGCCCGCCACGATTGGATGGTGGTGGGTCAACGGAAGGAAAGCATCATGATCCAGAAAAATTGGCAGGAACTGATCAAGCCGAACAAGATCGAGTTCTCGTCGAAGAAGAAGACGCTGACCACGCTGGTCGCCGAGCCGCTCGAACGCGGCTTTGGCCTGACGCTCGGCAACGCGCTGCGCCGCGTGCTTCTGTCTTCGCTGCGCGGTGCGGCTGTGACCGCCGTGCAGATCGACGGCGTTCTGCATGAATTCTCGTCGATTGCCGGCGTGCGTGAGGACGTGACCGACATCGTCCTCAACATCAAGGAAATCGCCATCCGCATGGAAGGCGATGGCCCCAAGCGCATGGTCGTTCGCAAGCAGGGCCCAGGTGCGGTTCTGGCTGGCGACATCCAGACGGTTGGCGACGTCGAGATCCTCAACCCCGACCACGTCATTTGTACGCTGGACGAGGGCGCTGAAATCCGCATGGAATTCACCGTCGACACCGGCAAGGGTTACGTGCCGGCCGACCGCAACCGCGCCGAAGACGCGCCGATCGGCCTGATCCCGGTCGACAGCCTGTATTCGCCGGTCAAGAAGGTCTCCTACAAGGTCGAGAACACCCGCGAGGGCCAGGTTCTCGACTATGACAAGCTGACCATGACCATCGAGACCGACGGTTCGATCTCGGGCGAGGACGCGGTGGCATTCGCCGCCCGCATCCTGCAGGACCAGCTTGGCCTGTTCGTCAATTTCGACGAGCCGCAGAAGGAAGTCGCCACCGAAGCCGTCACCGAACTCGCCTTCAACCCGGCGCTGCTCAAGAAGGTCGACGAACTCGAGCTTTCGGTGCGTTCGGCCAACTGCCTGAAGAACGACAACATCGTCTACATCGGCGATCTCATCCAGAAGACCGAAGCCGAGATGCTGCGCACCCCGAACTTCGGCCGCAAGTCGCTGAACGAGATCAAGGAAGTGCTCGCGGCGATGGGCCTGCACCTCGGCATGGAAGTGCCGGACTGGCCGCCGGAAAACATCGAAGACCTCGCCAAGCGTTACGAAGACCAATATTGAGCATGAATTTCCAAGGATCGGCGGCGTGGGCCGCTCGATCCGACGGTCATGCGGAAAACCATCAGAGGCCGTGGCCTCTTGAACAACTGAAGAAGGAAAAGAGCCATGCGCCACGGTTTTAAAGGCCGCCGCTTCGCCCGAAGCATTAGCCATCGCAAGTCGATGTTCGCCAACCTCGCCGTGTCGCTGCTCGAACATGAGCAGATCGTCACCACCCTGCCGAAGGCGAAGGATTTGCGTCCAATCGTCGAGAAGCTGGTGACGCTCGGCAAGCGCGGCGACTTGCATGCGCGCCGCCAGGTCATTGCCCAGATCGGCAATGAAGGCGTCGTCAAGCGTTTGTTCGACACGATTGCGCCGCGCTACGCCGACCGCAATGGCGGCTATCTGCGCATCATGAAGGCCGGCTTCCGCCACGGCGACAATGCCGCCATGGCAGTCATCGAGTTCGTCGATCGCGACACCTCGGCCAAGGGCGCCGGCGACCGCGCTCGCCTCGAAGCTGAAGGCACCAATGAGGAAACCGCGGCCGCATAAGGCTGGGGGTTTCTGGATGAATTCAAAGGGGCCTTCGGGCCCCTTTTTGTTACCAGCGTCCTACGTTTAGCGAGCCTTACGTTTAGCGAGCAAGCGTCAGGTAGTCGCGACCGCTAAGCAGATTCCAATTGAAGGCGCCGGGGATCTCTTCGAACGCCGGTTGGGGATAGGAATAGATACTGTCGAGGGTGGCGCGGGAATCGATATCGCTGACCACTTGCGACACGGTGGAATTGGCCAGGTATTTTTGGGCGTCCCCATCTTCGATGAAGTCTGTATCGACTCGGAAATGAATCTGAATGGGACCCGCGCAGATGTTCAGCAAGATATCGTCGCTCAAGGCGGCGTAGAAAACCGCTGCCTCTTCTGGAGCCCAAAGGCCGGCAGCCAGGAATTCCGAAGGCTTCGTCTCTCCACTGAACCCATCCAATGAGAGCACAAGGCGATCGGTGAGAACCTCAAAATCACCTTCGAGATAGCCCGCTTCTTCGATCTGAAACCAGTTCATCCAATGAGGTGCTTCTTCATCAAAGGAAATTTCGAGCTTTCCGAAAATCCAATAGACCGGAATCGTCCCTGCAGGTTCCGTGACCCAGCCGTCAGGCGGACCCAGCACACCGGCGATGTCGATCATTTTCAGAGAAGGGGAAACGGGCCCAAAAGTGCCGGTCTTCAAAAAGTCACGGAATGACAGGAGTTGTTTTTTCATGAAGGTCGACGAAGGTTCTCAGTTTCAAGCCGACCTATAGCTGCTTTGCGGGCCAGAATAATCAGATTTCAGCGGCTTAGCCTTTCATTTTGCACAATCGTCGGGACAATGGCGCCCGACCTGGAGGATTCGGAATGCACTTCAAACGGCTGTTTCTTGTTGCCCTTTGCGCGCTGGCCGCCTTTGCCGCGGCACCGGCCGTGAAAGACGCCCTGGCCGAGGACGCCGCCAAGCCAGCCGATCCGGGGCTCTCCGATGTGCTGACCGACCTCTTGCATGGCGTCGAAGGCGAGAACGGCACCTCCGGTCCCGACAAGCGCGTGCCGTTCGGCCGCGAAGAGGTACAGCTGTCGTTCGCGCCGCTGGTCAAGCAGACGGCGCCGGCGGTGGTCAATGTCTATGCCTCACAGACGGCCAAGGTCACGTCGCCCTTTGACGGCGACCCGTTCTTCGAGGAATTTTTTGGCCGCGCACAGCCGCGCGCGCAATCCTCGCTCGGCTCGGGTGTGCTGGTTGACCCGAGCGGCGTCGTCGTCACCAATTTCCACGTGATCAAGGATGCTGACGAGGTCAAGGTCGCGACCGCCGACGGGCGCGAATTCACCTCGAAGGTCATGCTCAAGGACGAGACGCTTGACCTCGCCGTGCTCAAGATCACCTCCGACAAGCCGTTCCCGGTGATTGCCATCGGCGATTCCGACGCGCTCGAGGTCGGCGACCTGGTGCTGGCCATCGGCAATCCGTTCGGCGTCGGCCAGACCACCACCAGCGGCATCGTGTCGGCGCTTGCCCGCAGCCATATCGGCGTTTCGGATTCGGGCTACTTCATCCAGACCGACGCCGCCATCAATCCCGGCAATTCCGGCGGCGCGCTGATCAACATGGGCGGCCAGCTGGTCGGCATCAACACCGCCATCTACAGCCGCAGCGGCGGCTCGATCGGCATCGGCTTTGCCATCCCCGCCAACATGGTGCGCGCCTTCGCCGACGCGGCCAAGGCCGGGCTCGATTTCTTCGAGCGGCCCTATATAGGCGCCGAGTTCGAAGCGGTCACACCGCAGATCGCTGAATCGCTTGGCATGGAGAAGCCGACCGGCGCGCTGGTGTCGTCGGTTGAGGAAGCCGGACCGGCGGCCAAGGCAGGGCTGAAGCCCGGCGATGTCGTGCTGCAGCTCAATGGCACGACGGTCGAAGGCATCGAGGCGCTGGATTACCGCATGGCGACCCTGTCGATCGGCACCAAGGCGACCTTCGCCATCCTGAGCAAGGGCCAGCAGGCGACGATGGAGATTGCACTGGAGCGCGCGCCGGAAGGCGCCAAGGCGTCGGAAGTGACCCTGCATGGCCGCAGCCCGTTCTCCGGCGCCAAGGTCGCGGAACTGTCGCCCAGGCTCGCCCAGCGGCTCGGCCTGCGCACCGACCTCAAGGGGGTAACCGTGGTCGACATCAACCGCGATTCGCCGGCCGCCGATTTCGGCTTCCAGCCGGGCGACATCGTGCGCGAGGTGAACGGCACGACGGTCGATACGGCGGCGACACTGGCGCAGCTTGCCCAGCAGGATACACGCTGGTGGCGCTTTACCGTCGAGCGCGGCGGGCAGATACTGCGCCAGGTGTTGCGTTACTGAGGCGATCTTCCCATTTCTGAGGATCGTGCTCCAACCAGAAGACCTAGATGGCCGATCTGTTCAGCGTCGATGAACCGGAAAGAGCGCCGCCCGGCCGGCCTTTGGCCGATCGGCTGCGTCCGAAAAACCTCGGCGAGGTTGTCGGCCAGGAGCATTTGACCGGGCCGGACGGCGCGCTGACGCGGTTGATCAACTCCGGTTCGCTCGGCTCGATGATTTTCTGGGGGCCACCCGGCACCGGCAAGACCACGGTGGCGCGGCTGCTGGCCGGCGAGACCAGCCTTGCCTTCGAGCAGATCTCAGCGGTGTTTTCCGGCGTTGCCGATTTGAAGAAAGTGTTCGAGGCGGCAAAGCTGCGTCGCACCAATGGCCGCCAGACGCTGCTGTTCGTCGACGAGATCCATCGCTTCAACCGCGCCCAGCAGGATTCGTTTCTCCCGGTCATGGAGGACGGCACCGTCGTGCTGGTTGGCGCCACGACCGAAAATCCGTCCTTCGAGCTGAACGCCGCGCTTCTGTCGCGCGCGCGGGTGCTGGTGTTTCACTCGCTGGGCGAGGACAGCATTGCCAAGCTGATGACGCGCGCGGAGGAGACGGAGGGCAGGGCGCTGCCGCTCGACGACGAGGCGCGGGCGATGCTCATCCGCATGAGCGATGGCGACGGCCGGGCCTCGCTGACGCTGGCCGAGGAAGTCTGGCGCGCCGCCAAACCCGGCGAGGTTTTCGATCCCGAAGGGCTGCAGCGCATCGTCCAGCGCCGCGCGCCGATCTATGACAAGGGCCAGGACGGTCACTACAATCTGATCTCGGCGCTGCACAAATCGGTGCGTGGGTCCGACCCGGACGCGGCGCTTTATTATCTTGCCCGCATGTTCGACGCCGGCGAGGATCCGCTCTATCTCGGCCGCCGGCTGGTGCGCATGGCGATGGAGGATATCGGGCTGGCCGACCCGCAGGCGCTGGTTATCGCCAACGCCGCCAAGGACGCCTACGACTATCTCGGCTCGCCCGAAGGCGAACTGGCCTTCGCCGAGGCCACCGTCTATCTCGCCACCGCGCCCAAATCCAACGCCGTCTATACCGCCTTCAAGGCAGCCACGCGGGCGGCGAAGGAGTTCGGTTCGCTGCTGCCGCCCAAGCACATCCTCAACGCGCCGACCAAGCTGATGAAAGAGGAGGATTACGGCGCCGGCTACCGCTACGATCACGACCAGCCCGATGCTTTTTCCGGCCAGGACTATTTCCCCGAAAAGATGGGCCGGCAGACCTTTTATGATCCGCCCGAACGCGGCTTCGAGCGCGATATCAAGAAACGGCTGGACTATTGGGCAAAGCTGCGCAGCGAGCGGGAAAAATAGGTGCGCGGGACAAACGGGACGAACTCGGCCTGCCCGCGATGAACTGAAATTCTGTCCCCGCCAGTCACAGCAGTGTGATTGTACCGCATGACAAAAAGCCCTATCACGTCGCATGACTCGGCCGGGAGGCTGCCAGGACGGGCGATAATTCGGAACGGGGACAGCGCGCGGCGCGAACAGAAATGACAAAATCCCTTCGCAAAACGCTTCGCCAGGCTGTGATTGCTGTCCCGCTGCTCGTGCTCGGCTTCTATTTCATTCCGATCCTGACCACGATTTGGATCGTCTGCGGCCTGATCGATGTGCTGCGCAACGCCAGCAAGGATCTGTCGCTGTTGCGCGGCTATTTCCTCGGCAATGGCATCTTCACCTGGCTGCTGTCGCCCTTCAATCTGCTGGTGGACCTCGTTTGCTACCGCAACCCGGGTGTGTGGAAGCTGGAGCAGTTTCCTGCCGATTATCAGCGCGAGGTCAACGAGGTTCTTGACGTCTTCAAGGCGCGCAAGGACGAGATCATCGCCGATATCGACGCCAATTTCGGCACCGGTCGTCGCGGCATGTATGTCTATCAGTGGTACGGCAAGCACCGGATCGACAATGTTGCGGAATTCAACAAGGATTTCAAATACATCAAGACCATTGCCGTGTCTGTCTTCAGAGGCAAGGAATCGACTTCCTGGCATTTCGGACCGCTGCGGCTCAGCCTGCGCATCCTCTACAATCTCTTGCCGGTGAAGGCAGAGGTTTTCGTCGAATGCAACGGCGCCAGGAATTACTGGCACGACAACCCGCTCTATATTTTCGACGACACGCTGCTGCACCGCTCGGTCAACGAGTATGATGGGCGCCGCTACTGCGTGTTCATGGACATCATCCGCCCGTCGCCGTTCCCCGGTTTCATCGCCGGACTTCTGGCCATCGTTTCGGTCACCGTCGAGCGCATCAATTCCATGTTCTACAAGAACTGGAAGATGATCGGCTCGAGCAAGGCAAAGAAGGTCGAGACGACCTGAGGCGTTAGCCTGAAGGGATTGACCGCACTGCCTTGGCCGGGCAGTAAACGGGCATGTTCAATCTGCTTCTTGTTGTGGTCGGCGGCGGCATCGGCGCCGGCATCCGCCACCTGACCAACATCGGCGCCTTGCGCCTCGTCGGGCCCAACTACCCCTGGGGGACAATGGCGATCAACATCCTCGGCTCCTTTGTTATGGGGCTGTTCGTCGCCGCGCTGATGCGGCGCGGCGGTTCCAATGAGCTCCGGCTGTTCGTCGCCACGGGCATCCTTGGCGGCTTCACCACCTTCTCCGCCTTTTCGCTCGATTTCGCGACCCTGTGGGAGCGCGGAGCGACGCTGACGGCGTTGGGATATGCGCTTGCCAGCGTCGTTGGCGCCATTATCGCCCTGTTTCTGGGACTTTGGCTCGCAAGAACCGTTTCATAGTGTTATTGCCCCGACCTGGAGCACGCCGCATCCTCTGGACGCGCTGCAGAAACTTTGATCTTGCGCATGATCCTTTCCGAAAGCCGGAGTAGATTTTCGGGGTCACGCGTTAGAAACGGATAAAGCGAAAATCATGGCAGGCGTAGAACAGATCACGGTGGAGGCCGGCGAGGCGGGCATGCGGCTCGATCGCTGGTTCAAGACCCATTTCCCCGGCCTCGGCTTTGGCCATCTGCAGAAGTTGCTGCGCTCGGGCCAGATCCGCGTCGATGGCGGCCGGGTCAAGGCCGACAGCCGTGTCGAGCCCGGCCAGGTGGTGCGTGTGCCGCCGCTCGAGGTCGACAAGAAGGGCGAGAGTGCGCTTACGGGTTACTCGATCCGCAACCAGGGCGACGCCGATGTGCTGGCCAAGATGCTGATCCACGAAGATCCAAAAGTCTTCGTCTTCAACAAGCCGGCCGGCCTGGCGGTGCAAGGCGGCTCGGGCGTCACCCGCAATGTCGACGACATGCTGGAGGCCTGGCGCAGCCAGAAGGGCGAGAAGCCGCGCCTGGTGCACCGGCTCGACCGCGACACGTCGGGCGTGTTGGTGGTTGCCCGCACCAGGCTTGCGGCGATGAAGCTTTCCGAGTCATTCCGGGCGCGCGAGACCAAGAAGACCTATTGGGCGCTGGTCAAGGGCGTCCCGCCCAAGCGTGAGGACAAGATCTCGACCTGGCTGATCAAGGAGCCGACCGAGGACGGCGACCGCGTGCGCGTGGCAGCCCATGGCGAAAAGGGCGCCGACCACGCCGTGTCCTACTATCGCATCATCGAGCAGGCGGCTCAGACGATGACCTGGCTGGAAATGGAGCCGTACACTGGCCGCACCCACCAGCTGCGCGTTCATGCCGCCTATATCGGCTGCCCGATCCTCGGCGACCCCAAATATTTCGAGGCCGACACCAACTGGGACTTTCCGGGCGGCATTCAGAACCGCCTGCATCTGCATGCGCGCCGCATCGTCATTCCGCACCCGGACAAGGGCGTCATCGACGTCACCGCGCCGATGCCGCCGCATATGCGCCAGAGCTGGAACCTGATCGGCTTCGACGACGCCAGCGCGGAGGACTGACATTGGCCGTTGCCTCGGTATTGGATCGCCGCGATGCGGTCGATCTGGCGGCTGCTTCCATCATGGTCGGGTTGACCTTTTCCTGGGGGCTGAACTACGTCGCCGCCAAGATCTCCTATGCCGGCTTCGATCCGGTTTTCGTCTCGATCGCACGTTCGATCATTGGCGGGCTCTGTGTGCTCGGCTGGTGCTGGCTGCGCGGCATCAGGCTGTTTAAGGCCGACGGGTCGCTTGTCGCCGGCATCATCGTCGGCGTGCTGTTCGGCGTCGAGTTCCTGTGCCTCTATATCGGGCTGGAATACACGACCGTTGCCCGCAACACACTGCTGGTCAACACCATGCCGTTCTGGGTCCTGATCGGCGGCCATTTCCTGCTCGGTGAGCGTATCAACGCGCGCAAGCTTGGCGGGCTCGTTCTCGCCTTCTGCGGCCTGGTGGCGGTGTTTTCAGACGGGATTGCCGGCGGCACCGACGTGACCTTGATGGGCGATCTGCTCAGCCTTGGCTCCGGTATTCTGTGGGCGGCGACCAGTATCGTCATCAAGCGTTCGAAACTGGTCGAGACCAGTGCCGAGAAATTGCTGCTTTATCAGCTGGCCGGTGCGGCCATTGTCGGTGTCCTGGTTCTGCCTTTCGCCGGCCCGCCGATCCGCGCGGTCAGTGCCTTGCCGACATTGGCGCTGCTGTTCCAGTCGCTCTATATAGTTGCCTTCACCTATGTGCTGTGGTTCTGGCTGCTCAGGCGCTATCCGGCATCGGGCCTGTCGAGCTTCGCCTTCCTGTCGCCGGTGTTCGGCGTCCTCTGCGGCGCTATCATTCTTGGCGAGGCGCCAACGACCAGGATCTTTGTGGCGCTTGGGCTGATCGCAGTCGGCCTGATCATCGTCAACCGGCCGGCGCGCAAGCAGGTACCTGGATAGAAAGTTCGACCATGCGTGACATCCTCAACGACCTCGAAGCGGGAAAGCATCTGTCCGATCCGGATCCGGTCCGCCGCGCGCAGATCCAGATGAAGACGCACCTGCCGAAGCGCTTCTACAAGGACGTGTCGGTCGCAGCTGTGGAGGACGGTTTTGCCGTCCATCTCGACGGCAAGCCGGTGCGCACGCCGGGCAAGGCGCTGCTGGCGCTGCCGACCGAAAAGGCCGCCGCCCTGGTCGCCAATGAGTTCGCTGCACAGGGCGAGACCATCGACCCGGTCACGATGCCGGTGCTGCGTCTGGTCAACACCGCCATCGACGGCGTCGCCAGCGACCCGCAGGCGGTGCTGGAGGACGTCTTGCGCTTCGCCTCGTCCGATCTGACCTGCTACCGCGCCGACGCGCCACAGGGGCTGGTCGAGCGGCAGAACCAGCATTGGGATCCGGTGATCGACTGGGCGAGAGCGACATTAGGGGCTCGGTTCAATCTCGCCGAGGGCATCATCCATGTCGAGCAGCCGCGCGAGAGCATCGCAGTGCTCGGCGCTCATCTTGCCCAGCGTGCCGAGCCGCTGCGGCTGGCCGCAATCCATGTCATGACTTCGCTGACCGGGTCGGCGCTGCTGGCGCTGGCGGTCGATTACGGCGCGCTCGATGGCGACGCGGCTTGGGCCGCCGGCCATGTCGACGAGGACTGGCAGATCGAGCATTGGGGCCAGGATGCCGAGGCTGTCGCACGCCGCTCGGCCCGCAAACGCGACATGATGGCGGCCGTCGGCCTGCTCGATGCGCTGAAGACCTGATCCTCGGCCTTTGCCGCACTGCACCTAATACCAAAGTCATAAATCCAAGGTCTGTCTGCCTCCGGCGGTCGCTTTCTGTCATTTTTTACGCTGATGGCTGGTTCGAGTCGCGTTCAGAGGGAACGCCGACGATGACGCCCAGCGTCGAAGGCAGACGATTCACGGGAGGACAGTTCAATGGCATTGGCATCGACCGCCGGCGGAGCCAGCCGCGGCATGACACGAGAGGAGAAGAAGGTCATCTTCGCCTCCTCGCTGGGCGCGGTTTTCGAATGGTATGATTTCTATCTCTACGGAGCGTTGGCCGGCGCGATCGGCTTGACCTTCTTCAACTCGTTTCCCGAAAGCACCCGCTACATCTTCACGCTGCTGGTCTTCGCCGCCGGCTTCATCGTGCGCCCGTTCGGCGCGCTGGTGTTCGGCCGCATCGGCGATCTCGTCGGCCGCAAATACACATTCCTTGTCACCATCATGATCATGGGTCTGTCGACTTTCCTTGTCGGCCTGCTTCCGGGTTCAGAGACACTGGGCATTCTGGCGCCGATCCTGTTGATCGCGCTGCGCATGCTGCAGGGCCTGGCGCTTGGCGGCGAGTACGGCGGCGCCGCGACCTATGTCGCGGAACATGCGCCGGACGACCGTCGCGGCTTCTACACCTCATGGATCCAGACGACGGCGACGCTCGGCCTTTTCCTGTCGCTGATTGTCATCCTGCTGGTGCAGAATTCCGTAAGCAAGGACGCCTTCAACGCCTGGGGATGGCGCATTCCGTTCCTGGTCTCGGCTATCCTGCTCGGCATTTCGGTCTGGATCCGGCTGTCGCTTTCGGAATCGCCGACCTTCCTGCGCATGAAGGAAGAGGGCAAGAGTTCCAAGGCGCCGCTGTCGGAAGCCTTCGGCCAGTGGAAAAACGCCAAGATCGCCATCCTGGCGCTGTTCGGCCTCACCGCCGGTCAGGCCGTGGTATGGTACAATGGCCAGTTCTATGCACTGTTCTTCCTGGCCAATGTGCTCAAGGTCGACGCGCAGTCGGTCAACATCATGATCGCCATTGCGCTGGCACTCGGCACGGGCTTCTTCGTCTTCTTCGGCTGGCTGTCCGACAAGATCGGCCGCAAGCCGATCATCATGGCCGGCCTTGCGCTGGCAGTCGTCACCACCTTCCCGCTGTTCAAGGCGTTGACCTGGGCCGCCAATCCGGCGCTCGCCACCGCACAGCAGAACACGCGCGCCACGGTGACGGCGGCTCCGGGAGACTGCAACTTCCAGTTCAACCCGACCGGCACGCGCGTACCGGTCAGTTCGTGCGATATCGCGACCGACTTCCTTGCCAAGAACTCGGTGCCTTACGACATCGTCTCTACCGCGGCGGCGGGGACCCCGGCGAGTGTCATGATCGGCAGCGAAACTGTGGCGTCTTATGATGCCAAGGCCGCGGGCGACAAGAAGGCTGCAAGCGACGCTGCCTTCAAGAAGGGTATCAACCTCGCGCTTCAGGGTGGCGGTTACCCGTTGAAGCGCGCTGCCGCCAAGGTTGCCGACCAGAAGCTCGACGCCTTTGTCGCGGCCAATCCTGAACTGAAGCTCGATGCGGCAGCCATCCGCGCCGGCGAAAAGACCGCGGTCCCGACCGAACAGGCCATCAAGGACAAGGTGCTGACCAAGGATGAGGCCGCGGGCGCCACCGAGGTGACCGTGTACAGCGTTCCGGCAGCGGGCGCGTTCGCGATGTTTGCCGACCCCGCACAGGTCAACTGGGCAAAGGTCATCGGCATCCTGTTCATCCTGGTCCTCTACGTGACCATGGTCTACGGGCCGATCGCGGCGATCCTGGTCGAGATGTTCCCGACACGCATCCGCTACAGCGGCATGTCACTGCCCTATCACATCGGCAATGGCTGGTTCGGCGGCCTGCTGCCCGCGATCGTGTTCGCGTTCAGCGCCTACAAGGGCGATATCTATTACGGCCTTTGGTATCCGGTGGTGATCGCGGCGGTGACGCTGATCATCGGCATGATCTTCGTCAGGGATACGCTCGGCACCGACCTGCATACCAAGCAGTAGCCGACGGCTCTGTATCAAACAAAAAACCCGGCGCGAGCGATCGCGCCGGGTTTTTGATTTGTGGGCCTGTTCGATCTATCAGCGCGGAAGACGCCTAGCTCTTGCGAGGCTGTTCGGCCTCCGCAATGGCGGCCTCATGATACCAGGTCCCGCCATGGGCAAGCGGGTGATCGCGCAGCGAAGCAAGCTCTGCCGCAAACTTGGCCTTTACGCCTAAATTTGAGGCACCCGCACGCGCTGCCACCGGGAACATCAGGATTTTGGCCGACGGACGGGCTGAGGTGATTTCCATGGTCGGTCTCCTTTCTTCTGGAGAGGCTCTTCGATTCATCTTTCCATCAAGGTAGGTCCTGCAATCCTTTTAGGCAAGATGCCTAAAGAAAGATCGGCATTTGCCTGCTATTTAAGCAAATTCTGCCTTTGATTGATCCGGGCGCATTGCTTAGGCGGCTTGCCATCACCGGCGGGATGAAAGGGCATTTTTGCCGCACCCTGACCAACTGAAGTGGCACACGATTTGCATTTTATCGACCGGCAGCTGGGCTGCTGGATGGCTCGGCGCGCCGGCGTCATCCAGGTTCGGTGATCAAGCAACGAGAGGCTCTAGAATGACGAAATACAAGCTCGAGTATATCTGGCTCGATGGTTACACGCCGGTCCCCAATCTTCGCGGCAAGACCCAGATCAAGGAGTTCGCCGAGTTCCCGACGATCGAGCAGCTGCCGCTGTGGGGCTTCGACGGTTCTTCGACGCAGCAGGCCGAAGGCCACAGCTCCGACTGCGTGCTGAAGCCGGTCGCCGTATTCCCGGACCCGGCCCGCAGCAATGGCGTGCTGGTGATGTGCGAAGTGATGATGCCAGATGGCGTGACGCCGCATGTGTCCAACAAGCGCGCCACCATCCTCGACGACGAGGGCGCCTGGTTCGGCTTCGAGCAGGAGTATTTCTTCTACAAGGACGGCCGTCCGCTCGGCTTCCCCGAGAGCGGCTATCCGGCGCCGCAGGGCCCGTACTACACCGGCGTCGGCTATTCGAATGTCGGCCCGATCGCGCGCCAGATCGTCGAGGAGCATCTCGACCTTTGCCTCGCAGCAGGCATCAACCATGAAGGCATCAACGCCGAAGTGGCCAAGGGCCAGTGGGAATTCCAGATTTTCGGCAAAGGCTCCAAGAAGGCCGCCGACCAGATGTGGATGGCCCGCTATCTCTTGCAGCGCCTGACCGAAAAGTACGAGATCGACATCGAGTATCACTGCAAGCCGCTCGGCGACACCGACTGGAACGGCTCGGGCATGCACGCCAACTTCTCGACCGCCTATATGCGCGAAGTCGGCGGCAAGGCCTATTTCGAAGCGCTGATGGCTCAATTCGACAAGAACCTGATGGACCACATCGCCGTCTACGGCCCGGACAACGACAAGCGCCTGACCGGCAAGCATGAGACCGCTCCGTGGAACCGCTTCAGCTACGGCATCGCCGACCGAGGCGCCTCGATCCGCGTGCCGCATTCCTTCGTCAACAATGACTACAAGGGTTACCTGGAAGACCGCCGTCCGAACTCGCAAGGCGACCCCTACCAGATCGCTTCGCAGATCCTGAAGACCATCGCGGAGGTTTCGACCAGCGCGCAGGTCTCGGCTGCTGCCTAAGCATCTATAGCGGCGCAGGCTTCGTAAGCCTGCGCCATAGCCTGCTGCTACCACGTCTACGGTCTGCTATTGGTCAAACAAAAACCCCGGCGTCTGAACTGACGACCGGGGTTTTTCCTTGTCGCTGAGGCTTATCGTTCAGACCGAATAGTACATGTCGTATTCGACCGGATGCGGGGTCATTTCGAAGCGCATCACTTCGGCCATCTTGAGCTCGATATAGCTGTCGATCTGGTCGTCGTCGAAGACGCCGCCGGCTTTCAGGAAGCCGCGGTCCTTGTCCAAGCTTTGCAGCGCTTCGCGCAGCGAACCGCAGACGGTCGGAATCTTCTTCAGTTCCTTCGGCGGCAGATCGTAAAGATCCTTGTCCATCGGCTGTCCCGGGTGGATCTTGTTCTTGATGCCGTCGAGGCCGGCCATCAGCATGGCGGCGAAAGCGAGGTAGGGGTTCGCGCCCGGATCGGGGAAGCGGACCTCGACGCGCTTGGCTTTCGGCGACGAGCCGAACGGAATGCGGCAGGAGGCCGAACGGTTGCGCGCGGAGTAGGCGAGCAGCACCGGGGCTTCATAGCCAGGCACAAGGCGCTTGTAGGAGTTGGTCAGCGGGTTGGTGAAGGCGTTGATGGCCTTGGCGTGCTTGATGATGCCGCCGATGTAGAACAGGCACGACTCCGACAGGCCGGCATATTCATTGCCGGCGAAGGTCGGCTTGCCGTTCTTCCAGATCGACTGGTGGACGTGCATGCCCGAGCCGTTGTCGCCGAAAATCGGCTTCGGCATGAAGGTGGCCGTCTTGCCATAGGCGTTGGCGACCTGGTGCACGACATATTTGTAGATCAGCATCTTGTCGGCGTTGCGGACCAGCGTGTCGAACTTGATGCCGAGCTCGTGCTGGGCAGCGGCAACCTCGTGATGGTGTTTTTCGACGCGCACGCCCATTTCGGCGAGCACGGTCAGCATTTCGGAGCGCATGTCCTGCGCGCTGTCGATCGGCGGCACAGGGAAGTAGCCGCCCTTGACGCGCGGGCGGTGGCCGAGATTGCCGGTCTCGTAGTCGGTGTCGTCATTGGACGGAAGTTCGGTCGAGTCCAGCTTGAACCCGGTGTTGTAGGGATCGGCCTTGTACTTGACGTCGTCGAAGACGAAGAACTCGGCTTCGGGGCCGACATAGATGGTGTCGCCGATGCCTTCGGCCTTCATGTAGGCCTCGGCCTTCTTGGCAGTGCCGCGCGGATCGCGGTTGTAGGATTCGCCGGAGACCGGATCGAGAATGTCGCACAGGATGACCATGGTCGACTGGGCGAAGAACGGATCCATGTGGACGGTGTCCGCATCGGGCATCAGCACCATGTCGGACTCGTTGATCGCCTTCCAGCCGGCGATCGAGGAGCCGTCGAACATGACGCCGTCGGCGAACATGTCTTCCTCGACCTCGATGACATCCATCGTCACGTGCTGCAGCTTGCCCTTCGGATCGGTGAAGCGCAGGTCGACGAATTTCACGTCGTTGTCCTTGATCTGCTTCATGATGTCTTTGGCTGTCGTCATGTCGTTTCTTCCCTGTGTGATGACGTTTCGAGGAGACGTTAATCTGAAATCAGAAAGCTCAGACGGCGTCCATCCCCGTTTCGCCGGTGCGGATGCGAACGACCTCCTCGATGTTGGAGACGAAGATCTTGCCGTCGCCGATGCGGCCGGTCTGCGCCGCCTTGCGGATGGCTTCGATGGCGCCTTCGACGGCGTCGTCGCCCAGCACGACTTCGATCTTCACCTTGGGCAGGAAGTCGACGACATATTCGGCGCCGCGATAGAGTTCGGTATGGCCTTTCTGGCGGCCAAAGCCCTTGGCCTCGGTCACGGTAATGCCTTGCAGACCGGCCTCCTGAAGCGCTTCCTTCACTTCGTCTAGCTTGAACGGCTTGATGATCGCTTCGATCTTTTTCATGTAAAAAGTGGCCTCCACTGCCAAAAAAACGGGTTGTGCGCCCCGCTTGCGCCTCCATCAAGCACGAACTGTGCCAATTTCAGCCCACGCGAAGCGGTTTCGCGCAATTCCAATGCCGCGCCGCGCCGGGATGCACATTCGCGTCATCCTCTGCTTCGGCTGCGGCAAAGCTGCCCGAAGCCTACACATTGCCGCTTCGGGCGTCTGCACGATAATTAGGCAGATTGCGCATTTTGCAGGCCCGCGCGGATCCGTGGCACCAGTCTGCGAAAGGATTGGCCGCACGCCAACGCAGCACCTGGCCGTTTGCTTCGAATCCGAAACTGGACAATGCTCGATAGGGACAAAGGGTCGGCCTTGAACGAAATGCGGGATCGGCAATCCATGAGCAATGAAGTCCTGTCGCCGGCCGAGATGGGCGAGGTCGACCGGCTGGCGATCGCGGCCGGTCCGCTCGACGGCTATGGCCTGATGCAGCGCGCCGGCGAAGCGGTCGCTGCTGTGGTCCTGGCACGCTATCCCGCAGCAAGCCGCGTGCACGTGCTGTGCGGCCCCGGCAATAATGGTGGCGACGGCTATGTTGTAGCGCGGTTGCTGGCCGAGGCTGGTGTGAATGTGACGCTCTGGGCCGAAGGCAAGCAGAAGCCCGGGAGTGATGCGGCGCGAGCTTCCGAGGCCTGCAATCTGCCGGTCGAGCACATCGGACACTGCTACCCGGAACCGGGTGAAGTCGTCGTGGACGCGCTCTATGGTGCGGGATTGTCGAAGAAGATATCCCTGCATGCCTCTGCCGTCTCAGGATTGGCCGCGGCGGAGCGCGTGCCTGTGGTGTCAATCGATCTGCCTTCTGGTGTGTCGGGCGAGACCGGCTTGAGCAACGCTTATTTCAAGGCCGACGTGACGGTGACGTTCGTGCGGAAAAAGCCCGGCCATCTGCTGATGCCGGGGCGCAGCCTCTGCGGCGAGATCATCGTCGCCGATATCGGCATTCCGGATGCGATCGTCGATGAGTTCAAGATCAAGACGTTCGAGAACACGCCTGACTTCTGGCTATACTGTTTTCCGAAAACGGCGGTCGATACACATAAGTATAAGCGCGGCCACGTCAGCGTCTTTTCCGGCGGGCCGAGCGCGACAGGTGCGGCGCGGCTGTCGGCGATGGCTGCAGCCAGAGCCGGGGCAGGGGCGGTGACCGTGCTCTCGCCTGAAAATGCCATGCAGGTAAACGCCGCGCATCTGACATCGACCATGCTGCGCGAGGCCGGTTCGATGGAGGAAGTGCAGGAATTTTTGTCGGCGAGGCACCCCGAAGTACTTGTGTTCGGACCAGGGCTCGGGCCGAAACCCAAAGTGGGGGATTTCGCGTTGCAATTGATCGCGACGGTCGCTGACCTAAACCGCACGTCGACGAGTTCATTCGGAATTCAGCGCCCTGCCATTGTCTTGGATGCTGACGCCATCACGTCATTGGCGCATCAGCCTCAGGCCCTGTTCGACGCCGCGCTGCTCCCGTTGGCGCCGGTATTGGTGCTGACGCCGCATGAAGGCGAATTCGCCAGACTTTTTCCCGACATCGCGAAGGACAAGAAGCAGTCGAAACTCGCCAAGGCGCGCGCAGCCGCTGAACGAGCCAACGCCATCATGGTCTACAAGGGCGCCGACACCGTCATCGCGGCGCCGGACGGCCGCGCGGTGATCAACGCCAATGGTGCACCATGGCTCGCCACCGCCGGTTCCGGCGACGTGCTGGCGGGCATTGTCGCCGCGCTGCTGGCGCAGGGCATGCAGGCATTCGAGGCCGCCTGCGCAGCGGTCTGGATCCATGCCGAGGCCGGCAGCCGCTTCGGACCGGGTCTGATCGCCGAGGATCTGCCGCTGGCGCTGGTGCCGGTGCTGCGTGAACTTGTCGAGGCACGGCAGAAGGTGCCGATCGGATGAAGCGTTTCGCGCTCGCCATTGCAGCCATCATCGCGCTGTTCGCCTCGCATGGCGTGCGCGCTGAGCAGCCGGTGACCATCGTCGACGATCCGGCGGTGCTCGCCGCCCTCGATGCCAAGGGGTTTGGCTTCGCCGGCATTTTCGCCGTCGACGGCGCGGACGATCTGAAGACGCTCTACAGTGAGGTGCCGGCCTATCGTGCTGTTGTCGACATGGTGGCGACCGATATTGCCACGCTGCGGGCCGAGATAAAGGCCGGCGGGCGCACGCTCTACGAGGTGACCGACGGCAATGTCGGCCGCATCATGGATATGCGCTGGCTGAAGACCGAGGCCGCGCGCTTCCGCCTGGTCGGCGTCGTCAACCGGCTGGACCGGCGTGACTTCACCGCGCTGCAAGGTGACAAGAGCTGTGGCGAGGTGCGCTTTGTCTATCGCCTGGCCTACAGTTTCCGCAAGAACGGCAAGGTTCTGGCATCGCGGCTGCCATTCAATTTCAACGCCGTCTACAGCGTGGCGCCGGATGCCGATGGCGGCTGCGTCGGCGTTGCCGGGCGCTGGACACCGCAGATCGACGAAAACGTCGATGCCGGCTGGCTGGTCGGCGGGCCGCTGGCACCGGAGGAACTGACTTTCAAACAGCTCGAACTCAACGCGCAAGTGGTGCGCTTTCCCTCGGGCCAGGAGACCGAGTTCGGCGGGCAGGCGGCCTATCTGATGCGGATCTTCGGCATCGATGGCGCTGCCATCAGCGAGAAGCCGCTGGAGAATACGCCTGACGTTGCGCGGCTCTCGGACAATGCTGCACTCAAGAAAAGGCTCGCCGACTTCGTCAGCGCCAATGTCGCGGCCGTCGATCTCGGCGTCTACGAAATCCCCGACGAATTCCTGGCGAAGAAAATCATCTCGTGGTCGACCTTCGGCAGCGCGAGACGGGCCAACCATCCGTTCACGCCGCTGTTCCAGCCAGCGGATTTCGCCGGCCTGGACTATGCGGCGCTAAAGCTGGTGCGGACACCGGAGGCGCTGGTCGAGCGGCTGGACAATGGCGCCTGCCAGGGCTGCCACCAGGCGGGCTCGACGGCCGGCTTTCACTTCATCGGCCTCGACGACAAAACGACGTCGCCTCTCAACCGGATCGAGGTCGGCATCTCGCCGCATCTCCATGCCGAGATTCCGCGACGTGAGGCCTGGCTGCGCGCGACGGAAGAAGGCAAGGAGCCGAACCGCTACCGGCCGCTGTCCTTCGCGCCGCCGGCGACATGGACCGATGCCGGCGATGTCGATTACGCCCCGGCCGAGATGGCGATGCCGTGCCTGATGCCGGATGATGCAAAACGCTTCGGCGCGACCTGGCAATGCGGTGGCGGCACCGTCTGCACGCCGCTCGCGACGGCTTCAGGCGTGCATACCGCGTTGGCGCAATGTCTGTTGCCCACGGACAGTCCAAAGATGTTTTCGGGCCATCCCTGCCTGACCGGGTCGATCGCCAGCAACCCGTCTCAGCCGTTCAACGACCGCTACAAGATCACCGGCCAGTTCGCGGCTTTTGCGCCGACCTTTTCGCGGACCGCCTACACCTGCCGGCCACCGAAAATCGGCGTACCGGCAGGCATCGCTTATCGCGCCTGCGACGACAAGGACCGCAGCTTCGCCGCATTCAAGACGGGCAAGCCGATGCCATCGGAAATTTGCGGCATGGTCGGCGGCAAGAAATTCGACACCTGCGTCGCCACCAACAATTTCGACCAGTGCCTCGGCGGCGCGGTCAACCGCGGCAACCGTCCAGCCTGCTCGGCTGATCATTTCTGCCGCGAGGACTATATGTGCCAGTCGCTGCCGCCGGACACGCCGGGTGCTGCCAAGGTGAAAGGCATCGGCTACTGCTCGCCGACCTATTTCATCTTCCAGATGCGCATCGATAATCACGCGACGCCCTGGGCGAGCGCGACCAGCGCCCCCAGGGATGCGGGGTTCGGGGCGGCGGAAGAGGAGTGAGCCTGCGAGTTGGGCGACCACCAGTTCAGCGCTGGAGATAGTCTTCCATCCGCGCAGTCCATTTGGTGTCGAATTCCGAAATGTGGCGCTGTGCTACGCTCGAGTTCAGCAGCGTCGAGAGCGCGGTCACGGCGATCGGGTCCAGGTCGGGCGGCTCCGTGTAGCCAAGCGCCGCCAGCCGTTGAGCCCAAGACGGATGGGTGGACTTTGCGTCATCCGGGCTTGCCCACGCCCTGCGGGCGCAAACATTCAGGCAATTGGGTTCTCGCAGCTGACCGGCAGCTTCCAGCATGCGATCGAGCGGCGGTCGCGGCGGACGCAAAGCACCTCGCAATTCATGCTGCAAAGGGTCATAGACCGTCTCCGTGAAATGCACGTCTGCCGTGGCAAGAAGCAACAGCGCGCGTGCGGCGTGCTCGGCGTCGCCGGAGGATGCCGCGTGTCGATCTGCCTTGATCTCCGCTTCGCGCGAAAGCCGGATTCTTCCCGCTCGAACGATTGCGACAGCCAGCCGATAGCGGCGTGGAGCAGGCTGCCTGTGATCGTGGTTCCGGGCGGGGCATACTCGAAGACAAATCCGAAACCGTTTTCGAACTCAGCGAGATTGAGGCTGCCATTGGTATCCTTGTTGCGCACATGCGCGTCCTCATGGGCAAGGATCGCGGCAAGCGCTCTTTCGTCGGTCACTGCGAGGAGAGGGATGCCAATGGTTAGAAACAGCCGATTGCCGAGAAGGCCGAGAAGCGTGCGCTCTTCGCGCACGCTGGCGTTCAGGTTGCCCTCTAGTATGACAACCATGCGCGCAGCACGGCGCGGTCCGGCGACGCTCCGCCACAGCGCCCACAGGCCGGGCGCTTCTGCTTCACTGACGCCTTTGATCTTGCTGCGTCGGAAGCCCGCAAACAATGTGCCGAACAGAAATGCCAAGGCCGTGGTGGCGATCGGCATGACGACAAAGCCGCTGGCGATAAACCAGATCGGATGGTTGTCGAGCAGGGACATCCAGACGCAGAAGATGACGAGGGCGGGAACAACGAAAAACAGGACCGTGAACCTGCCAAACCGCCGACCGGCGCTGATGATCAGTCGCGACATTGGATGTTACAACGGGATGTTGTCGTGCTTCTTCCAAGGGTTCTGCATGTCCTTGTTGCGCAGCATCCTGAGTGCGCGGGCAATACGGCGGCGGGTCGAGTGCGGCATGATCACTTCGTCGATATAGCCGCGCTCGGCGGCGACGAAGGGCGACAGGAAGCGGTCTTCGTAAGCCTTTGTGTGGGCTGCGATCTTCTCGGCGTCGCCGATGTCCTTGCGGTAGATGATCTCGACCGCGCCTCTCGCCCCCATCACCGCGATCTGCGCCGTCGGCCAGGCATAGTTCATGTCGCCGCGCAGATGTTTTGAGGCCATCACGTCATAGGCGCCGCCATAGGCTTTGCGGGTGATGACGGTGATCTTCGGCACGGTCGCCTCGGCATAGGCGAACAGCAGTTTTGCGCCGTGCTTGATCAAGCCGCCATATTCCTGCGCGGTGCCGGGCAGGAAGCCGGGGACATCGACGAAGGTGACGATCGGGATGGAGAAACAGTCGCAGAAGCGCACGAAGCGCGCCGCCTTGCGGCTGGCGTCGGAATCGAGCACGCCGGCCAGCACCATCGGCTGGTTGGCGACGAAGCCGACGGTGCGGCCTTCGACGCGGCCAAAGCCGGTGACGATATTCTTGGCAAAGTTCTGCTGGATCTCGAAGAAATCGCCTTCGTCGGCAACTTTGAGGATCAGCTCCTTGATGTCGTACGGCTTGTTGGCGTTGTCGGGGATCAGCCGATCGAGTGACATGTCATGGTCGGTGACCGACTGGTAGCATTCGATCTCGGGAAGCTCCGACGTATTTGACGCGGGCAAAAGATCCACTAGCCGGCGCATCTGCAACAGCGCCTCGACGTCATTGTCGTAGGCGCCGTCGGCGATCGAGGATTTCGTAGTGTGGACGGACGCGCCGCCAAGGCTCTCGGCCGTCACCGTCTCGTTGGTGACCGTTTTGACCACATCCGGCCCAGTGACGAACATGTAAGAGGTGTCGCGGACCATGAAGATGAAGTCGGTCATCGCAGGCGAATAGACGTCGCCGCCGGCGCAAGGGCCCATGATCACGGAAATCTGCGGAATGACGCCGGAGGCCAGCACATTGCGCTGAAAGATCTCGGCATAGCCGCCTAGCGCCGCCACGCCTTCCTGGATGCGGGCGCCGCCGGCGTCGTAGAGGCCGATGATCGGCGCGCGATTACGCAGCGCCATCTCCTGCACCTTGATGACCTTTTCGGCGTGCGCCTCCGACAGCGAGCCGCCGAAGACGGTAAAGTCCTTGGCGAAGAGATAGACCGGACGGCCATTGACGGTGCCCCAGCCGGTGACGACACCATCGCCGGCGATCTTGGTTTTCTCCATGCCGAAGTCGGTCGAGCGATGCTCGACATACATGTCGAACTCCTCGAACGAGCCTTCGTCGAGAAAGACCTCGATACGTTCGCGCGCCGTCAGCTTGCCCTTCTTGTGCTGGGCGTCGATGCGGGCCTGGCCGCCACCCATGCGGGCGATCTCGCGGCGGCGCTCAAGTTCCTTCAGCACGTCCTTCATCGCTCGGTCCCCAGAAATGGCAGCTGCCTTTGTGGTAATGATGGCTGCAGGCGTGTGCAAGCGCCGCTTTCGGCCTCGATTATTGCGCTGCAACATGTGGCCCCTTGCATTCCGGAGCGAACTCAGCCATATGCAGCCCATAGGCGCTTGGGCCGGAGATTCCGGCCTTCTCGACAAATGAGACTGGTTGCGTCTGTTTTCCCTCTTTCCGGTATATCGGCCTCTCTTTCCGATACATCACGAAGTGGCGAAAGAGCCCCGTGGCATGACGCCTGCGGGCACGACAGCGCAGCCGAGTGGACGTTACCGTCCGCCCGCCTTGTCGTTTCATATCAAATTTTTCGACGGCAGGTTGCGCCCTGCCGCCATCGATGTTTGCGGCCAAGACCGCGTGAAAGAAGACTATTTTGACCAACGAAAACACCTCAGCCGGTAACGCGATCTCGACCGGCAACACTGCGGACCTCACCGGTTTCGCAGCTCTTGGGATCACGGGCGCGCTGCTCAAGGCGACGCATGGCGCCGGCTTCACCGAGCCGAAGCCGATCCAGACGCAGGCGATCCCGCCGCAGATGGAAGGCCGTGATATCTTCGGCATCGCCCAGACCGGCTCGGGCAAGACCGCTGCCTTCGCGCTGCCGATCCTGTCGAAGATCATCGCGCTCGGCACCAAGCGCCGAGCCAAGACCACTCGTGCGCTGATCCTGGCGCCGACGCGCGAACTCGCCGTCCAGATCGAGGACACCATCAAGATCCTCGCCAAGGGCGCGCATGTCTCGACCGCTCTCGTGCTTGGCGGCGTCTCGCGCTTCAGCCAGGTGAAGAAGGTTGCGCCCGGCGTCGACATCCTGATCGCCACGCCCGGCCGCCTGACCGACCTGGTGCGCGAGGGCGACCTCATTCTCTCCGACACCAAATGGCTGGTGCTGGACGAGGGTGACCGCATGCTCGACATGGGCTTCATCAACGACGTCAAGCGGATCGCCAAGGCGACCGCGCCCGACCGTCAGACGGTGCTGTTCTCGGCCACCATGCCCAACGAAATCGCCGAGCTGGCGAAGGGCCTGTTGAAGAACCCGATCCGCGTCGAAGTCGCGCCGCAGAGCACCGCGGCCGCCGAGATCGTGCAGGGCGTCGTCTTTGCCCGCACCAAGCAGAAGCGCCAGGTGCTGTCGACGATGCTCGCCGACGAGGCAATGAAGTCCGTCATCATCTTCTCGCGCACCAAGCATGGCGCCGACCGGGTGACCAAGGACCTCGAGCGCGACGGCTTCAAGGCCGCCGTCATCCACGGCAACAAGTCGCAGAACGCCCGCCAGAAGGCGCTCAACGATTTCCGCGAGGGTTCGGTGCGCATTCTCGTCGCGACCGACATCGCGGCGCGCGGCATCGACGTTCCCGGCATCAGCCATGTGGTGAATTTCGACCTGCCGGATGAGGCCGAAAGCTATGTCCACCGCATCGGACGTACCGGCCGTAACGGCATGGACGGCATCGCCATCACGCTTTGCGATCCTTCCGAAAACAGCAAGCTGCGTCAGGTCGAGCGCATCATCCGCAGCAAGCTGCCGATCGTTGCCGACCATCTCGGCAGCCCGGATCCGGTGCGCAATCCGGCCGAAAAGAACGAGCGCTTCGAGCCCGCCAATGATCGCAACGACCGCAATGGCCGTCGCGACGGCAGGCGGCCCGGTGGCCAGAACAACGGCTTCGCCAAGAAGCGTTTTGGTGACAAGCCGGCCTTTGCGGGCGCAAGCGAGCGCAAGCCGGAAGGCGCCAAGGCCTTCAAGGGCAACAACAAGCGCCGCTTCGGCGGCAAGCGGCCCGCTGCGCGGGCTGCCTGATCAGACGAACCGGTCAGGCTCGTCGAGCCTGGCTTGATTGCTGACGATTGAATATGAGGACGGCCGGGGCAATGCTTCGGCCGTCCTTTTCGTTTAGGGCTGCCCGGTAATTGCCTTCACCCACACGACGATCCGCTGCGCCAGGAAAGCCGTGGTCGAGGGCGACAGCGCGTCGCCGGCAATGACGTGGTCGTCGGGATCGCCATTGTCGTCGACGGGCACCAGTTCATGCGGTGCGCCCCAGCGGCCGGCGATTTCGCGGGTGCGATCCTGGCGCACCACCTTGTCGGAATCCGAGAAGATGAACAGCGCCGGTATGGTTGCCTTCTCCACAGGCGCTGCGTAGGCAAGGTTGGTCAGCGCCGCCATCGGTAGCACAGCTGCCATTGGATATGTGTGCGTCCAGAGTTTCTCGTGCAGCGCGTTGCGGGTCGGAAAGCTGCGCTCCTTGCCGCCGACGAAATCGGCGATCTGCCTGCCCCAGGGCATGGTCAGCAGCTCGGCGCCTGAAGCCCTGATGCCAAAATTCGGCGAGATGAATGCGATTGCAGCGACGCCGTCCGATGCGCCAGGCTCAGTCGCCGCCCATGCCGCCAGCGATCCACCGGTCGAGGTGCCGATGACGATCACCTTGTCGCCGATGGCTCGGCCGATGGCGAGCGCCTCCTCATAGTCGTTGATCCAGGCATTGACGCTGCCTTGCGCCATAGCAGCGCCGTCCTGCCCATGACCGGTGAGGCGGGTGTAGAAAAGGTTGGCGTCGAGTTGGTCGGCGACCTCGTCGGCCAGCGGGCGAACCTCGCCCTTCGATGCCGAAAAGCCATGGATTTAGACGATCGCCAATGGCGTCCTGGCGTGAACCATCGGATCGGCCCAGATGATTTCTTTCTCGAGCCCGTCGCGAACGTTGGGCACGGCAGCCTCTTCGCGCGCAATATACGCTTGCGGATCGTCGCCGATCACCTTGGGGTCGAAGCTGATTGTTGTGTCGACGGGAACGCGCGGACCAAGCAGGAGGGCCAAGACAAGGATGATGACGACGCCCAGCACCGCAAGCACGATCCGTCGCCCCATCTCAGACTCCACAACAATTCTAAAGCCTATGGCGGCCGGTGCAGTCAGGCAACAGCCGGACTGTGGACAGCTATTGGTTCGGCGGCTTGCGGTCGAAATTCAGCGGCCGCCCTGTCCAGCGGGTCGCCGTGCTGATGAACCACCGGCAGACTGGCCTTGGCAGCAGTGCCAGCACCTTCAGCCCCCAGCTCAGCCGGTGAGGGAAGGTAACCTCGAAGCCGCCATGCTCGATGCCGCGCAGCATGCGGCGCGAGGCGCGGTTGACCGGCATCAGTCCCGGCATCGGCAGCATGTTCTTTTCGGTCAGCGGCGTGTCGATGAAGCCCGGATTCATCACCTGGATCCGGACATTCATCTTGTCGAAATCGTATTTCAGCGACTCGGCCAAGATGTTGATCGCCGCCTTCGAGCCGCCATAGGCCGCCGTGGTCGGCCAGCCGAAATAGGCGGTAACCGATCCGACAAGCACAATATGGCCGCGCGCACGGATGCGCATGCGCTCCATGAGCGGGACGAGGCCATTGATGATACCGAAATAGTTGACCTCGAAGGTCTGGCGAAAGTCGCGGACCCTGAGGTCTTCGCCGGGCGTGGCGATGTAGTTGCCGGCGTTGAAGACGGCGAGCACGATCGGCCCGAGCTCCTTTTCAATCGCCGCCACCGTGCTTGCCATGCGCGGCTCATCGGTGACGTCGCAAGGGTAGGCGACGACACGTCCCGGCATCTGCGCCGTCTCGACGATGAGCGCGTCGAGTGGGTCGCCGTCGAGTGCGGTGACCGCGACGACAAAGCCCTTTGCCGCGAGGTCCTTGGCCAGCGCACGGCCGATGCCGCTGCTGCCGCCGGTTATCCAGGCGACGCCGTGCTTCGGGTTGGCCCGGTAAAGTGTCATTCTGCGCCCTGCCGATCTGTCATTAGTGCTCTAGCGGTGAAAAAATCGAATGAAAAGAGCGCTTTTCCGTACTGGTTGAAATGATCGTCATCGCGCGTTGTCCGGCCGCGGGAGATTGCAGTGCCCGAAATGCGACTGGACCAGGCGAATTCTTGCCTTGAAACGCAAGCTTCGGGTTTCTAGGGTCTCGCCGCAGCTACATAACGAATCCCGGATGCCCCGTTCTGTGATCGAAGCGATCGGCAACACGCCCCTGATCCGCCTCAACAAGGCCTCGGAGCAGACCGGCTGCGAGATCCTGGGCAAGGCCGAGTTCATGAACCCCGGCCAGTCGGTCAAGGATCGCGCCGGCCTGTTCATCATCCGCGACGCCGAACAGCGCGGGCTGTTGAAGCCGGGCGGGGTCATCGTCGAAGGCACGGCAGGCAATACCGGCATTGGCCTGACGCTGGTTGCCAAGGCGCTGGGCTATCGCACAGTGATCGTCATTCCCGACACCCAGAGCCAGGAAAAGAAGGACACGATCAAGCTGCTTGGTGCCGAGCTGATCGAAGTGCCGGCGGTGCCTTACAAGAACCCCAACAATTACGTGAAACTGTCGGGGCGGTTGGCCGAGCAGATGGCGAGGTCGGAGCCGAACGGCGCGATCTGGGCCAACCAGTTCGACAACGTTGCCAATCGCGACGGCCATATCCGCACCACGGCGGAAGAAATCTGGATGCAGACCGGCGGCAAGGTCGACGGTTTCGTCTCGGCGGTGGGTTCGGGCGGAACGCTGGCCGGCGTCGCCTTCGGGCTGAAGGCCAAGAGCAGCAACGTCAAGATCGCGCTCGCCGATCCGCTGGGTGCGGCGCTCTATTCCTTCTACACCAGTGGCGAATTGAAGTCCGACGGCAGCTCGATCACCGAAGGGATAGGGCAGGGGCGCATCACGGCAAATCTCGATGGGTTCACGCCGGACTTCTCGTTCCAGGTGCCGGACGAAGAGGCGCTGCCGATCGTCTTCGACCTGATCCAGGAAGAAGGCCTGTGCGTCGGCGGTTCGACCGGCATCAACATTGCCGGCGCGATACGGCTGGCGCGCGAGCTTGGCCCCGGCCACACCATCGTGACCATCCTTGCCGACTATGGCACGCGCTACCAGTCGAAGCTGTTCAACCCGGAATTCCTGCGTGAGAAGAACCTGCCGGTGCCGGGCTGGATGGATGAGCGCAGCACAATTTCGGTGCCGTATGAGAAGGTCGCCTGATGGCGCACAGAACAGAAGCGCTGTTTCGCGACGACGCCTATCTCAGAGAGGCTGACGCCACCGTTGTCGCCATCAACGAGCGCGGCGGCATCATTCTCGACCGGACCATCTTCTATGCCACATCGGGCGGCCAGCCTGGCGATACCGGCACATTAGAGCGCGCGGACGGCAGCCGCATCGCCATTGCCGCCACCATCACCGGCGAGACCAAGGACGAGATCATCCATGTGCCGGCGCCGGAGCAGCCGGCACCCGAGGTGGGCGAGCGGGTGAAACTCGCCATCGACTGGGAGCGGCGGCATCTCCTGATGCGCATGCACGCAGCTTGCCATTTGCTCACCGTCGTCTGTCCGTTTCCGATTACCGGTGCTGCGGTTTCCGAAGATGACAGCCGCGTCGACTTCGACGCTCCCGATGCCGGCTTCACCAGGGAAGACGTCACCGCCGGGCTGATGGAGCTGGTGCGGGCCGATCATCCGATCTTCGTCAGGCTGATCACCGACGAGGAACTGGCAGCCAATCCTGGCCTGGTGAAATCCAAGACTGTCCGGCCGCCCGCCGGCACCGGCAAGATCCGCCTGGTCTGCATCGGCGACAACGCTTCGATCGACAGCCAGCCCTGCGGCGGCACCCATGTCAAAAGCACCGGCGAAGTCGGTGAAATCCATATCGGCAAGATCGAGAAGAAGGGCCGCGAAAACCGGCGTTTTCGCATTCGCTTCGGACCAATGCCGGTAGCTTGAACGAACCATGATCCCGAAAAGTGGAAGCGGGTTTTCGGGGAAGATCATGGTCAACAGGAAGCAATGCTTCGCCAAGGCGGAGCAGGAGAAGAACAATGGCCGATGACAGCCCTTTCACCGTCGATGCGGACTGGTTGCAGAGCCGTCTTGGCGAGCCCGGCCTGACGATCGTCGATGCATCCTGGTATCTGCCGGCGCAGAAGCGCGATGCGCGCGCCGAGTATGAGGCTGCGCATATTCCGGGTGCGCGATTCTTCGATCATGATGCGGCCTCCGATCCTGATGCCAAGCTGCCGCACACGCTGCCCTCGCCACAGCATTTCGCGCAATATGTAGGCGCCATGGGAATTTCGGCCGACGACACCATTGTCGTCTATGACGGTCCGGGTTTCTTCTCGGCGCCGCGCGCCTGGTGGATGTTCCGCGTCATGGGCGTGTTCCAGGTCTATGTGCTCGACGGCGGCTTCGACCGCTGGAAGGCGGCGGGCCGGCCGGTGACGGCGGAGCCGACCAAGATCGCGCCGAATGTGTTTCATGCCGATTTCGATGCCGCTCGCGTCGCCAGCCTTGCCGACATGCGCCGCATCGTCGAGACTGGCGAGAGCCAGATTGCGGACGCCCGAGGCGCGGGCCGCTTCACCGGCGCCGAGCCGGAGCCCCGCGCGGGTGTTCGCTCCGGCCACATGCCCGGCGCGCACAATTTGCCTTATTCGGCGCTGTCACAGGATGGCGCGCTGTTGTCGAAGGACCAGTTGCGCAAGGCCGTTGAGGATGCCGGTATCGATCTGTCGAAACCGGTCGTCACCTCTTGCGGTTCCGGCATCACGGCGGCTGTCGTCACTCTGGCGCTGGAGACGCTCGGCCACACCGACAACCGGCTCTACGACGGCTCATGGACGGAATGGGGCGGGCTGGCAGACACGCCCGTGGTGACGGGCAAGGAATGATGGCGATGGAAAATGGCGCGCTGGACGACATCGAGGTCACGGTCACGTTTCTGGAAATGCATGTGCCGCCGGCCTATTCGCCGCCCTTGCCCTACAACAGGCAGATCGCGCTGCTCAGGACCAAGGACATTCCGCTGCATTTCTATCGCTATCTGATGGATCGGGTCGGGCGCAAATGGCATTGGGTCAATGTGCTGAGGCTGGACGATGACGAGCTTGCCGCCGGGATCCACCGCGAGGACCGCGACATCAGGGTGCTTTATCTCGACGGCGCGCCGGCCGGTTTCTTCGACCTCAAGCCGCATTTGCCAGAGGAAGTCGAGCTCGCCTATTTCGGCATGATGGAACATGCGACCGGGCAAGGCATCGGCCGTTGGTTCCTCGGTGCGGCGATCGCCGCAGCATGGTCGTATGGGCCGAAACGGGTGACGGTGCAGACCTGCACGCTCGACCATCCGGCTGCCTTGCCGCTCTACCAGAAGCTCGGTTTTGCGCCGGTGGCGCAAAAGAAGGAGACCGTGCATCCGCTGTCGTTCGCCGAGCGCTCGGCCAGCGTCATGCGGCCGTGACTTTCTCCGACTGAAGGCCGAACCGACCGTTCATGGCGAGGAATTCCTGCTCGTGCGGACCCAGGACGAGAACTGGCGCAGCCGCCGGGTGACGCTGCGCCGCTTCGACGATTTCATCCGCTGAGCCGGCGCGGGACCTGCCCAATGCCGAAGCAGTCCGGCCTGAGACTGGCCGGGCTGCTGACAGTTGACAGGAATCGGGTGGGAAGCACCTCGGCGGGGGCATAATTTCCGGTCAACCACACCGGAGATTTAGCCATGACCGTCCAGTTCAAAGCCTTGCCGACTGAAGATGTGAGAGCGCTGCAGCGCGGCGGGGCGGACGCCTATGGCCAAACGCCGGAGCGGAAGGTTTCCGATGGCGACGGCGTGCCGTGCCGGCATTGCCTGAGAAACGTCGCCGAAGGCGATGGCTATCTGATCATGGCCTATCGGCCGTTTCCGGCGTTGCAGCCTTACGCCGAGACAGGGCCGATCTTCCTGCATGCGCTGGAATGCGAACGCGCAGCCGAGACGGAAGCGCTTCCAGAGATCCTTGAGAGCAGCGACTATATCGTGCGCGGCTATGGTGCGGACGACCGCATCGTCTATGGCAGCGGCGGCGTCATTCCGACTGGCGGCATTGCGGCGCGGGCAGAGACGCTGTTTGAGCGCGACGACATCGCCTATGTCCACGTCCGCTCGGCGCGCAACAATTGTTATCAGTGCCGCATCGAGCGTTTCTGACAAAAAGATGCCCGCCGGTGGTCTGGCGGGCAGTTGGGAACCGTGTGACGGCTCGATCCGTCAAGTTGGCATCCCTGTCTGCGCATGTTTTTCGAATGGCTGATGTGAAGCACTTCACACAGCATCGCGATCCTCGCCGGCATGGCGACGCACGCCGATGGCGGTTGGGACTTGTCGTACTCCCGTCGCATTCTCTCGGTAAAAGACCAGCGTCGATGGATTGCCGACCGCGGATGAACCGGCGGGGATCTCGATGACCGAGGAAGCGGGGCTTTGGCTCCGCTTTTTTGATGTCCGCCAGCCTGTTCAATTCCGGCGCCAGGAATTTTGCGCAAAGAAAAAGCCCGCCGGAATTGACCGACGGGCCTTCGCCGTGTGTGTGTGCGGCGTTTAGTTGAATTTATACTTCGCGCCGACGCGAACGGTCTGGAAGGAAGGCTCGTCGGTGAGGAAGCCGCCCGAGCCGAAATCTTCTTTCTCATACTGCGAATAGCGGTATTCGAGACCAAGCGTCATGTTGCTGGAAACGGCCGTTTCCAGGCCGCCACCGACCGAGAAGCCGCTCGATCCCCAGTCGACGATGTCGCCAACGGGCGAGGAGGCATGCAGGTCGAAATGCTGCCAGCTGTAACCGCCGAGGACATAGGCCAGCGTCGATTCGTTGACCTTGGCGCCGATGCGGGCCAGGGCATCGAAGCCATAGTCGGCATCGCCCTTGATCGACCCACCCGGAATGTCCAGCTTCGAGCGTATGCCGGAATAGCGGGCGTCGACCAGAACGCCGGCGACCCAGCCGCCGAAATCATGGTCGTAACCGATGCTCGCCTCGCCGAACACGCCTTCGCCGCCGATGCCATCCAATTCGAGGGCGCTGGCGAGCGTCAGGTCATGCACCACGGTGCCGGCGCCAAGCGCGCCGCCGACATAGAAGCCGGTCCAGTTGTAGGTCGGAGCAGCAAACGAGGCCCCGCCGCCATTCTGGGCGCCGAAGCGGTAATTGGCCGCGATGTGGAAGGTGTGGCTGGACGGCTCGACATCCAGAGAGGTTCCCGGGCCGCCGATAATGCCGAGGTCAGCCACCGAGTCGTCGCCATAGTTGGCGTAGCGGTACTCGGTCTTAATCGTCCAGTTGCCGCGCAGCACGGTTTCCATGCCAACGCCGACGACATAGCCGCCACGGTTCTCCGTGAAATCAAGACCGTCGGCAAAGCCCGAACCCTCGAGCTTGAAATGGTTCCAAGTGTAGCCGCCGAGCACATAGCCGAGCGTACTGGGGTTCAAGAGATAGCCGGCGCGCAAGCCGACGTCGAAGCCATAAGCGTTCGTCAGGTCGATATCAGCGCCCGGAAGGCTGATCGACGGACCGATATTCCCGATGTTGGCGTCGATGAAGCCGCCGAGCAGGAAGCGTTCAGAGACCATGTAGTCGTAGCCGGCGGTCACTTCGCCAAACACGCCGTTGCCGCCGATGCCATTGAAGTCGAGAAACGGGTCGACGCTGATGCGGTGCACGGTGGCGCCGAAGCCGCCGCCGATGCCGACATAGGCGCCGCTCCAGTTGAAACCGGCAGGTTCTTCCACCGGCTGCACAACGTCGGCGGCATGCGCTACCGATATCAAAGCCATTGCCGAAACGGCGCCGAGAAGAACGGATTTAGCAGAAATAAACATTTTAGCCCCTTAGCATAGAACAAACCCGTCCGTGTTCTAACAGGATGCTCGTTAATATTGGAATGACAAAAATGTCACATCGACAGGCAAAAGCGCTGTCGAGAGGGGCTGCACCTTGCCCTGGAGCGGGCGTTTTGCGGTCTTGTAGCCAAGAAAAACCCGCCGGTACAACCGGCGGGTAAGGGAGGCAAAATGCCAGGTCAGGTCAGGCAGCCAGAACCACTTTCGGTTCGACCAGCTCATAGCCGAGTGCTTCGGCCACGGCGCGATTGGTGATCTTGCCCCTGTGGACATTGAGGCCGTTGCGCAAATGGTGGTCGTCGACCAGCGCCTTCAGGCCCTTGTCGGCCAGCTGCAGGCCATAATGCAGCGTCGCGTTGTTGAGCGCGTGCGCCGAGGTCACCGGCACGGCGCCCGGCATGTTGGCGACGCAGTAATGGATCACGCCGTCGACCTCATAGGTCGGCTCGGCATGGGTGGTGGCGTGCGAAGTCTCGAAGCAGCCGCCCTGGTCGATAGCGACGTCGACCAGCACCGAGCCCTTCTTCATGCCCGACAGCATTTCGCGGGTCACCAGCTTGGGTGCAGCAGCACCCGGGATGAGCACGGCGCCGACGACGATGTCGGCCGAGAAGCATTCTTCCTCAAGCGCCTCGACTGTGGAGTAGCGGGTGTGGACGCGGCCGGTAAAGAGGTCGTCCAGCTGGCGCAGGCGCGGGATCGAGCGGTCGATGATGGTGACGTCGGCGCCGAGGCCGACCGCCATGCGGGCGGCATGCAGGCCGACGACGCCGCCGCCGAGCACGGTGACCTTGCCGGGCAGCACGCCGGGCACGCCGCCGAGCAGCACGCCGCGGCCACCATTGGCCTTCTGCAGCGCGGTCGCGCCGGCCTGGATCGACAGGCGGCCGGCAACTTCCGACATCGGCGCCAAGAGCGGCAGGCCGCCGCGGTCGTCGGTTACGGTCTCATAGGCGATTGCGGTGACGCCGGACGCGAGCAGGCCCTTGGTCTGCTCCGGATCCGGGGCCAGGTGCAGATAGGTGTAGAGGATCTGGCCGTCGCGCAGCTGCGCCCATTCGTTGGGCTGCGGCTCCTTGACCTTGACGATCATGTCGGACTTGGCGAACACGTCGGCGGCGGTCCTGGCGATGGTGGCGCCGGCGGCGCGGTAGGCATTGTCATCGGCGCCGATGCCGGCGCCGGCGCCGCTTTCGACCAGCACTTCATGACCATGCGCGACATATTCGCGGACGGAGCCCGGCGTCAGGCCGACGCGGTATTCGTGGTTCTTGATTTCCTTGGGGCAACCGACGCGCATAGTCTTCTCCTGATCCGGCCCTTCGGGCTCGTTCCCTGTATCAACCGAGTGAACCACAAATCGTTGCGCAGGTGTTTGCGAATGCGCTTGCGCGGGGTCACGCGTTTCGATAATCGTTGCGCGAAATCAAGGAAATTTCGCAGGAATCACGAGAAATGCCGCTCGACAGGATCGATATCGCCATTCTCGAGGCACTGCAGAAGGATGGCCGCATACCCAATGCGGCGCTCGCCGAAAGGGTCGGCCTGTCGCAGTCGGCCTGTTCGCGCCGGCTCGACAATCTGGAGAAATCCGGCACCATCCGCGGCTATCACGCCCGGCTTTCGAATGCAGCGCTCGGTCACCAGATGACGGCGATCGTGCACATATCGCTGTCGGGACAGTTCGAAAAGACGCTGTCGGATTTCGAGGCGGCGATCAAGCGCTGCCCGAATGTGCTGTCGTGCCACCTGATGTCGGGCGAATACGACTATATCCTGCGCATCGCCGCCAAGGATCTGGTCGACTATGAGCGCATCCACAAGGAGTGGCTGTCGGCGATGCCGCATGTGACCAAGATCAACTCATCCTTTGCCCTGCGCGAGATCGTCGATCGGACCGCCATGGGAATGAAGCCGGAACTGGCTTAACGCCACAAACATACTCGGACGTCCTTCCCGATATAGCATGCGCCTTCGCGGCGAAGTTCTTCCCAGCGTTCATCACCGTGGGTGGCGCGAATGTCGGAGTTTGCATAGCCCGCCCAGACATCACCGTCCTTGTAGACATCCGCCCAGTAATCTTTAGACATTTCACCAGCGCCACTATGCGGATCAGGATAGTCGATCCCTGCAAAAACTTGCTTCGGTCCCTGGATATTGAAATCGCCGCCCTGCTCGATTTGATAAGAGCACCTTCCGGATATGCGGGTCTGACCGCCAACAACAAGCAGGCAGCGGCCCCATTTGTAGCCGCTCGGCAAACGATGCCGTGGTTGCGCATGCAAAGGCGAAAGGGAAAACGCAATTGCGAGGGTAATTGCTATGGTTCGTCCGATCATCTCGCCACCCGTTGCGAAGCAGCCAATTCAAGAGCGGCTCGACACTGTTGGATCCGCCCGAAGCGCATGTCGAAGCGGTTCGCTGCAGCATGGTTCCCTTAAAGAGTATTTATCGACCACGTCGGATTTTTGTCACGTAACATTTGTGTTGCTACACGGCGGTCAACCGGCCTCGATGCGGCGATAAAGTGCTGCCCAAATGTGCTGTCCTGCCACCTGATGTCGGGTGAATACGACTACATCCTGCGCATCGCGGCGAAGCACCTCGTGGGCTATCAACGCATCCACAAGAAGTGGCTGTCTGTTATGCCGCACGTGATGAAGATCAGTTCGTCCTTTGCCTTGCGCGATTGTTGATCGCGCGGCGATGGAGAAGAAGCGGAGAGGCTTAGGAGCTGAGTAGCGGAGTGCACGGAATTGTGCTTAAAACAAATAAAGTGGATACTAGAAAAGCCGCTGAAGAGGTGAAGATAATCGCCGACAGTGCCAATGACATGGCCCGATTGATTGAGCTTCCGTCTGCAGGTGCGCTACACGCGCGCACCGGAGATCCGCTTGTCTTTCTGAAAATTCTGTTCAGTGTGTATCGCCGCATTCGTTTGTTGGCCGAGTATAAAGATGCCGGTAAGGCGGATATTCCTCAGTTGCCTGGGAATGACACCAACGGCGATCTTTTCTAAGCGTGATATTTATGAATATGTGCGATCACACGGAGGGTCTCTGAATCTCATCACGCTAGGCTTTTAATACCTCGGTCACCAGTTGGTCCATCGGGATGTCGTGCGGCTGCGGGTAGATGGTGGGGATGCGCTGCAGTTCGTAGCCGACGCCGATGACCAATGGCTTGAACGGCATGGCAGCCAGCGTGCGGTCGAAGAAGCCACCGCCATAGCCCAGGCGGTAGTTTCGCGGGTCGATGCCGACGATCGGCGAGATGACGATGTCGGGCAGCACCGGCTCGCCTTCGGCCGGGATCGGGATGTTCCAGATGCCTTTTTCCAGCCGGTCGCCGGGCACATAAGCGCGGAAGATCAGCGGCTGGCCTTTCTCGATCACGATGGGCAGCGCCGTGCGGCCGCCGCGTTCGTTGATCGACGCCATCCACGGCCGCAGGTCCGGCTCGCCGCGAAACGGCCAATAGAGGCTGACCATGCGGCCGGCAATGTCGCCGATTGCCGCGTCGAGCCCTTCGGCGATAGCCCGCGACATCGCCACCCGCGCATCGGCGGAAACCGCCAACCGTGCCGCGATCAGACGCTCGCGCTCGGCCTTGCGCCAACGGCGCACATCGGTCCAGTCGGTCAATGGCGCGCGAAATTCCGGATCGAGTTCGTGCATGAAGCAAGGTGGCGAAGAATATTGCGCCCGCCCTTTGCCATCTTTGTCATCGTCGTTGGCCATGCTTCACTCCCGTGGTTCCAGCCCCTGCAAGGCTATACCCGTCCATGCTTGCCGACATAGGCATTCGCGACATCCGGCGACGAGTCCTGGGCAGCCTTAAGCGGCAATCTAGCTCGCCCCGACATTGTTGCGGTGCACAAAAATCACTAGATAAAGGGAGACAAACAGGGGTGAATGCGATGAGTGAAACCAGCCATCATGTCGTTGTCGTCGGCGCAGGGTTCGGCGGTCTCGAACTCACCCGGGCGCTGGCCGGCGCACCCGTGCGCATCACCATGATCGACAAGCGCAACCATCACCTTTTCCAGCCGCTGCTCTACCAGGTGGCGACCACCTCGCTGGCGACCTCGGAAGTCGCCTGGCCGATCCGTCATCTGCTGCGCAAGCGCGAGGACGTGACGACCCTGCTCGGCAACGTCACCGGCGTCGACCGTCCAGGCAAACGCGTGCTGCTTGAGGACGGCAGTTCTGTTCCCTACGACACGCTGGTGCTCGCCACCGGCGCGCGTCATGCTTATTTCGGCCACGACGAATGGGAGCCTTTCGCGCCCGGGCTGAAGACGCTTGAAGACGCAACCACCATTCGCCGGCGCATCCTGCTCGCCTTCGAGCAGGCCGAGCGCGAGACCGATCCGGCCAAGCGCCAGGCACTGCTGACACTGGTCATCGTCGGCGGCGGCCCGACCGGCGTGGAGCTTGCCGGCACCATTGTGGAACTCGCGCATGAAACGCTGCGCGGCGAATTCCGCAACATCGACACGCGTGAGGCGCGTGTGGTGCTGGTCGAGGCCGGAGACAGGATCCTAGCCAATTTCGCGCCAAAGCTGTCCGACTATGCCCGCAAGGCGCTGGAGCGGCGGGGCGTCACGGTCGAGCTTGGCCGCGCCGTCACGCGCCTCGATGCCGAAGGCGTCGTCTTTGGCGATACGCATCTGCCGGCGCGAACCATCCTGTGGGCCGCCGGCGTAGCGGCTTCGCCCGCGGGAGAGTGGCTGGGCGCGCCGGTGGACCGGGCGGGCAGGGTTATGGTCGAGCCCGATCTGACCGTGCCGAACAGTCCGGAGATCTTCGTCATCGGCGACACAGCGCATGTCTTGCGGCCGGACGGCAAGCCGGTGCCAGGCGTGGCGCCCTCCGCCAAGCAGGAGGGCAAGCATGTTGCCGCGACGATCAGGGCGCGGCTGGCCGGCGATGGCGCGCCTCGCCCTTTCCGCTACAAACATGCCGGCGACCTGGCGACGATCGGCAAGTGGGCAGCCGCGATCGATTTCGGCTCGATCAAGCTCACGGGATGGCTCGCCTGGTGGCTGTGGGGCGTGGCGCATATCTACTTCCTGATCGGCTTCCGCAACCGGCTGTCGGTGTCGCTTAGCTGGCTATGGATCTATTTCACCGGCCAGCGCAGCGCGCGGCTGATCACCCAGGGCGATGATAACAAGGGCTGAGGTTCTCAACCGCGGCCAAAGGATATTCATCCAGCCGTCACCTTTAGCTGATCGACTGACTTCCCGATGGACATGGCCGGTTTTCGGCGCGAAGCTTCCGCTCGGGGCTGGGATCTTGTCACGTCGCTGGGAAGGAAAACCAATGCCGCATCTCAATTACCCCGTCTCCCGCCGTAGTTTTCTTGCCGGTACGGCCGCCAGCGGGGCGCTGATCATGCTCCATCCGTTTTCCGCCCGCGCGCAGGCCAATCAGGCGCATCTGAGGATCATGGAGACCACCGACATCCATGTGAATGTGCTGCCTTACGACTACTACGCAGACAAAGCCAACGACACGATGGGCCTGTCGCGGACGGCCTCACTGATCGCGGCGGTGCGCAAGGAAGCCACCAATGCGATGCTGATCGACAATGGCGATCTTTTGCAGGGCAATCCGATGGGCGATTACATCGCCTATGAAAAGGGCCTCAAGGAAGGCGATCTGCATCCGATCATGAAGGGCATGAACCTGCTGGGCTATGAATGCTCGACGCTCGGCAATCACGAGTTCAATTACGGCCTGTCGTTCCTCGACAAGGTGCTGGCCGGAGCCAATTTCCCCTTCGTCTGCGCCAATCTGATCCGCGGCACCGAGCTTGCCGCCAACCCGCGCGACGACAAGCTCTACCTCAAGCCCTATGTCATCCTCGACAAGAAGATCAAGGACGGGTCGGGCGTCGAGCAGCCGATCAAGATCGGCATCATCGGCTTCGTGCCGCCGCAGATCATGGTCTGGGACCTGAAGAACCTGGAAGGCAATGTCAGGACGCGCGACATCGTCGAGGCGGCCAGGGCATGGGTGCCGCAGATCAAGGAGGAGGGCGCCGACATCGTCATCGCGCTCTCGCATTCCGGCATCGATATCAAGCAGGGCGACGGCATGGAGAACGCCTCCTTCTTCGTCGCCGGCGTCGAAGGCATCGATGCGGTGTTCACCGGCCATCAGCATTTGGTCTTCCCCGGCAAGAAGGATTTTCAGGCGCTCGATGGCGTCGACACCGAGAAAGGCACGCTGCAGGGCAAGCCCGCCGTGATGGGCGGTTTCTGGGGCTCGCATATGGGACTGATCGATCTGCTTCTGGAACGGGACGGATCGAAATGGCGCGTAGCCTCGGCCACATCTGAGGCAAGGCCGATCTACGAGCGCGTCGACAAGGCAAACAAGCCGACGGTGGCGGACGACCAGCGCGTCGTCGATGCGCTGAAGGCGGACCATGAGGCGACACTTGCCTATGTCCGCCGACCGGTCGGCAAGACCTCGGCGCCGCTCTATTCCTATTTCGCGCTGGTCGCCGACGATCCGTCGGTGCAGATCGTCAACCAGGCGCAGAGCTGGTACCTCAAGGACATATTAAAAAGCACGCAGTGGAAGAACGTGCCGCTGCTGTCGGCGGCGGCGCCCTTCAAGGCCGGCGGGCGCAACGGCGCCGACTACTATACCGACGTGCCGGTGGGCGACATCGCCATCAAGAACGTCGCCGACCTCTATCTCTATCCGAACACGGTTCGTGCCGTCGAAATCACCGGCGCGCAAGTGAAGGAATGGCTGGAAATGTCGGCCGGCATTTTCAGGAAGATCGAGCCGGGCAAAGCCGACCAGGCGCTCATCGACACCGAATTCCCGTCCTACAATTTCGATGTGATCGATGGCGTCAGCTACGGAATAGACCTGTCGCAGCTGCCGAAATACGATGCCAAGGGTGGCGTCGCCAATGCCGGCTCGAACCGCATCGTCGGCCTCAGCTTCGACGGCAAGCCGATTGATCCGGCAGCGAAATTCGTCGTCGCCACCAACAATTACCGCGCCGGCGGTGGCGGCAATTTCCCCGACATCAATGCCTCGAAGATCATCTACGAGGCGCCGGACACCAACCGCGACGTGATCGTGCGCTACGTCGTCAGCGAAGGCACGATCAACCCCTCGGCCGACGACAATTGGTCGTTCACGCCGCTGCCCGGCACCAGCGTCGTGTTCGAGACCGGCCCCAAAGCGAAGGATTTCATATCTGGGGTGAAATCGCTCAAGATCGAGCCGGCCGGCGAGGGCGAATCCGGGTTTGCGAAGTATCGCATCCTGCTTTGAGGCAACGTGCAGCTAACAGAGAAAACGAGCGGGCATACGCCCGCTCAATCACGCTTCGGATCAGGCTTTGTAGACCACTTGGCGCACGTCGATGTAGCTGGCTCTAAAGCCGGCTTCGCAATAGTGGAGATAAAATTCCCAAAGCTTCTTGAAGCGGTCGTCGAAGCCGAGCGGGACGATCTTTTCCCACGACGCCCAGAAACGGTTGCGCCATTCGGCAAGCGTGCGGGCATAGTCGTCCGGAAAGACGCGCTCGCGCAGATGGGCAAGGCCATGGTCGCTGCCCAGCGTCTTCAGGATCGACGGCGTCGGCAGCATGCCACCTGGGAAGACATAGCGCTGGATGAAATCCGGCCGCGCCCGATAGGTGTCGTAAGCGGCCTCGTTGATGGTGATGATCTGCAGGCCGGCGGTGCCGCCGGGCCTCAGGCATGCCTTCATCTTGCCGAAAAATACCGGCCAATATTTTTCGCCGACCGCCTCGAACATCTCGATCGAGGCGATGCGGTCGTAAGTGCCCGTTTCGTCTCGGTAATCCTGCAGCTTGATGTCGACCTTGTCAGACAGTCCCGCCTTCTGGATGCGCGCCTTGGCGAAATCGTGCTGTTCGCGGCTGATGGTCAGGCCGGTGACGCGGCAGCCGATCTCGCGCGCGGCAAATTCGGCAAAACCGCCCCAGCCGCAGCCGATCTCGAGCACATGGTCCTTCTTGCCGATACCCGTATCCTTGGCCAGCGCGCGGTATTTGGCGGCCTGAGCGCTTTCCAGGTCGTTGGCGCCGGTCGCATAGAGCGCCGACGAATAGGTCATGCTGGGATCGAGCCATTGCTTGTAGAAGGCGTTGCCGAGATCGTAATGCGCCGAGATGTTGCGCTTCGAGCCTGTGCGGGTGTTTTCGTTGAACCAGTGGCGGATGCGCTGGACCGTGTTGATGAGCCAGCTGGCGCCGCCGGCAATGCGTTCGCCAACGGCCGAGTTGACGACGAACAGTTCCAGGAAGCTGGTTACATCAGGGCTTTCCCAGTCGCCGTCCATGTAGGATTCGGCAACGCCGATGGTGCCGCCGGAAAAGGCACGGCCGGGCAGGCGCCAGTTCTTCAACACCAGCTCGGCATCCGGCCCGGGTCCGTTGCCGCCGACAAGCACCGCCCGGCCATCCGGCATCCTCACCTTCAGCGAACCGCGCGGCAATTTCATCGCCGCCGACAGCACCATGCGCGCCTTGGCCGGCAGGCCCTTGACGATCTCGGCGAAATTGAGTTCGTCCAGCCTGATGGCGTCGCCGATGCCTTTGTATTCCCTGACAGCCATCTCACACCCCCCTGGACTTCCGCGGGGGCGGCGCAAGATCTGCCGGCCTCCACATCCTCCACTTTCATTCGCCAGGCGCGAACGCCGTAGCCTGCTTAAATTTTCGCCACAATCTTCCACCGCATCGACCGGAACTTCAAGAGGCAAGCCGTGCCCGGCACTGGCCCAGGTGGCGTGCCTGGGGCCAGAATCGGTGAGGGCGAGCGACCGCCGGCGAAATCGCTATGGTTAGGAACAGCCACATACGTTAGTTTCAGCCATGCGTTATGTCATCGTCATCGTCGCCATCGCCTTTTTCCTGATCTGGGACGGCCTCTACAATCAGGGCCGCTATCTCGACACGACGGTCAGGGAGATGTCGCGCGTCGTGCGCTACGTCACCGGCAAAGCCTAGCTTTTTGCGCCTCTGCAAAGTCGCCTGCCGGCATTGCCGGGCGCGACATCGTGGCGGTTGACGCGACGGTCCCGCTCACACAAAACATGCTGGAAATCGAACGTGGAGGCAGGCGTGATCCGGCATATCGTTTTCTTCAGCGCGCGGCGCAAGGACGATGTCGAGGCCGTGCGCACAGGCTTGCTCACACTGGGCAAGATCCCGCATTCAAGCCTCTTCGAGGTGACGCTCAACAGCAAGGTCGATCCGCTGTCGGATGCGATCGACGTGGTCGTCTATGCCGAGTTCGAGGATGATGCCGCGCTTGCCGCATACAAGGCGCACCCGCTCTATGCCGAGACGACCAGCCGGGTCAAACCCTTGCGCGAATTGCGCTATTCGGCCGATATCGTGGCGACGGCCTGATCGGGCCGGCAAGAGGCCTTGAACCAATTTCGGGAATGATGCACACCGCGCCGGCATGACCAGCACGACCCATCCGCTTGACCATCTGGTGCTGCCGACGGCGAGCCTCGCCGTGGCGCGGGCGCGGCTGACATCGCTTGGCTTCATCGTCGCGCCAACCGGCATTCATCCCTTCGGCACCGAAAATTGCTGCGTCTTCCTTGCCGACGGCACCTATCTCGAACCGCTGGCGGTTGGGAACGAACAGCTGGCAGCGAGTGCGATCGCCGGCGGCAATGTCTTTGTCGCGCGCGACCGGCTCTATCGCGCCAGGCTGGGCGATGAGGGCTTTTCCGCCGTGGTGCTGGCCACCGACGATGCCGATGCGGACCATGCGCGCTTTATCAAAGCCGGCCTGTCGGCGGGAGACGTACTGAGCTTTTCCCGCGCCTTCACCGACACGGCCGGAAAGAGCGACATGGCCTCGTTCAAACTGGCTTTCGCCGCCGGCGCCGAGACGATGGACGCCTTTCTGTTCGCTTGCGAGCGGATCAACGCCCCTCAAATCGACCGTACGGCACTGCAGGCCCATGCCAACGGCGTGACCGGCATTGCCGAAATCGTCGCGGTCAGCGGCGTGCCATCCGAAAAGCGCCACCTGATCGAGACAGCGACGGGTTCGAGGCAGAGGAGCAGCACGGCGTTCGACCTGGCGAACGCGCGTTTGAGCGTTCTCAAGCCCGCGGCTTTCGCTGAGCGCTTCGGCATGTCGGCTGGCGCGCCGACGGACCTTCGCTTCGCCGCGATCGTCTTTTCGGCCCGCAGTGTCGGCGCTGTCGCGAGGCTGCTTGCAGACAACGCCGTCGGGCACGATATAGCGGGCAACGAAATCGTCGTGCAGCCGGCATCCGGACAGGGCGCGGCTTTCATCTTCCGGGAGACCCCATGAGCAAGCCGCAAGGGCCCAATTCGCTGGCGCCGAATTCGTCAGTAACCGTCGGCAACGTCGTCTTCGACAACAGCGGGCCCTTGGCGTTGATCGCCGGCCCGTGCCAGTTCGAATCGCGCCAGCACGCTTTCGACATGGCCGGCGCGCTGAAGGAACTGACCGGCAAGCTCGGCATCGGCCTCGTCTACAAGACCAGCTACGACAAGGCCAACCGCACCTCGCTGTCGGCAACGCGCGGCGCCGGCATGGACGCGGCGCTTCCGGTGTTCGACGAGTTGCGCAAGGCGTTTTCGCTTCCCATTCTGACCGATGTCCACACCGAGGAGCAGTGCGCGATCGTCGCACACCATGTCGATGTGCTGCAGATTCCGGCCTTCCTGTCGCGCCAGACCGACATGCTGGTCGCCGCCGCCAAGACCGGCAAGGTGATCAACGTCAAGAAGGGGCAATTCCTGGCGCCTTGGGACATGAAGAACGTGGTGGCCAAGATCACCGGTTCGGGCAACCTCAATGTGCTGACCACCGAGCGCGGCGCGTCTTTCGGCTACAACACGCTGGTGTCGGACATGCGGGCTTTGCCTGTGATGGCCGAGATCGGCGCGCCGGTGATTTTCGACGCCACCCATTCGGTGCAGCAGCCGGGCGGGCAGGGCGGTTCCTCCGGTGGTGAGCGCCGCTTTGTCGAGACGCTGGCGCGGGCTGCCGTTGCCGTCGGCGTCGCCGGCGTGTTCATAGAGACCCACCAGGATCCCGACAATTCGACCTCCTCCGACGGGCCCAACATGCTGCCGCTGAAGGACATGCCGGCGCTGCTCGAAAGACTGATGGCATTCGACCGCATCGCCAAGAATGCTGCTGACCTGAACCGAGGCTGATGGTTTCGGCTATGGCGCGCGCGCTGCCCTGCTTGTGGAAGGCATAAGCCGGCTGTAGGCTCGCTCCTGCAAATGAGCGTCTTGGCAGGAGGAAGCCATGTCCGTCGCCCGCGTCACCGAAATCACGTCGTCGTCGAAAAAGAGCTTTCAGGACGCCATCGAGAAGGGGATTGAGCGCGCATCCAAAACCCTGAAGAACGTCGAAGGCGCTTGGATCCAGGACCAGAAGATCGTCGTCGAGGACGGCAGGATCGCGGCGTATCGCGTCAACATGAAGGTGACGTTCATCCTCGCGGAGTAACCGCCCGCTCGAAAAAACGGGAACTTTCGCCCGCGCCCCTCATTGTCAAAGTATAGATCAATGACATGAGGAGCATCAGCCATGACCACCCAAACAGGCCACACCGAAGCAATCGCCGCTTCGCGCGTCATCGGCACGTCGGTCTACAACACCGAGGGCACGAGCATCGGCAGCATCGAGGACATCATGCTCGACAAGACGTCGAACGGCATCATGTTCGCGGTTATCGGGTTCGGTGGATTTCTCGGCATTGGCGAGAAGTATCACGCCATTCCGTGGGCGAGCCTCGACTATGACGAGGACAAGGGCGGCTATGTCGTGCCGTTCTCGAAGGAGCAGCTGAAGGCAGCACCCGCCTATTCGATCAATGAACTGGCCGGCGCCGATGGCGAGGCCGCACGTGACGCTTCCTATGATTACTACAAGGTCACGCCGTATTGGCATTGATCAGCTGCGCTGACGCCTGACGTGAAAAGGCCCCCGAATTCCGAAACGGGGGCCTTTTCAGTGCAACCCGACAGTTTCTAAATTATTCTGCTGCATGAAGCGTGGACAGCTGCGTCGCCGCCGTGGGCGGCTGCTGCGTATCGCAGGACGTCAGGAACGCCGCCGCGATCAGGAACAAACTCACGATACCGCTCAACTCGGACATGGCGAAACTCCTCCTGTTTCGCCCCGCGCATCACCATCCTAGTCGACACAGAGATTGTTATCTCTGAATTATGATGACGTGGTGTTGTCGAACGTGATCCGAGGCATGCTCAGCCGAGGAGTCCGGCATTCTTCACCGCCTTGAAAATCTTTTCGTGCCAGGCGATCCGATCCGCTTCGCCATTGGCCTGCGTGGCGGAATTGGCGTTGCCGACGTTGATCGCGCGCGAGATCTTTTTGATCAGGCCGGCATCGGCAAAGGCATTGCAGCCTGACCCTTTCCATTCGGCGCAAGCTGCGAGCAGCGAAGTCTGCGGATCCTCGATCAGTTCAGGATGATTGGCGAGGTCAACCTTGGCGAGCTTGCCCTTGGCCGTGTACGCGTCGCGCCCGGTGGTCTGGAACGTGCCGCCGCCGCGGAAATTGAAGCCGTCCAACGTTCCCTTCACATTGCCCATGCGGCCGCCATAGGCCCAGTCGCCCAGGGCTTGCGGCTTGCGCAGCAGGTTGTCCTTGATCCACTGATCCGTCTTGCCCGCGGCTCGCGACCTCCATGCGTTCCGGATTGCCGCCACGGTCGTGTAGGTCAGGGATTCGCGAATGAGGGTGAAGCCACCGGTTTCCATCGCCGCTTGAGCGAAGAAATGCATCAGCCGATCATAGTTGTTGCACACGCCATGATCGCCAAGTGTCTTGAGGCCTTTGTCGGAGGTAAAGGCGCCGATGTAACCGTCATAGATTGTTCGCTTGGAACCGCTTGCCGGTCTCGGCGCGAATTTCTGGAAGACCGCTGCTGGCAAACCCTTGTTCGGATCGCCCGCAACGGCTTCGAGCACGCTCTCGACACTCTCGGTCGAGAGCACCGGTTCGCCTTCGACGACCACCGAAGCATTGGGAATTCGCTTGCCGTTGCTTTTCGGGAAGCCACCGCCGGCAAAGGTTTTCAGATCGTCGATGAGGGCGATTACGCGTGTCCGGCTCTCCGTGAAATCCATGTCGGAAAGCGGACCGCTCACCTTCTTCGTCGGATTGATGCACCCGACGCTGGACAGGAAATTGACGCCCGGATGGATCAGGATTTCGGTGCGCTTGTTGGTCTTCAGCAGTTCGAGTCCAGGTTTGGGTGGCGTCTTGCCGCCAGTGTAGCCGATGGTCACATATTTGCCTCCGGCCTGCGTCGCCAGTGGATAGGTGCCGGGCTCGATGCGCCTGCCATTGTCTTCTTTGGAATTGTCGCCTGGGCCGCGAGATTCACACACGAACCCCGATAGACCCGTTACTGCCGTGCCGTTGTGAAAGACTTTATAGGTACCAACTGTCCTGCGTCTGGTGCCCCTCGTATGCTCGACTTGGCGACTAATAAGAAGTTCCCAGCCAGTACCTGAAATCGCTGCCATTGCCGCCTCCCCAAAGAGTTCAAGTTTGTTGATTTCACTGTGGTCGCCAAATAGTTCGCGTTGTAGATGTGACCCTAACATCTTCGAATTCTCTGCATTGTGAAGTTTGTCACGTTGGCGGTAGCCTCTTTTGAAGCATCGGGTGGAGTTTGTGTGCCGCCTGGTTTCGTGACAAAGGCATTGCCGCAGGGGCGGGGCACCCACCCCATGCCGCGCCAGACATATGACGTCAGGGCGGGCTGTTTGCGTTCAGATGGCGTCGCCCATGCCCCACGGCCTGAGCGCATGGGGCGACTGTCACCATTATTTCATGCCATTCCTGATTGCCTTTTGCGGCACTTTGGCTAAGAGGGGCGCGACGCTTTCAATCGATCAATCGGGGACATCGCAATGACCGCCATCATCGACATTGTCGGGCGTGAAATCCTGGACAGCCGTGGAAATCCGACCGTCGAGGTCGACGTCGTCCTCGAAGACGGCTCGATGGGCCGCGCCGCGGTGCCGTCGGGCGCGTCGACCGGCGCGCATGAGGCCGTCGAACTGCGCGACGGTGGCGCCCGCTATCTCGGCAAGGGCGTGCTCAAGGCGGTCGAGGCCGTCAATGGCGAGCTGTTCGAGGCGATCGGCGGCTTGGAAGCCGAAAACCAGATCCACATCGACCAGACCATGATCGAGCTCGACGGCACGCCCAACAAGAGCCGGCTCGGCGCCAACGCCATCCTCGGCGTCTCGCTGGCGGTCGCCAAGGCCGCGGCGGAAGCCGCCGGCCTGCCGCTCTACCGCTATGTCGGCGGCACCAAGGCGCATTTGCTGCCGGTGCCCATGATGAACATCATCAATGGCGGCGCGCATGCCGACAATCCGATCGATTTCCAGGAATTCATGATCCTGCCGGTCGGCGCGCCGACGCTGCGCGAAGGCGTGCGCTGGGGCTCGGAAATCTTCCACACGCTGCGCAAGAAGCTCAAGGATGCCGGCCACAACACCAATGTCGGCGACGAAGGCGGCTTCGCGCCCAATCTGAAGAGTGCGCCGGTGGCGCTCGATTTCATCATGGAATCGATCGAGAAGGCCGGCTTCAAGCCGGGCGAGGAGATCGCGCTTGGTCTCGACTGTGCGGCGACCGAATTCTTCAAGGACGGCAATTACGTCTATGAGGGCGAGAAGAGGACCCGCGATCCCAAGGCGCAGGCCAAGTACCTGGCCAAGCTTGCCGCCGACTATCCGATCATCTCGATCGAGGACGGCCTGGCCGAGGACGACTGGGAGGGCTGGAAGTACCTGACCGACCTGATCGGCAACAAGACGCAGCTGGTTGGCGACGACCTCTTCGTCACCAACACGGCGCGGCTGCGCGACGGCATCCGCATGGGTGTCGCCAATTCGATCCTGGTCAAGGTCAACCAGATCGGCTCGCTCACCGAAACGCTCGACGCTGTCGAGACCGCGCACAAGGCAGGCTACACCGCAGTCATGTCGCACCGTTCGGGCGAAACCGAGGATTCGACCATCGCCGACCTCGCCGTCGCCACCAATTGCGGGCAGATCAAGACCGGTTCGCTGTCGCGCTCGGATCGCATGGCCAAGTACAACCAGCTGATCCGCATCGAGGAAGAGCTCGGCAAGCAGGCGCGCTACGCTGGCAAGTCGGTGGTCAAAGCCTAAATTCTGCCGAACTGGCGAAAACGATGGAAGGGCGGGATTTTCCCGCCCTTTTTCGTTGCGGCCGCTGGCTAATGCACCTGTCCGTAACCGTCCATTAAGCACAATCGAGCGACAAATGGCGGTCAAAGGATTGCGACCATGTGGACACGCCAGCACAAGCAGAGAAACACCGGCCGGCTGATCATCCCGTCCCTTTGCGTGGCGTTCCTGGCCTATTTCGGCTTCCATGCCTATCATGGCGAGTTCGGCATCAATTCCAAATATCAGCTCGAAGCGCAGACCATCGAATTGCAGGCCAAGTACGATGCCATCAAGGCGCGCCGGGTCGATCTGGAGCGGCGTGTCCAGCTGATGCATGAGGGTACGCTTGAAAAGGATATGCTCGACGAGCAGGCACGCCGGGCGCTCAATCTGTCCCAGCCCGATGAAATCACCATCATGCTGCCGGCCAATTCGAAATAACCAAGTTTCAGTTAATCGCTGTTATCTCTAATGATTCTGGGCGTTTAGGCGCATGCCAGCCATGCATTTTTCTGCATGGCGAAACGCGGTCTCGCATGTTAGCTTCCCTCCAATCGGTGGGGAGGAGCTGATCCTCCCCGGAGCAGACATGGTCTGCTTTAGTGTCCGCAAAGAGACGCCAACAGGGAGTGATGCATGGCCACCGCCGCCAAAAAAGCGCCTGCCAAATCCGTTAAATCGACGTCCGCCAAATCAACGGGGCTTTCCGCCCCCAAGCCGGCTGACTTCACCAAGGACGAGGAGCTTGCCGCCTACCGGCACATGCTGCTTATCCGCCGCTTCGAGGAAAAGGCCGGCCAGCTCTACGGCATGGGCTTTATCGGCGGCTTCTGCCACCTCTATATCGGCCAGGAAGCGGTCGTCACCGGCATGAAGATGTCGCTGATCAACGGCGACCAGATGATCACCGCCTATCGCGACCATGGCCACATGCTGGCGATGGAACTTTCCCCGCGCGGCGTCATGGCAGAGCTGACCGGACGCCGTGGTGGCCTGTCGAGGGGCAAGGGCGGCTCCATGCACATGTTCTCCAAGGAGAAGCATTTTTACGGCGGCCACGGCATTGTCGGCGCGCAGGTCTCGCTCGGCACCGGTCTCGCCTTCGCCAACCGCTACCGCGACAACAACAATGTGTCGCTGACTTATTTCGGCGATGGCGCTGCCAACCAGGGTCAGGTCTATGAAAGCTTCAACATGGCCTCGCTGTGGAAGCTGCCGGTGATCTACATCATCGAGAACAACCGCTACGCCATGGGCACTTCGGTGTCGCGCTCGTCGGCCGAAACCAATTTTTCGCATCGCGGCGCCTCGTTCAAGATTCCCGGCATTCAGGTCGACGGCATGGATGTGCGTGCGGTCAAATCCGCCGGCGATCAGGCGACCGAATGGTGCCGTGCCGGCAACGGTCCGATCATCCTCGAGATGCAGACCTATCGCTATCGCGGTCACTCGATGTCGGATCCCGCGAAATACCGCTCCAAGGAAGAAGTGCAGAAGATGCGCTCGGATCATGATCCGATCGAGCAGGTCAAGGCGCGGCTGACGGCCAAGAAGTGGGCGACCGAGGACGAACTCAAGAACATCGACAAGGAAGTCCGCGACATCGTCGCCGACGCCGCCGAATTTGCCCAGCACGACGCAGAGCCGGATCCGTCCGAGCTCTGGACCGACATCGTATTGTAACGGGAGGGCAAGGACATGCCGATCGAAATTCTCATGCCCGCTCTCTCGCCGACCATGGAAGAGGGCAATCTTTCCAAATGGTTGAAGAACGAGGGCGACAAGGTCGTCGCCGGCGATGTCATCGCCGAGATCGAAACCGACAAGGCGACGATGGAAGTCGAAGCCGTCGATGAAGGCACGATCGGCAAGATCGTGGTTCCCGCCGGCACCGAAGGCGTCAAGGTCAACGCGGTGATCGCCGTGTTGCTGCAGGACGGTGAAAGTGCAGGCGATGTCGAAAAGAGCGGCAAGCCTGCCTCCACCCAGGATGCCGTTTCTGCTGGCGGTCAGCGGACCGATGCAGCCGAGGAAGGTACAAAAGCGGCTCCCCAGGATGCCGGCGAGGCTCCGAAGGCAGTTCCCGCCGCTCCGGCGGCCAAACCTGCCGCCGATCCGGATATTCCCGCCGGCACCGAGATGGTCTCGACCACGGTGCGCGAAGCGCTCCGCGATGCCATGGCTGAAGAAATGCGCCGCGACGGCGATGTCTTCGTCATGGGCGAGGAGGTCGCGGAATACCAGGGCGCCTACAAGATCACGCAAGGGCTGCTGCAGGAATTCGGGCCGCGCCGCGTCGTCGACACGCCGATCACCGAGCACGGCTTTGCCGGCGTCGGCGTCGGTGCGGCGATGGCCGGCCTGAAGCCGATCGTCGAGTTCATGACCTTCAACTTCGCCATGCAGGCGATCGACCAGATCATCAACTCCGCGGCCAAGACGCTCTATATGTCGGGCGGCCAGATGGGCGCACCGATCGTGTTCCGCGGACCGAACGGTGCGGCCGCCCGCGTCGGCGCCCAGCATTCGCAGTGCTATGCCGCCTGGTACAGCCATATTCCCGGCCTGAAGGTGGTGATGCCGTACACGGCTGCCGACGCCAAGGGCCTGCTCAAGGCGGCGATCCGCGATCCGAACCCGGTCATCTTCCTTGAAAACGAAATCCTCTACGGCCAGTCCTTCGACGTGCCGAAGCTCGATGATTTCGTGCTGCCGATCGGCAAGGCGCGCATTCACAAGCAGGGCAAGGACGTCACCATCGTCTCGTTCGGCATCGGCATGACCTATGCCATCAAGGCGGAAGCCGAACTGCGCGGCATGGGCATCGATGCCGAGATCATCGATCTCCGGACCATCCGCCCGCTCGACCTCGACACCGTCATTGCCTCCGTGAAAAAGACCAACCGCCTGATCGTGGTGGAAGAAGGTTTCCCGCAGAACTCGGTCGGCGACCACATCGCCAACCAGGTTTCGCAGCGCGCCTTCGATTTCCTCGACGCGCCGGTCATCACCATCGCCGGCAAGGACGTGCCGATGCCTTATGCGGCGAACCTCGAAAAGCTGGCTTTGCCCAATGTCGGCGAGGTCATAGAGGCGGTCAAAGCCGTCACGTATCGCTGACGGTCTTTCTTGCGGGGGAGGCAGAAATGGCGACGATGGCAGATGTGAGGAGAATAGCATGGTCTCTATTTTGGCAGAGCTTCCTGTCTAGTATCGCTTGTGGATTTGTTGCTGGCGCGATTGTTGGGTTCGTCATTGGGTTCATTGGCGGTTTTTTTGGACTTCGCCATGAGGCAATTCAGGTACTGAGCTCTGTTGGGGGAGCATGCCTTGGGCTTGTAGCATCATTCCTTTGTTTGAATTTCTTCTTGGCCCGATCGATTGGCAAGGAATTCAAAGGCAAACGTCTAGAACTTGCCGTGGTTAGCCCGGCTGGCTTGCAGGGAGAGTAACTATGCCAATCAACATCACCATGCCGGCACTCTCGCCCACGATGGAAGAGGGCAATCTTTCCAAGTGGCTGGTCAAGGAGGGCGACAAGGTTTCGCCGGGCGACGTGATCGCCGAGATCGAGACCGACAAGGCGACGATGGAAGTCGAGGCCGTCGATGAGGGCACGGTTGCCAAGCTCGTCGTTCCGGCCGGCACCGAAGGCGTCAAGGTCAATGCTCTGATCGCCATTCTGGCTGGCGAAGGCGAGGATGCAGGGGCGGCGGCAAAGGGCGGCGGCGATGCCGCGCCCGCGAAAGCCGATGCCAAACAGGATAAGGCGTCAATCTCCCCACCCGTGGGGGAGATGTCGACGAAGTCGACAGAGGGGGGCGCTGTCCCGCCGACCTCTCAGTCTGTCGCGCCCCCCTCTGGCCTGCCGGCCATCTCCCCCACAAAGGGGGAGATCAGCCAATCGTCAGGCGAGCGCACTTTCGCCTCGCCGCTGGCGCGGCGCATAGCCAAAGACGCCGGCGTCGATGTGTCCGCCGTGAGTGGCACCGGCCCGCATGGCCGTGTCGTCAAGGCCGATGTCGAGGCGGCGATCGCCGGCGGTGGCGCCAAGGCCGCGCCGGCCGCGAAAGCCGCACCTGCCGGCGCTCCGGCACCTGCGGCTCCGGCTGCGGCACCCAAGGCGATGTCGGACGAACAGGTGCTGAAGCTGTTTGCCGAAGGGTCCTACGAGCTCGTCCCGCACGACAATATGCGCAAGACCATTGCGCGCCGCCTGGTCGAGGCCAAGACAACCATCCCGCATTTCTACCTGACGCTCGACTGCGAGCTCGATGCCCTGCTGGCGCTGCGCACACAGATCAATGCGGCGGCTCCGATGAAGAAGACCGACAAGGGCGAAGTGCCCGTCTACAAGCTGTCGGTCAACGACATGGTGATCAAGGCGATGGCGATGGCGCTGATGGCGGTGCCGGATGCCAATGCGTCGTGGACCGAAAGCGCCATGGTCAAGCACAAGCACGCCGATGTCGGCGTTGCCGTGTCGATCCCCGGCGGCCTGATCACGCCGATCATCCGCCACGCCGACGAAAAGACGCTGTCCACTATCTCCAACGAGATGAAGGATCTGGCGAGCCGTGCGCGCAGCCGCAAGCTGAAGCCTGAGGAATATCAGGGCGGCACGACGGCTGTCTCCAATCTCGGCATGTTCGGCATCAAGGACTTTGCCGCCGTCATCAACCCGCCGCATGCGACGATCCTGGCGGTGGGTGCCGGCGAGCAGCGGCCGGTGGTCAAGAATGGCGAGATCAGAATCGCCAATATCATGTCGGTGACGCTGTCGACCGATCACCGCGCCGTCGACGGTGCGCTCGGCGCCGAACTTCTGGTCGCCTTCAAGCGCATGATCGAAAATCCGATGGGCATGCTGGTCTAGGAAGGAAAAAGGCTGTGCGGAAATTCGTCACCAGCCTTTTCGCCCTGATCCTTTCCGGCCTGGCCGGCGGGCTGGTGGCGCTGTGGCTGGCAATCGTCACCAATGCGAATTCCGAATACATCCTTGTCTTCATGGTTTCGGCGCTGGTCACCATCGTTGCGACCGTGGCGTTTTTCATCGCGCAGTTCGTGCCAAACCCGCAAAGGGCGATAAACCTGACGGGGCTTGTTGGGGTTTCGTTGTTCGTGCTGGCCGGAATCGGGCTGATTGCCTGGACCTTCTCGCAGCCGCCTGGCAAAGCCCAGTGGTCGGGCGATCTCCCCGTTGTCGCCGGTCTGTTTTTGCCAAGCATCGCCACGGTTATCGTGCAGTGGCTGTTCGTGGGATGGCGCGTGCGGCGCGGGCTTAGGGCGGAGGCGGGTGCGGGTGCATGAAGACGATCCTCTGCTACGGCGATTCCCTGACCTGGGGCTATGACGCGGCGAGCCTCGGGCGTCATGCGCTGGAAGATCGCTGGCCGAGCGTGCTCAAGGCGGCGTTGGGCGACGATGATATCGAAGTCATTGCCGAAGGTCTGAACGGCCGCACCACGGCTTTCGACGATCACCTGGCTGGTGCCGACCGCAATGGCGCCAAGGTGCTGCCGACGATCCTGACCAGCCATGCGCCGCTCGACCTGATCATCATCATGCTTGGCGCCAACGACATGAAGCCCTGGATCCACGGCAATCCGGTCGCGGCCAAGCAGGGGGTGCAGCGGCTGATCGACATCGTGCGCGGCCACGATTATCCGTTCGACTGGGCCGCGCCGCAAATCCTGATCGTCGCGCCACCAGCGGTCAGCCGCACCGACAATGCCGAATTCAAGGAAATGTTTGCCGGCGGCGACGAGGCCTCGAAGCGGCTGGCGCCGCAATATTCCGCGCTCGCCGACGAGGCCGGCTGCGGCTTTTTCGATGCCGGCACGGTGGCCGAGACCACACCGATCGACGGGGTCCATCTCGATGCCGAAAACACGCGCAATATAGGTGACGCATTGGCGCCATTGGTGCGTGTGATGCTGGAACTCTAGAGAAAATCAGGGAGAAACCCCGTGGCTGAATCCTACGACGTCATAATCATCGGCTCAGGCCCCGGCGGCTATGTCACGGCGGTGCGCTCCGCCCAGCTCGGCTTCAAGACGGCGATCGTCGAGCGCGAGCATCTCGGCGGCATCTGCCTCAACTGGGGCTGCATCCCGACCAAGGCGCTGCTGCGCTCGGCCGAGATCATGCACTATTCCGATCATCTGAAGGACTACGGCCTGAAGCTCGAAGGCGGCAAGGTCAGCGCCGACACGGCCGCTGTCGTCGACCGCTCGCGCAAAGTGTCGTTGAGGCTCAATGGCGGCGTCGCCTTCCTGATGAAGAAGAACAAGGTCGACGTTATCTGGGGCGAGGCCAAGCTCTCCAAGCCGGGTGAAATCGTCGTCTCCAAGACGGCCAAGAAACCGATGGAGCCGCAGCCGCCGGTGCCCAAGGGCGTCAAGGGCGAGGGGACCTACACCGCCAAGCACATTATTCTCGCCACCGGCGCCCGGCCGCGCGCGCTGCCCGGCATCGAGCCGGACGGCAAGCTGATCTGGACCTATTTCGAGGCGATGGTGCCGAAGGAGATGCCGAAGTCGCTGCTGGTCATGGGTTCGGGCGCCATCGGCATCGAGTTCGCCTCCTTCTACCGCACCATGGGCGCCGAGGTGACGGTGGTCGAGCTGTTGCCGGCGGTGATGCCGGTCGAGGATGCCGAGGTCTCGAAATTCGCGCAGAAGCAGTTCGAGAAGCAGGGTATGAAAATCATCCTCGAGGCCAAGGTGACCAAGGTCGAGAAGGGTGCCAACTCGATCACCGCCCATGTCGAGATGAAGGACGGCAAGGTCGAGAAGATCACCGCCGACCGCATGATCTCGGCCGTCGGCGTGCAGGGCAACATCGATAATCTCGGCCTCGAGACGCTCGGCGTGAAGACCGATCGCGGCTGCGTCGTCATTGACGGCTATGGCAAGACCAACGTTCCCGGCATCTACGCTATCGGCGATGTCGCCGGACCGCCGATGCTCGCCCACAAGGCCGAGCATGAAGGCGTGGTCTGCATCGAGAAGATCGCCAATTTCCCCGGCGTGCATGCGACAGACAAGCTGAAGATCCCGGGCTGCACCTATTGCAACCCGCAGGTCGCCTCGGTCGGGCTCACCGAAGCCAAGGCGAAGGCCGAAGGCAAGGACATCCGCGTCGGCCGTTTCCAGTTCGGCGCCAACGGCAAGGCGATCGCGCTTGGCGAGGACCAGGGCTTCATCAAGACCATCTTCGACAAGAAGACCGGCCAGCTGCTCGGCGCGCATATGGTTGGCGCCGAGGTGACGGAGCTGATCCAGGGCTTTGTCGTGGCGATGAACCTGGAGACCACCGAGGAAGAACTGATGCACACCATCTTCCCGCATCCGACGCTGTCGGAGATGATGAAGGAAAGCGTGCTCGATGCCTATGGCCGTGCGCTCAACGCGTGATAAATTGCTGCCGCGAGACTCAGACGCATGCGCCGGAGGAACCTTACGGCAAGACAGTTCGTTTCCGGATGCATTTTCACCTGACACTGGAGGAGTTGGCATATGGACGTGAATGGCGTGGGCTGGATTGCGGCCATCATCATCGGCGGTTTGGCCGGGTGGCTGGCCGAGATGGTCATGAAGAGCAATACCGGCGTCTTGATGAACATCATTATGGGCATTGTCGGCGCGGTGGTGCTGAACGCAATTCTCAGGGCGCTCAACATCGAACCCTTCGGTGTCGGCTGGCTCGCCTACCTGATCACCGGCTTCATCGGCGCCTGCCTGCTGATCTTTGCCGGGCGGCTGATACGCCGCTAGACTACCGCTATGCGAAAAAGGCTGTGGCGGCATGCGCCGCCGCGGCCTTTTTCTTTGCACCGAAAAGTCCTAGATGACGTCAGGAGGGCGAATGCCGACGGGCAGACGCCAACAAGTCAGGTTTGAGATGGTCACCGTCCTCGACACGATCGCCAACGCGCCGCGCCTGCGGCATCCCGAAAAGGCGCACAAGCCCGACCAGGACGTGCTGCGCAAACCCGACTGGATCCGCGTCAAGGCGCCGATGTCCAAGGGCTATGCCGAAACCCGCGAGATCGTGAAGTCGCACAAGCTGGTCACGGTGTGCGAAGAGGCCGGCTGCCCCAATATCGGCGAGTGCTGGGAAAAGAAGCACGCCACCTTCATGATCATGGGCGAGATCTGCACGCGCGCCTGCGCCTTCTGCAATGTCGCCACCGGCATTCCGACCGCGCTCGATGCCGATGAGCCGGCGCGTGTCGCGCATGCCGTCAAGCAGATGGGGCTGACCCATGTCGTCATCACCTCGGTCGACCGCGACGATCTCGCCGATGGCGGCGCGCAGCATTTCGCCGAGGTTATCCGGGCGATCCGAGCAGCGACGCCCTTGACCACGATCGAAATCCTGACGCCCGATTTCCTGCGCAAGGAGGGCGCGCTGGAGATCGTCGTGGCGGCCAAGCCCGATGTCTTCAACCACAATCTCGAAACCGTGCCGTCGAACTACCTGACGGTGCGGCCGGGTGCTCGCTATTTCCACTCGATCCGGCTGTTGCAGCGGGTCAAGGAGCTCGATCCGTCGATCTTCACCAAGTCCGGCATCATGGTCGGCCTCGGCGAAGAGCGCAACGAGATCCTGCAGCTGATGGATGACCTGCGCTCGGCCAATGTCGACTTCATGACCATTGGCCAGTATCTGCAGCCGTCGAAGAAGCACCACCCGGTGATCCGCTTCGTCACGCCGGAGGAATTCAGCTCCTTCGCGACGATCGGCAAGACCAAGGGTTTCCTGCTGGTGGCGTCGAACCCGCTGACGCGCTCCTCGCACCACGCCGGCGACGATTTCGCCAGGCTGCGGGCCGCGCGTGAGGCGCAGCTCAAAAAAGCCAGTTAAATCCTGCTTCAATGCCGAAATTCGAAGCCACACGCCGCGTTGCCCACACGCCGGAGCAGATGTTTGCTCTGGTCGCCGATATCGAGACCTATCCGCAATTTCTGCCGCTTTGCGAGGCGCTGACGGTGCGCTCGCGCAAGGAGCGTGACGGCCGCACCATTCTCCTCGCCGATATGAGCATCGGCTACAAGGCGATCCGCGAGACCTTTACGACGCAGGTGCTTTTGAAGCCGGACGAGAACACAATCGACGTCAAATACATCGATGGACCGTTCAAATATCTCAGCAATATCTGGCGCTTCGAGCCGGCCGACGGCGGCGGCTGCAACGTCCGCTTCTTCATCGACTACGAGTTCAAGAGCCGCATCCTCGGCGTGGTGATGGGCACCATGTTCGATCGCGCCTTCCGCATGTTTTCCGAAGCCTTCGAAAAACGTGCGGACGTCATCTACGGAACGACGCCCATCTCATGAGTGTCGCCGAGCGCGCGCAGCCCGATCTCCAGCGCATGCTTGACCGTCTCGCGGCGGATGAAGTCGCGGCCATTGTCGGCAAACATATTGAGCTCGGCAGCCACCGGCCCACGTCTTAGGGCAACTCCGAACCAGACGAGGCCGACCGGTTTTTCCGGCGAACCGCCGCCTGGGCCGGCAATGCCGGTGACGGCAAGCGCCAGCCCGGCGCGCGAGCGCGCCAGAGCGCCCGCCGCCATCTCCAGAACCGTTTCGCGCGAGACGGCGCCATGCGCCTCGAGTGTGGCGGGCGAGACGCCGAGCATCTCCATCTTTGCTTCATCGGAATAGGTGATGAGGCCGCGATCGACGACAGCGGACGAGCCGGCAATGTCGGTCAGTGCCGAGATGATCATGCCGCCGGTGCAGCTCTCGGCCGTCGCCAGCATGATGCCGCGCTGCTGGCAGACCTGGAGCAGGGCGTTGGCAAGATCGCTGTTGTTCATGCGGGAACCTCCCCGGGGAAGACGACACTGGCTGTGGCGATGGCGGCGATGCCTTCCTCGCGGCCGACAAAGCCGAGTTTTTCGTTGGTAGTCGCCTTGATGGAGATGCGATCGCTGGAAATGCCCAGCATCGCCGACAACGCGTTGGTCATGGCCTCGCGATGCGGGCCGACGCGCGGAGCCTCGCAGATCAGCGTGATGTCGGCATTGGCGATGCGGCCGCCGCGTTCGCGCACCAACCTGGCCGCATGCTCGACGAAGATCTTCGACGCCGCGCCCTTCCATTGCGGATCGGAAGGCGGGAAATGCGTGCCGATGTCGCCGGCGCCGCAAGTGGCGAGCAGCGCATCGGTCAGCGCGTGCAGGCCGACATCGGCATCCGAATGTCCCGAAAGCTTCTTGCCGTGCGGAATGGCGACGCCGCACAGAGTGACATGGTCGCCTGCCTCGAAGGCGTGCACGTCATAGCCATTGCCGGTGCGAATGTCTGGAAAACGCTCGCCAGTAAGCCGCTGATCCGCCATCGCAATATCCCTTGCCCAGGTCAGTTTGACATTGTCCGGCGACCCCTGAACGATTTTCACCGGAATATGCGCCCATTCGGCGATCGCGGCATCGTCGGTGAAATCCGTCTTGCCGAGATGATGGGCTTTTTCGTGCGCGGCGAGCAACGGCCAGAACGGAAAGCCTTGCGGCGTCTGCGCGGCATGAAGGCCGGCCCTTGGCACCGTCTCCTCGATCATGCCGGTGGCCGACTCGCGCTTCAGCGTATCGGCGACGGGCAAAGCGGGCAGCGCGCCCTGGCGCTCGCCAATGGCGGCGATGATACGGTCGATCAGGGCCGTGTCGACAAACGGCCGCACCGCGTCATGGACAAGGACACGGCCGGGCGTACGTTCCCTCAGCGCCAGCAGGCCGAGCCGGACCGAGGCCTGGCGCGACTCGCCACCGACCACGGCGGTAACCCGCTCGGCATATACGCCGGCTGCCTTGTCGAAAAGCGCGTGGTCATCGGCATGGATCGCGACGACGACGGGACCAATTTCGGGATGCGCCAGGAAAGTCTCCAGCGTGCGCGCGATAACGGCACGGCCGCCGATGCGCTGATATTGCTTCGGCCCGTCGGCCTGTCCGGCACGCGCGCCGCGGCCGGCTGCAACGATGACCACGCCGACCTTGTCGGTCGTCGCCTCGGCCGGTTTTTCGCTTGCGTCTGTCATGCCGAGAGGCTTAGTCGCGGCTTATGGCGAAGGCCAGCATTTTCCCAAATGCGCCGCAATGTGACGTCATTGCGCGTTGCACAATGCCTTTCTTATGGCTAGAGAATGTGCAGCAATCCGATATGCTTGGTTTTTGTGCATGCCTGAAGTGACAAAATTGGCTTCGCCGCTCGACATTGGCGGCGTGACGATCCGCAACCGCGTCTTCCTCGCGCCCATGTCGGGAATAACGGACGAGCCGTTCCGGCAGCGCACCTACGCGCATGGCGCGGGCCTGGTCGTGTCGGAAATGGTGGCGAGCGGCGAGCTTGCCAAGGGCAGGGCCGGCTGCGACCTGCGCATCCGTCATTCCGGGCTGCCCGTCCATATGGTCCAGCTTGCCGGCCGCGAGGCCGAGCACATGGCCGAGGGCGCGCGCATCGCTGCCGGCGAGGGCGCCGACATCATCGACATCAATATGGGCTGCCCGGCCAAGAAGGTGACCGGCGGCTATGCCGGCTCGGCGCTGATGCGCGATCTCGACCACGCGCTGTCGCTGATCGAAGCGGTGATCGGCGCGGTCCAGGTGCCGGTCACGGTCAAGATGCGGCTCGGCTGGGACGACAATGCGCTCAATGCACCCGTTTTGGCGCGCCGCGCCGAAGAGGCCGGTGTTAAAATGGTGACCGTGCATGGGCGCACGCGCTGCCAGTTTTATCAAGGCAAGGCCGATTGGGGCGCCATCGCCCGCATCAAGGACGCCGTCTCGATCCCGGTCGTCGCCAACGGCGATGTGGGCTCGCCCGCGGAGGCCGCCGAAATCCTTGAACAGTCGGGCGCCGACGCGGTGATGATCGGTCGTGCCCATTATGGCGCGCCATGGACGGCGGGCCGCATTGCGGCGACGGCTGCGGGCGACGCGCTCTCCGGCGTGCCGGAAAGCCCGCAAGCCATGGCCGACTACATCGTTTCCCACTACGAGGACATGCTGACGCTTTACGGCGTCGAAAGCGGCTTGCGCCAGGCGCGCAAGCATCTCGGCTGGTATCTCGACCGCCACGCTGCTGGCGTTTCCGATGAGCGGCGGAAAGCCATCCTCACCTCTTTCGAACCCGCCCGCGTCATTGCCTTGCTGCATGAGGTGTTTTCCGGCGAAGCCACGCCCTTGCGGAGCGCCGCATGAACGCCACCGTCACACCGAGCTCCGACATGGCGGATGCCGCCAGTATCGTGCTGAACACCATCCGCCGTCCGGTCATCATGGTCGATCCGGACGGGTTCATCACCTACGCCAATGCCGATGCGGAAGACTTCTTCCGTTCAAGTGCCAACATGCTTGCCCGCAACACACTGTCCAAGCTGATCCCGTTCGGCAGCCCGTTGCTGCAGCTGGTCGATCAGGTGCGCGAGCGCCGTGCGCCGGTCAACGAATACCGTGTCGACGTGTCGTCGCCGCGTCTCGGCATCGAGAAGGTCGTCGATCTCTATGTCGCGCCGGTGCCGGAATTCCCAGGCTCGATCGTGGTGATGTTCCAGGAACGCTCGATGGCCGACAAGATCGACCGGCAGATGACACACAGGGGTGCCGCGCGTTCGGTCACCGGCCTTGCCGCCATGCTGGCGCATGAGATCAAGAACCCGCTGTCCGGCATTCGTGGCGCCGCACAGCTGCTCGAACTCTCGGCGTCCGACGAGGATCGCGCGCTGACCCGCCTCATCACTGACGAGACTGATCGCATAGTCTCCCTCGTCGACCGCATGGAAGTGTTTTCCGACGAGCGGCCGATTGACCGCTATCCTGTCAACATCCATGTCGTGCTGGACCATGTGAAGGCAATCGCGAAGAACGGTTTTGCCAAGAGAATCAGGATAATGGAGGACTATGATCCATCATTGCCTCCGGTTTTCGCCAACCGCGACCAACTGATCCAGGTGTTCCTCAACCTGGTCAAGAACGCCGCCGAGGCCATCGGCGGCGACCCACAGGGGGAGATCGTGCTGTCGACCGCGTTCAGGCCGGGCATCCGCGTGTCCGTTCCCGGAACCCAGGACCGCGTGTCGCTGCCGCTTGAATTCTGCGTGCGCGACAATGGTTCGGGCGTTTCGGAAGACATTCTGCCGATCCTGTTCGATCCGTTCATCACCACCAAGCCGAACGGCTCGGGGCTCGGCCTGGCGCTGGTGGCGAAAATCGTCGGCGAGCATGGCGGCATCATCGAATGCGATTCGACGCCGCGCGGCACCACCTTCCGAATCCTGATGCCGGCCTGGAAAGAAACACCCATCGACACTGCCGATGATGAAGGCGAAGGAGACCGCAAATGACGGTTCGCGGCAATATTCTCGTCGCCGACGACGATGCGGCCATCCGCACCGTGCTCAATCAGGCGCTGTCGCGCGTCGGCCATGAGGTGCGCGTGACCTCCAACGCCTCGACGCTGTGGCGCTGGGTGGCGGCGGGCGAGGGCGATCTGGTGATCACCGACGTTGTCATGCCGGACGAGAACGCCTTCGACATGCTGCCCCGCATCAAGAAGGCCCGGCCGGAGCTGCCGGTCATCGTGATGAGCGCGCAAAACACTTTCATGACGGCGATTCGTGCTTCCGAAACAGGTGCTTATGAATATCTGCCGAAGCCGTTCGACCTGACCGAGCTGCTCAACATCGTCAATCGTGCGCTGTCAGAGCCGCGCCGACCGAAGATCGATACGCGACCGGAAGAACAGCCTGACGCCATGCCGCTGGTCGGCCGCTCGGCCGCCATGCAGGACATCTACCGCATGCTGGCGCGCATGATGCAGACCGATCTGACGGTGATGATCTCGGGCGAGTCCGGCACCGGCAAGGAATTGGTGGCGCGCGCGCTGCACGAATATGGCCGCCGCCGAGGCGGTCCGTTCGTCGCCATCAACATGGCGGCAATCCCGCGCGACCTCATCGAATCGGAACTGTTCGGTCATGAGAAGGGTGCCTTCACCGGCGCACAGAACCGCTCGACAGGCCGCTTCGAGCAGGCCGAGGGCGGCACGCTGTTCCTCGACGAGATCGGCGACATGCCAATGGAGGCGCAGACGCGGCTGCTGCGCGTGCTGCAGCAAGGCGAATACACCACTGTCGGCGGGCGCACCCCGATCAAGACCGATGTGCGCATCGTCGCCGCCACCAACAAGGATCTGCGCACGCTGATCAACCAGGGGCTTTTCCGCGAGGATCTGTTCTATCGCCTGAATGTCGTGCCGCTTCGGCTGCCTGGCTTGCGTGAGAGATCGGAAGACATTCCCGATCTGGTGCGGCATTTCTTCAAGATCGGCGCCAGCGAAGGCTTGCAGACCAAGCGCATTTCGACCGGCGGCATCGAATTGATGAAGCGCTATCCGTGGCCGGGAAACGTGCGCGAGCTGGAAAACCTGGTGCGCCGGCTTGCGGCGCTCTATTCGCAGGACGAAATATCAGCCGAGATCATCGAGGCCGAACTGAAGACAGGCGAAAGGCCGGTCATTCCCGGCGGCGGCAATTTGATCCCGGACGATCTGTCCATCGGCCAGGCGGTGGAGCACTTCCTGCAGCGCTATTTCGCCTCTTTTGCCGGTGATTTGCCGCCGGCAGGTCTCTATCAACGCATCTTGTCGGAGGTCGAATATCCGCTGGTCCTTGCCTCGATGACGGCAACCCGCGGCAACCAGATCAAGGCCGCCGAACTGCTGGGCCTCAACCGCAACACGTTGCGCAAGAAGATTCGCGAGCTGGGTGTCAACGTGTACAAATCGTCGAGATCATGAGCGCCTGCTGCCCGAAGTGACGCGAGGTCATCCCCTTTTCAGGGGATCGGCGGCCGAAAGATTTCCGTCACGGCCACACTTGTTGCATAATCGCCACAATGCGTTGCATACATCCAACGCAATCACTGGCTCTTAGACGGCGACATGGCTTCGCAAGCTCTCACATCAAACGAACCGCTTTTCAGCAGACCCGGCCAGAGGGATGGACGGCGGCTGCTTGCGTTGCCTGGCGTTGTGGCAATTGCCGGCGCGCTGGTTACGGCGGCAATCTCGTTTGCGATTCTTGTCGGCGCCACGCCGATCACGCCAGACGCAAACACAACGCTGACGCTGATTGCGGCCAATGCCTTATTTGTGCTGGCGCTGATTGCTCTGGTCGGCCGCGAGGTGCATCGCATCACCATGGCGCGCCGGCACGGCAAGGCGGCGTCACGGCTGCATGTGCGCATCGTGACGATGTTTGCGCTGGTCGCGGCCATCCCCGCCATCATGGTGGCCATCATTGCCTCGATCACGCTCGATATCGGCCTCGACCGCTGGTTCGAAATCCGCACCAAGGCGATCGTCAACTCGTCGCTGTCGATCGCCGACGCCTATGTGCAGGAAAACGCTCGTAATCTTCAGGGCACGACGCTGTCGATGGCCTATGATCTCGACGCCTCGCGCACGCTTTACGGCCTCGATCGAACCGGCTTTCTCGACCTGATGAACAAGGAAGCCGTGGGCAGGAGCCTGGTGCATGCGGCGCTGGTCAGGGAAGACGGCTCCTTTGTCATGAGCGCGAAGACCGATGCGGATTTCTCTATGCCGCCACCGCCGGAGGGCGCGGTCAGCGCCGCGGCCGACGGCAAACCGGTGCTGATCGAGCCGAAGACGCGCAACATCATGGGCGCCATCATCAAGCTGCGGGAGATCGAAGGCCTCTACCTCTACACCAATCGCCTGGTCGACCCCGAAGTGATCAAGGCGAGGGCGATCGTCCAGTCCAACACCGCCGAATATCGCGGCCTGGAAGACAACAGGCGGACGTCGCAGGTGGCGTTCGCGCTGCCCTATCTGTCACTGACGCTGATCATCATCCTGTCGGCCATCTGGACCGGCATAGCGGTGGCCGACCGTCTGGTGCGGCCCATCCGTCAACTCATCGGCGCGGCTGACGAGGTTGCGACCGGCAATCTCGATGTCGCCGTTCCGGTACGGCCTTCCGACGGCGATGTCGCCTCGCTTGGCGATACGTTCAACAAGATGCTGCTGGAGCTTAAATCGCAGCGCAACGAGATCCTGTCGGCCAAGGATTTGATCGACGAACGGCGTCGTTTCTCGGAAGCGGTGCTGGCCGGCGTCACCGCCGGCGTCATCGGCGTCGATCCCTACGGCATCGTCTCCATCGTCAACAAATCGGCCGAAACGATGCTGGCCATATCGGCCACGGCGGCGCTGGGGCAGAACCTGTCCGCCGTGCTACCGCATGTCGGGCGTGTCTTCGAGATCGGCCGCAAATCCGGCAAGCCGGTCTATCGCGAGCAGGTCACCTTCTATCGCACCGGCGCCGAGCGTACCTTCAACGTGCAGATCACCATCGAGGCCGGCGACGACGGCGAGGAGGAGAAATCCTACGTCGTGACGGTCGACGACATCACCGATCTCGTCCAGGCACAGCGCTCGTCGGCCTGGGCGGATGTGGCGCGGCGTATCGCACATGAAATCAAGAACCCGCTGACGCCGATCCAGCTCTCGGCCGAGCGCATCAAGCGACGCTTCGGCAAGGTCATCACCGAGGACCGCGAGATTTTCGACCAGTGCACCGACACGATCATCCGGCAGGTCGAGGATATCGGCCGCATGGTCGACGAGTTCTCGGCTTTCGCCCGCATGCCCAAGCCCGAGATGAAAGCCATCGATCTGCGTGAATCGCTGCGCGAGGCGTCGTTCCTGGTCGAAGTCAGCCGCGCCGACATTGCTTTCGAACGCGTGTTCGGCAACGAACCGCTCAAGGGCACGTTCGATAGCCGATTGATGGCGCAGGCTTTCGGCAACGTCATCAAGAACGCGGCCGAGGCGATTGACGGGCTGGAACAAAAGGACGGTTCGCACGGCATAATCCGGATTCAAGCTGCTCGGCAGAATGGCGCGATCAGAATCGACGTCATCGACAATGGCAAAGGCTTGCCGCGCGAGAACCGCCAAAGGCTGCTCGAGCCCTACATGACGACGCGCGAGAAGGGCACCGGGCTCGGTCTCGCCATCGTCAAGAAGATCGTGGAGGACCATGGCGGGCGGCTCGAATTGCACGATGCGCCCGCGGATTTCCACGGTGGACGCGGCGCGATGATCTCGATCATCCTGCCGCCAGCTGCCGCAACCGCGCCGCCACGCGGTCAAGGCGAAACGGAACACGAACGAGAAACTGAAAAGGTCGGTAATGGCGTCTGATATTCTCATCGTCGATGACGAGGAAGACATCCGTGAACTCGTCGCGGGCATATTGAGCGACGAAGGGCATGAAACCCGCACGGCATTCGATGCCGACAGCGCGCTCGCGGCAATCGCCGACCGGGCGCCGCGGCTGATTTTCCTCGACATCTGGTTGCAGGGCTCGCGCCTCGACGGGCTGGCGCTGCTCGACGAGATCAAGACGATGCATCCGAGCCTGCCGGTGGTGATGATCTCCGGCCACGGCAATATCGAGACAGCGGTGTCGGCCATCCGCCGCGGCGCCTATGATTTCATCGAGAAGCCGTTCAAGGCCGACAGGCTGATCCTGATCGCCGAGCGGGCGCTCGAAACCTCGAAATTGCGGCGCGAGGTGTCCGACCTCAAGCAGCGCAGCGGCGAAACCTTCGACCTGATCGGCATGTCGTCGGCGATGAGCCAGCTGCGCCAGACCATCGAGCGCGTGGCGCCGACCAACAGCCGCGTCATGATCATCGGTCCGTCCGGCTCGGGCAAGGAGCTCGCCGCGCGCGCCATCCACACGCTGTCGACGCGCAAGGGCGCGCCCTTCGTGACGCTGAGCGCGGCCAACATCACGCCCGAGCGCATGGAGATCGAGCTGTTCGGTACCGAATCGAACGGCACCGAGCGCAAGGTCGGCGCGCTTGAAGAGGCGCACCGCGGCATTCTCTACATCGACGAAGTGGCCGACATGCCGCGCGAGACGCAGAACAAGATTTTGCGCGTGCTGGTCGAACAGCAGTTCGAGCGGGTCGGCGGCACCAAGCGGGTCAAGGTCGACGTCCGCATCATCTCCTCGACCTCGCAAAACCTGGAGGCGATGATCGCCGACGGCCGTTTTCGCGAAGACCTCTATCACCGCCTGGCGGTGGTTCCGGTCATGGTGCCGGGCCTGGCCGAGCGGCGAGAGGACATTCCCTATCTCGTCGACAATTTCATGAAGCAGATCGCTCGCCAGGCCGGCATCAAGCCGCGCCGCATCGGCGACGATGCGCTTGCCGTGCTGCAGGCGCACAACTGGCCGGGCAATGTCCGCCAGCTGCGCAACAATGTCGAACGGCTGATGATCCTGGCGCGTGGCGACGATATCGATGCGCCGATCACCGCCGACCTGTTGCCGTCGGAGATCGGCGATGTCATGCCGCGCACGCCGAACCAGTCCGACCAGCACATCATGGCGCTGCCGCTGCGCGAGGCGCGCGAACAGTTCGAGAAGGACTATCTGATCGCCCAGATCAACCGTTTCGGCGGCAACATCTCGAAGACGGCCGAATTCATCGGCATGGAGCGCTCGGCGCTGCACCGGAAACTGAAGTCGCTGGGGGTCTGACCCCCGTTGTTGTTGGTCCAGCGGGCTGTGGCCCATTCAATTGCCGGTTACGGCAGCGGCGGAATCGCATAGAAAAACCGGGACTTTTCTGAGGGATCACCCATGCCGCGCATTACCTATGTGAACGGGCGCTATGTCGCCCATGCCGACGCTGCCGTGCATATCGAGGATCGCGGCTATCAATTCGCCGACGGCGTCTACGAGGTCTGCGAGGTGGCGCAGGGCTTTATCGTCGACATGCCGCGCCATCTTGCCCGGCTGAGCCGCTCCCTTAGCGAATTGTCGATCGACTGGCCGGTCACCAAGGGTGTGCTGCCGCTTCTTCTGCGCGAAATCGTCCGGCGCAACCACGTCGTCAACGGCCTGGTCTATGTCCAGGTTACGCGCGGTGTTGCCAGCCGCGACTTCGTTTTCCCCGCCGATACACCGTCATCGCTAGTGATTACGGCCAGAAAGGCCGACCCGGCGGCGGCCGCCAAGCGAGCCGAGGCGGGCATCAAGGTCATCACCGTGCCGGAAAACCGTTGGGACCGGGTCGACATCAAGAGCACCGGCCTGCTGCCCAACGTACTGGCCAAGCAGAAGGCCAAGGAGGCCGGCGCCCAGGAGGCCTGGTTCGTCGACACCGATGGCAACGTCAAGGAGGGCGGCTCGTCCAACGCCTGGATCGTTACAAGGGACGGCGTTCTGGTCACCCGGCCGGCGGAGCATGGCATCCTGCGCGGCATCACCCGCACGACCATGTTCGAAGTGGCGGCAAAGCTCGGGTTGACGATCGAGGAGCGCGGTTTTTCAGTCACTGAAGCCAAGGCTGCGCGAGAAGCTTTCATCAGTTCGGCAACGACAATCGCCATGCCGGTCGTGGCAATCGACGGTGCCGCGGTCGCCAATGGGCACCCCGGTTCGATAACACTTTCATTGCGGCAAGCCTTTTTTGACGTTGCGGAAAAAAGTCCAGCCTGATAACCGCACAGACGGACTGCACATCAATATATCTCGTTCTGCTTGTCGTTACTGACGGCAAGGGGGTGTTTGCAAGCTTGACATGTGCCCGCTAATTTGGCGCATTAGCCTGCAAACCGAAGGGGATCGGCGAAAGACAAGAACAATGGCGGAACGATCGCAAAACCTTCAGGACCTGTTCCTGAATTCTGTTCGCAAGAGCAAAAATCCACTCACCATCTTTCTCATCAACGGCGTCAAGCTGACCGGCGTGGTCACTTCCTTCGACAATTTTTGTGTTCTGCTGCGCCGTGACGGCCACTCCCAGCTCGTCTACAAGCATGCCATTTCCACGATCATGCCGAGCCAGCCGGTTCAGATGTTCGATGGCGAGGAAAGCCAGGGCGCCTGATTGGCACGTGAAAAAGACGCGGACCGCGGCGTCCGCGGGAAACCAGCACATAATTCCGGGACGGAAGCCACAGGTCCGACCCGGGCGGTTGTCATTGTGCCGGTGCTTACCCGGCATCAGCGCAACGATGACGAAACGAACCGTCCACGGCTGACGCGTTCGGCGGATGCGCGCCACGACGAAGCGGTCGGCCTTGCCCGCGCCATCAACCTGGATCTGATCCACACGGCGGTGGTCACCGTCAACGATCCACGCCCGGCAACCTTGCTCGGCAGCGGCAAGGTCGCGGAATTCGCCGAGATCGTCAAAGAGGGTCACGCGGAGGTGGTCATCGTCGACCATCCGCTGACGCCGGTGCAGCAGCGCAATCTCGAAAAAGAAATGAATGCCAAGGTGCTCGACCGCACCGGATTGATCCTGGAGATTTTTGGCGAGCGCGCGCGGACCAAGGAGGGCACGCTGCAGGTCGAACTTGCCCATCTCAACTACCAGAAGGGCCGTCTGGTGCGGAGCTGGACCCACCTTGAACGCCAGCGCGGCGGAGCCGGCTTCCTCGGCGGCCCCGGCGAAACCCAGATCGAGTCGGACCGGCGGCAGCTGCAGGAAAAAATCATCAAGCTCAAGCATGAGCTGGAAACGGTGCGCCGCACCCGCGACCTGCACCGCGCCAAGCGCAAGAAGGTGCCGTTCCCGGTGGTGGCGATTGTCGGCTACACCAATGCCGGAAAGTCGACGCTGTTCAACCGGCTGACCGGGGCCGACGTGCTGGCCGAAGACATGCTGTTTGCAACGCTCGACCCGACGCTGCGCCGCGTGCGCCTGCCGCACGGCACGCCGATCATCCTGTCGGACACAGTCGGCTTCATTTCGGACCTGCCGACGCATCTGGTCGCCGCCTTCCGCGCCACGCTGGAAGAGGTCGTCGAGGCCGATCTGGTCATCCATTTGCGTGATATCTCAGATCCGGATACGGCCGCCCAGGCCGAGGACGTCGAGCGCATCCTTGCCGATCTCGGTGTCGACGCTGGCGATGCGAACCGGGTCATCGAGGTGTGGAACAAGGTCGACCTTCTCGACGACGGCAACCGGGAGCGCCTGCTCGCCGACGGCACTGACGCCAACAAGGCGCCGCCGATCGCCATCTCGGCGGTCACCGGCGAAGGCATCGATGCGCTGAAGGCGCTGATCGAGACCAGGATGTCGGGCGAACTCGAGGAATTGACGGTGACGATCGAACCGCCGCAGTTCGGCCTTGTCGACTGGCTATACCGCAATGGCGACGTCGTTTCGCGGGTAGACAATGAGGATGGCAGCGCGACCATCGCACTCAAGGCCACGCACACCGCCCGGCAAGAGATCGAAAGCCGATTGCACCGCAAAAACAGGCAGTAAGCCTGATTATTTCACGCCCTTGGCCTGCTGCCAGAGCACTTCCATCTCGTCCAGCGTGGCTTTTTCGAGCGTGCTTCCCGATGCATCGATCGCGCGCTCGACATAGTGGAAGCGCGAGCGGAACTTTTCGTTGGTGCCGCTAAGCGCCGCTTCCGAATCGAGCTTGAGGTGACGCCCCAGATTGACGACGGCAAACAGCATGTCGCCGAATTCGTCCTTGATCTCAGCCGTTTCGCCCTTAGCCAGTGCCTCGCGCAGCTCGCCGATCTCTTCCTCGATCTTGTCGAGGATGGGTGCTGCCTCGCTCCAGTCGAAACCGACACGCGCTGCCTTTTCCTGCAGCTTCAGCGCACGAGTCAAAGCGGGCAGGGCGACGGGCACGCTGTCCAGGAAACCCTTGCCATGGTCTTCGGGGTCGAGGCCGCGGGCGAGGCGCGCACTTCGCTTTTCGGCTTTTTCCTCAGCCTTGATCTTTTCCCACATGCCCTTTGCCATGCCGGCGTTGCGCGCCTTCTCGTCGCCGAAGACATGCGGATGGCGCCGGATCATCTTGGTGGTGATGGCCTCGACCACATCACCGAAGGCAAAATCGCCGGCTTCCTCAGCCATCTGCGCGTGGTAGACGACCTGCAGCAGGAGATCGCCTAATTCGTCGCGCAGATCGTCGAGATCGCCGCGCGCAATGGCGTCGGCCACCTCATAGGCTTCCTCGATCGTATAGGGCGCGATGGTCGAGAAATCCTGCTCGATGTCCCAGGGACAACCGGTCTTCGGCGCCCTGAGCGCCGCCATGATCTCGATCAGCCGGGAAATGTCGCGCGAAGGTTTCATGCGGCGAATGCTATCCCGCTGCCTGTCGTGCGGCCAACGGCGTCAGCCGGAGAGGGGAGATTGTCCACAGCGAGCTTCAGCCGAGTACCGACACAACCGCCTTGGCGAGGTCATCCATGCCGTCCTCGGGCAGGCCGGCGACGTTGATGCGGCTGTCGCCGACCATGTAGACGCCATACTCGGCACGCAGCCGCTCGACTTGCGCCTCGGTCAGGCCAAGCCTGGAAAACATGCCGCGATGGCTGGCGATGAAGTCGAAGCGGTCGGAGTTGGACTGCCGGCGCAGCGCGTCGGCGAACTGGACGCGCAGCCTCAGCATGCGCAGCCGCATCTCCTCCAGCTCCGCCTCCCAGTCGGCGCGAAGGCCATCATCTTCCAGCACCATGCGCACGGCGGCGGCGCCATGGTCCGGCGGCATCGAATACATGGCGCGCGCCGCCGCCAGCATCTGGCTCATCGCCACATCGGCTTGCGCACCATCCTTCGCCAGGATCATCGCCGCGCCGACGCGGTCGCGGTAGACGGCAAAGTTCTTCGAGCAGCTCGAGGCAACGACCATTTCAGGCACCTTGCCCGCGAGAAGGCGCAAGCCGGCCGCATCGGCGTCCAGGCCTTCGCCAAAGCCCTGATAGGCAATGTCGACAAAGGGCAACAGCCCGCGCTCGACGACAAGATCGGTGACGCTGGCCCATTGCGCGATATCGAGATTGGCGCCGGTCGGGTTATGGCAGCAGCCATGCAGCAGCACGATATCGCCGGGCTCGGCTGCGCCAAGCGTTGCCAGCATCTCGTGGAAGCGCACCGCGCCGGAAACGGCATCGAAATAGGGATAATCGCGCACCTTGAGGCCGGCCCCGCGCATCACCGGCGGGTGGTTCGGCCATGTCGGGTCCGACAGCCAGACGGTTGCGTCGGGGCGGGTCCGCTTCAACAGCTCCGCCACCAGCCGCAGCGCGCCGGAACCGCCAGGCGCTTGCGCGGCGCGGATGCGCGTCATGTCGGCAGCGGGGCCGAAGGCCAGCTTGACCATCGCCGTGTTGAAGCCGGTGTCGCCGGCAAGGCCGAGATAGGTCTTGGTGTCCTGGTCCTGCAGCAACCGCTTCTCGGCCTCGCGCAGGGCGCGCATGACCGGCGTCCTGCCGTCGCGGTCCTTGTAGACGCCGACGCCGAGATCGATCTTGCCGGGGCGCGGATCGGCGCGATAGAGGCCGATCAAGGCGATGATCTTGTCGGCCGGGGCAGGTTGCAGGGTCTCGAACATCAATACGGCTCCAATGGCGGCGGAGTAATACGCAAAGCGGCCGCGTTTCGCCAGTGCTTCCATCTGCGCCAGTCCGCTAGCGTACTGGACCGTTACGCCAAGCTTTGTCTGTACGGCAGGGGTCGGCGGCTATGGCGACGAGTTCATTCCAATCCGCCGGATAAGCACCCGTCCAATCACGGCGAGACCGATGCCGGTCAGCAGGGAGAAACCGCCGAGCATGCCGGCCAGCCCGGCAAGGAACCAGCGTCCGGCGAAGCTGTCGACGGAGGCATTTTGCGGATTGGTTGGGTCGTAAGCGACAGGGACGCTGTCGCCATCACCCCAGAACGAGCTGTGGACGGCATTGTTGAAGCGGATGACGGTGCCGTCGGCGGTCGAGAACTCGATGCGGGGATTGTATTCGGCGGCGACAATCCTGCCTGTCGCCGAAGCGGTACGAGGGCCGTACATCTCGACGATGGCCAGCACGCCGGAAGCGATCAGTCCGACAATGCCAAAGATGATGAACACCCTGCCGACGATCGGCAACGCTGCAAAACCCGTTACACGACTACCATTGGCCATCTTTTGCTCCTGGGACAGACGGATAAGGCTAGACTTCATCCATAAAGCAAACATCTGCCGCACGGGAGATGGGTAAGTGCGCAGCGGACTTCTGATTGCATGATGCCTATTGTGGCGACGCAAAAAAGTTTTGGTGGCGATGGATTAAGATCCCCGCCTGTTTCGTAAACGGGGCATGAAACGGTCGATGCCACGCTTCGATATTGTCGGACAGCTGGGTTCGCTCAGGCGCTACGCACGCTCGCTGACGCGCGACGGCACTGACGCCGAGGATCTGGTGCACGATGCGCTGGTGCGCGCCTACGAGCGGCGCGACACATTCCGCTCGGGCGGCAATCTGCGGGCATGGTTGCTGTCGATCGTCCACAACGCTTTCATCGACAAGATGCGCTCGCGCCGGTCGGAATCAGCGCGTGTCGAGCAGGCCGGCTATCTCACCGATGCCAGCACGCCGGCGCCGCAGGAACATTCCGTGCGACTGGCGCAGGTGCGCGAGGCCTTTTTCAGTCTGCCGGAGGAGCAGCGTTCGGCGCTGCATCTGGTCGCCATCGAGGGCCTTTCCTACCAGCAGGCCGCCGACGCCAGCGGGGTGCCGCTGGGCACGCTGATGTCGCGTATCGGCAGGGCGCGCGCAGCACTGCGCGAGATGGAAAACGCTGCACCTTCGCCGGCCAAAAGCCATCTGAGGATCGTGGGAGACCCATCATGACCGACCTGTTGCGGGACCCGGTGACCGATACCGATCTCGACGCCTATGTCGACGACCAGCTGGATGTCGCGCGCCGCATCGAGGTCGAGGCGTTCCTGTCGGCTCGTCCGGAGGCTGCGGCGCGGGTGATGTCCGACTTGAGGACGCGCGACGAACTGCGCCTGGCGCTGGCTGCTTCCACAGGCATGGCGCGGCCGGCGACGACTGAAGTCGCGCGCCGGCTGGGCAGGGGGCTGGCCAGTCGCCGCGTCTTCGCCGTGCTGCAGCGGGCGGCCGCGGTCGCCATCTTTGTCGCTGCCGGCTGGCTGGCGAACGGCCTCTTCGGGCCGCTGCTGGTGACCAAGGTCGTGGCTTCGCCGCCGCCGCCCGCCTATGTCGAAGAAGCGATCCGGGCGCACAAGACGACGCTCATGCGCGAGGCGATGCCCTCGCAGCTGGAGGCGCCCAACTACAATGGCGACGAAATCCGCGCCGCCACCGCAATCGTCATGCCATCGCTGCCCAAGGACTGGAAGGTCCGCGACGTCCAGATCTATCCGTCGCGCTTCGGGCCGAGCGTCGAGGTGGCGCTGGAGACGAAGGATATGGGGCTGGTCTCGCTGTTTGCGATCCGGCCCGGAACCTTCGACGTGGTCAAGCCTGCCATCGCGCCCTCCGGCGACATCTCCTCTGCCTATTTCCAGATCGGCGAGGTCGCGTACGCGGTCGTCGCGCGCAGCGATGTCCACGACCTCGACCGCACCGTCGAGACGCTTGCCAAGACACTTTACTGATCAGGACACTTTACTGATCAAGACGCTTTACTGAGACCACATAAGGAGAACCCGCAATGAATACCCCTGACCTCGGATACCGCATGGGCACTGGCGCGCGCGCCGGCGCCGTCTATGACGAGGGCCTGCGCAGCCACATGCTGCGCGTCTACAATTATATGGGCATCGGCCTCGTCGTCACCGGCATCGTTGCCATGGTGGTGTCCTCGACGCCGGCCCTCTACGTGCCGATCTTTTCCAGCCCGCTGAAATGGGTGGTGATGCTGGCGCCGCTCGCCTTCGTGCTGTTGTTTTCGTTCAAGATGCAGACGATGTCGGCGGCGAGCGCCCAGTTGATGTTCTGGGCCTTCTGCGCGGTGATGGGCCTGTCGCTGGCTTCGGTGTTCCTGGTCTTCACCGGCACCAGCATCGCGCGCACCTTCTTCATCACCGCCACCATGTTCGGCGCCACCAGCCTCTACGGCTACACGACCAAGCGCGACCTGACCCAGTTCTCGTCGTTCCTGATCATGGGTCTGATCGGCGTGGTGATCGCCAGCGTCGTCAACATCTTCCTCGGCTCGACCGCGCTGCAGTTCGCCATTTCGGTGATCGGCATCGCGGTGTTCGTTGGCCTGACCGCCTGGGACACGCAGACGATCAAGGAACAGTATGCTGAGAATTTCGACGCGGAATCGCAGCAGAAGCTCGCCGTCTTCGGCGCGCTGTCGCTCTACCTGAACTTCGTCAACATCTTCCAGCTGCTGCTGAACTTCACCGGCGAACGCGAATAGTCGAACCGTAGCAAGGCAACAATCTCGATCTCGCAGTGGCCGGAGGAGAATCTCCGGCCACTGTCGTTTTGGCGTGGAGACATCGCTCCTCTATCAGCGCGATGTCGCTGCGCCCTTGAGTCCATGCGGGCTTTTGCTAACCTGCCGCTCGCACGCAGCTTTCCGCGAGAACGCATGGAACAAGTGACGCTTCAGGGCGACGGCATCTCGGCAACCATTGTCGGGCAGGGGGCCGAGCTCGTCTCCTTGCGCAATGCCGAGGGTCTGGAGTTTTTGTGGCAGGCCGGGCCGGAATGGCGGCGGCATTCGCCGGTGCTGTTTCCGATCGTCGGCCGGCTGAAGGGGGACCAGCTTCGCCATCGGGGCCGGGTCTATCCCCTGACGCAGCACGGATTTGCCCGCGACAAGCCATTTGTGTGGGCTGACGCGAGCCCCCGATCCTGCACGCTGGTGTTGACCGACGATGCCGATACACGCACGCGCTATCCGTTCGCCTTTCGCCTTGCCATCACCTACACCCTCGAGCGTCGCGAACTTGGTGTGAGCTTCGAGATTGCCAACACCGGCGACGAGACGCTGCCAGCCTCCATCGGTGCACATCCGGCTTTCAATTGGCCATTGCAGCCGGGGCTCGCCAAGACAGACTACCACCTGACCTTTGCCCAGGACGAGCCGGCGCCGATCCGCCGGCTGAAGGATGGCCTGGTGCTGGCTGCACCGCGGCCGACGCCTATCGAAGGCAAAACGCTGGCGCTTTCCGAACAGCTGTTCGAGGCAGACGCCGTGATCCTCGACCGGCCGGCCAGCACCAGCGTGCGCTATGCCGCCGCGAACGGTGCGGCGATCGAGATGTCGTGGCAGGGTTTTAAGGAATTGGGCATCTGGTCGAAGCCGGGCGGCGCTCCGTTCCTGTGCATCGAACCCTGGCACGGGCTTGCCAGCCCCGTGGATTTCGATGGCGAGTTCGCGGACAAGCCGGGCGTGATGCTGATCGCGCCCGGTGAAAAGCGCGTGCTGAGCTATCAGGTACGGCTCGAGCATGCGCCGCTGTGACCGATGAACCAGAGACAGGCGCGATGAAACTTGGCTTCATCGGCACGGGTGCCCTTACAGCGGCCATTGTCAGCGGGCTCAAATCCGTCGCGGATAACTCCGTCTCCGTGCTGCTGTCGCCGCGCAATGAAGAGATCGCCGCAGAGCTGGCAGCCCGTTATCCGGATGTGCGTATCGCTGATGACAATCAGGCGGTTCTCGATCAATGCGACCTGGTCATGCTGGCTGTCCGGCCGCAAATTGCGCATGACGTCCTGCCGGGTTTGCGGTTTCGGCGCGAGCATCACCTCATCAGCTTGATCGCCACGCTGCCGCGCGAGGAGATTGCCCGCTTGACCGCACCCGCGCACCAGGTGACGAAAGCGCTGCCCATGCCGATGATCGCCCACCGGCTGGGGGCAACGATCATCTGCCCGCCGGATGCCACTGTCGCTGCCTTGTTCGGCAATCTGGGGAAAGTGATCGAGGTCGAGAACCCAGCCGAATTCAACGCGTTGAGCGTGGCCACCGCAACCTATGCCAGCTACTTTAGATATCTCGATACAATTAACAGCTGGCTCAAGAGGAATGGCGTGGAGGAAGGGAAGGGGCGCGATTACATCGCCTCGCTTTTCAAAGCCTTGGGATGCGCTCCTGATATGTCGCCGGATGCCGACTTCATGCATCTGGCGCAGGACTATGCGACGCGCGGCGGCATCAACGAACAGGTTCTTCGCGAACTCACGGCGCGAAACATGTTCGAGGCGCTCACCGAGAGCCTGGACGGCGTACACCGGCGCATCGTCGGCGATACGCCTTGATGGGCGGTACCTTGAAATTCCCTGATGATCAGGAGTATGGCTCCAACGGATGTTCCGGACCGTTCGGGAGGGTCGGCGGGTGCCTGGATGCTTGAAATTGGGCTTTGTGGCAGCGGCGCTGGCTGTGCTGATTGTCTTTCCGGTCGCTGCCGCCGACATCGACCGCGCCAGCCTCTACCGCGCGCAATCGGTGACCAGCGGCACTGGCGAGGAGAACCGGGCCTGGGGCCTGGCGCCGTGCCTTGAAGAGGTGCTGGTCAAGGTTTCCGGCGACCCGCGGCTGATCGGCGACCCGCGTGTTGCGGACATGAGCCGGCACGCGGCCGACTATGTCACTGGTGTCGGCTACCGCGACCTGCTCAACAACCGCCCGCCGCATGACGAGCAGGGCACCCACGACCGGCCGCATTACATCACCGCCGATTTCGACCCGGACAAGATCGATGCCTTGCTGGCGTCGCTCGGGCGCAAACCGTGGGCGGTGCCGCGGCCAACAATCGTCGCACTGCTGGATGTAAGGCCGATGAAAGGCGACGGCTTCACGCTGGTGCGCGATGGCGGCGGCGAGCTTGCGGCGGATATGCGCGTTGCGCTGGCGGACGCGGCGCACCGGACCGGTTTGCCGCTGGAGTTGCCTCGGCCGTCCGACGTCGCGCTCGCCGACGTGGCCAACACGCTGGATGGGGACGCCCTGCTTGCCGGCACTTTGGCATGGCGCCAGGAAGCGCTGGGTTGGGTCGGCGACTGGCGGCTCAGCTTCAAGGACAAGGACTATCGCTGGCAGGTACGTGGCGTCAGTTTCGACGATGCGTTCCGCAACGCCACGCGCGGAACGCTGCAGATCCTGTCGGGCAATGGAGAGCCGGAAGCCGTCACGCCCTGACTTCAAGGGAACCTTCTTGCCGGAGCGCCGTAAACAAAGTGGCGGGCAAGCTTTGAGCAAGGAGGTAGAATTGCAACATCGCCGGATCGACGTTGACGGAAACAGCATCTTCTATCGCGAAGACGGCCCGCCTGATGCTCCCGTCCTCCTGCTGCCGCACGGCTATCCGTGCTCGTCCTATCAATTCCGAAGGTTGATGCCGGCACTTGCCGATCGCTGGCATACATTCGCGCCGGACTTTCCCGGCTTTGGCTACAGCGGCACGCCCGAAATGTCGGACTTTGGCTATGATTTCGATGCCTATGCCGGGCTTCTGACAGCTTTCGCCGATGCGCTCGGCACGTCGCGCTATGCGCTCTGGCTGCACGATTATGGCTCTCAGATCGGACTGCGCCACGCCATCGCACATCCCGAGCGCATCGCCGCACTCATTATCCAGAACGGTGACATCTACGAGGACGTTCTCGGGCCGAAATACGCCGCCATAAAAGCCTATTGGAATGAGAAGACGCCCGAAAAGCATCGGCCGTTGGAAGAGGCGGTAAGCGAGGAGGGCTTCCGGCACGAGTTTGTCGGAGAGGTGGATGACGCTGTAGCCGAGCGCGTGCCTCCCGATCTTTGGAAACTCCACTGGCCTTTGATGGACACGCCGATCCGCCGGCGGCTCGCGGTCAACCTGATGGAGAAGTTGGAGGCGAACCTCGGCTGGTTCCCCCGCTATCAGAGCTTTCTGCGCGAGCACCAACCTCCGACGCTCATCGTTTGGGGTCCCGAGGATGGTTACATGCCGGCGCAATCGGCGCATGCCTACCAGCGCGATTTGCCGGAAGCAGAACTTCATCTCATCGGCGGCGCCGGCCACTGGTTGCTCGAAACCCATTTCGATGAGGCGCTTCCGCTGGTGCGCGATTTTCTGGCGCGCGTCCACAGTCAGGAAGCGAAAGGGACGGGCAGGGCGGCCGGCCGGGCGTAGACCCCTCCGTTGCGGTCATCGGATCGATCTGCAACCATGGCGTCATGATGGAAAAGTCTGCCGCGCCCTGGCCTCTGCTGCAAATCGCGATCGAGCCGAAGTCGCGGGCCGATCAGGAGAAGCTGCTTGTCACTTCGTCCAAGCTCGCGCCTGACGACCGCGACCCGTCCGCTGCCATGGCCATGGCCAGATGACGTCGCCAAAATTCTCCTCGCGGGCAGGGTTCCTTGTCGGCCTCGGCATCACGCCCGTCGCCTTTTTCCTGGCGCTCTATTCGGCCGGAGCCGGGCATGGCGACTATGGGCTGGCGCGACTTCTCTATCCGGTCCCCATGCTGGCAACGCTGTTGACCAACACAACGATCACCGGCCTTTCCATCGGATTGGCTGCGCTGCAGTTTCCTGCCTATGGGGCATTTGTTGCGGGCGCCGGCGGCTCCAGATGGCTGGCCCTTGGCGTCTTCCATCTTGTTGCAATCGCAGCAGCCTTCAGCGGCCTCCTGGAAAGCTTCTCGGGATGACGCTCCTGTTCGTTATCCTGGTGCCAGCCCGTCGAGCAGGAAGTCGAGGCCTTTGCGAAAGGCGCCATCCCAATCGCTAAGGGGAGAGGGGGGAATCGACCTGAAGCAGCCGCTCGTTAATGAGGCGATCATCCCATACCTGCACCTCGATGAACTTGTCATACTTCATCGTTGGATCGGTCTTCCAGCGCTCACCGGGCATCCCAAATTCGGCCACGACGGCTTCGATCTCACCAAGAGTAAACACTTGCCCGTGGTATCCCTTTCGTTGGGGGCGAAGATCGTCACGCGTCGCGATCGGAAGACTTGCCATGCTGTCTGGATAGGTGAAAGTGAGCGTCTCCGGTGGGAACTCTCGCAGTCGCATAACGAGTGAGCTTGGCCGTGACGGGTCTTTGCCGTCGGCAAAGTCGCCAAGCTAAGAAATAGACCGGACGCTCTAGCTTCGTGGGCCCAAGCAGTCGGCGCCGTTCTCGAATGAGCCATTCCTCCGTTAATCGTCGCCTCTCCAAGTAGTTTGCTTTGATAGCGCGCAGCCCAGACGCTCTGATCTCGTCAAGAACCCGTTCTGCCTGCTCTTCGGACAGCTCGCAAATATTTCTGCACGGTCCTCGACGGGGATCGTAGTTGTGAGTGATGACCTCGGGGAACGATTGCATTCGGGGAAGCTATACGAACCGCGCGTCAGCAGGCCAGATCGCTGGCAGATGGATGCCCCTGAGGGTACCCGTTGGGACGTTGTCGGCAAATCATGCGTTGTATCGCAACCATGGGATGGTGGGATGGTGACCGCCCAGTGAGCGCCGGCCTGCATCTCAGTCAGCAGGGCGTATATTGGCACGCCGCTAATGGAAGCAGCAGCCACATATGAAAGTCGCATAAGATAGATTATGCATGAACTTTCCGAATATAAAGCGAACCTTTTACTACAATATCGGGGATAACGAAACGTTACCCCCGAAAACGAACACGCTGTGATTTGCGTTTTTTTGTCAACAGCACCAAAGGCGCTATTGACGCTTTTTTTTGAACAGCCGTTTCAAGACTGCAACGACAGCGGCGAAGACCGCTGCATAGGCGATCAAAACAAGCAGAGGGCCGAGGACGCTCATGAGCACCACGGCACGTATTTTTTAGACCCACCACCCTTTGATTTATTTGAGCGAGGACGCTCTTTGCAGACTGCTAGAGTTGCGCGCACAGAGTGACGGTCAGAGACCGGCTTAGAGGCAGCTGCTTGGGGGCGTTGCACGCCCCCGACCCCCAGCGCGAGGGGGGCCATGCCCCCCTGAACCCCCATGTAGATTTTTGGGGTGGGGAGTTTTTTAGTCTCCGGCTGTTTCGCTCTTCTAACGGATGATCCGGGCCGCGGGGCCAGTGTTGAGATTATGAGCCGGGAGACATTGCGCTTTGCGCTTTCGGTTGGGGCTAAGAGCCCAGCCGCTACGCGCCTGTCGTGCTCCGCACGCAACCTTTCCACGCGGGCGACACGCTGGATGGCAGCAGTGTCTGGCATCGCCTGTAGGCGTTGCCGCTCTGGAGGGAAGAAGGGCGAGGGGACGCCGCGTTCTAATTTCGAGCGAGCGCCAAAGGCGACCCGCCGCGAGAGAGACGGCGTTATATCCCGCCGTACCGCGCTGCGCCGAGGCTCGGCAGGCCGATCCCGACGATCCTTCTTTTTCCGATTTTCGTATCCCATGTTGCATCCCCTTCCTCGTTTGTGAAAAACCATAAGCGCCCGCTTATAGTGTCGGAGTAATAGCAATTGTGAGACTCGCTGAACAGCGGCTTTGATCCGCCTGGAGGCGGGCCGAGAGGCTTGACGCCGCGAGGTCCGCGAGGCTGTAGGATTTCGGGCCGCTTGCGCGTGTTCCCGTCAACCCACCAGTCGAGAAGATCGGAGTGGGGCCAACGGTCGTTGCCGTGGACCTTCCACCAAGCTACGCAGAAGCTACGCAAGAACTCTTCCATGACGGCACTTTGCTTTGAGAGATAGAACTTCTCAGGCAGGCCGGTTTTAGAGTTCAGCACATCAGGGAACCAGTAGAAGCTATCGCGAGGCGATATGCCCTGTTGTGCGTAATCAATTCCGAGCTTGCGGAAGTAGGGAACACCGATTGCCGGGTTCTTTGACAGGACGAATTTCGCCTGTTTCGCCTCGTCCGAGCCGAGGTCCTTATAGAGGTATTTTACGCAATACCGGATTGATGCATTGGAGGCGACTTCGCTTTGCGAGAAGCCATGAGGCCAATGCTTTTCATCAGATCGAGCGTGGAGGTAACCCCCCGGAGGCTGCGACTGATAAAATAACATCAGATGCCAGTGAGCGCGGCCCTTTGCGGACCCATACTCACCTACTGCGAAATATCTAAATTTGTGTCCGGCTTTGCGGAGACGCTTTAAGTATTTCTGCACATCTGAATAAGTCAGCACCTCCGACGCGGGGACGAGGCCGCCCCCATAGGTCAGTGTCACGAACCGGTTCGCGACGGAGGTACGACTTTCAGCAATGCACCTGCCGACCCAATCTTGGGCACGGACAGAGAAGCATTGCATACATTTACGACACCCAACGGCTGTTCCGTCAGGCAGATTCCTGGGGGAACTACACATAGCGACGGCCACCGTTGAGAGTGTCAGTAATTGCACTATACGACGAGAAGCGGGTGCGGGTGCGGCGCGCGCGATAAATCGCACGACGCCGCTCGTCAAGAGGCTTGCCGAATGAAATCTGCATGATTTCGAACTCCAAAAAATTGGCGCAGAGACGCCGACCGCAGCAGAGCCGCAGCCGGAGTTAAGAACGGGCCGAACGCCCTAGTTTGTTGACTTGGCTGCCGCCAAGTCACGCGCCTTCGCGCTGACCTGGTCGAGCAGCTACGCAGTTACAACAGAGACCGCCACCGACGCATTTCCCAATGCGCGGGATCATAGATGGTCTCCCAGTCGCCGCCCCAGTCGATACGCAACTGGTTACGAGCGGCGACATCCTTCCCGATATGGCCGATCACGGCCCACTCTTTCCGGGTCAGGTCCCACGCACGGCGGGAATGGACCATGTCAACAGCCATGCCGAAGTTGTGCGGGCTTTCGCCCGCCTGTGCACGGCTGTTTCCTGCCGCATAGGCGGCATCCTGAGCGGAGCTAGACCTTACGAAGGTGAAGGCGAACATAGGGACGCCCAGCGCCCTTAGCTGCCTCTGGAAGGCATCGTGAAACTTGAGAATTTCCGGCCTAGCACCCTCCCGCGAAGCGCGGAGTTGCTGACCGGCGTATTTCTCGCCCATCATAAAAGCGCGGTCGCGCAGGCCGAGTAGAACGGTCTCGTTTTCAGGCGAAGCCTCGCGAGACGGGAGGAGCGGAGCGGAGCCCGCGAGAGCCTTGAGCGGCATTGGTGGTTCCCTTCCACGTTTGAGATATTGAGAGATCGAGACGGCAGCGGCCCGAGCGCGAACGCCCGAGCCGCCTTCACTGTCACCAGCGGCCACTGTCCGGCCTATTCGACCGAGCCGCTAGCCGGTTCATTGTCCGGCCCGCTGCCGGTGTCGGCAGGAAGTAACTGTTGTCCCGACCCGTCCGCTGGAACTGCTGCCTTGCCGGCTTTGCCTGCAGGGTCTTTTGGTAGTTTTTCACGTTTCGGAGCCGTTGGCTCATGAACTCCGTTGCCATCGTCTTGCCTTTCTGTTGGGAGCGCCGCGAGCCGGCGCGTGATTTCCTCATCGAGTTGAGCCATGCGGGTTTGCATGTTCTGGTTCATGAGGAACTCCATCATTTCGACCTGGGGATTGCGCTCCCGACGATGAGCAATCGTCAGGAAGCTATCGCCCGCGTTTGGCGCGACCAGTTCGAATTTTTCGTATTCGGGCGACGAGAACAAAAGTTCGCCGCCCGCCTCAAGGTCGGGGATCAGAGACACGTCGCCAACGCCCACGCCGAGCTCGAGCGTGGACACGCCGACAGGCGTGACAGTGAGGAAGTCTTGCAGTACTTCGCCATCGACCGAGACACGCTCGACAGTCCAGTAAACCGGAGCCGAAGCGCGGAGCTCGACCCGAATGGTACGAGCCTTATGCGGCGAGAAGGTCAGCTTGTTGCCGGTGTCGAGACGCGTCCAGCGGCCAACATCGGAAATACGGATCACGTTCATTTCACGTTCCTTTGATTTGACTGTTGAAGGGGAGGGCAGGGGGCTTACGCCCCCATGCCGTTAGGGCTTCACGATCCGGACCTGATCGATCTTCGAGAGAACCGTGGCGTAGTCGTTCGTGCTCTCGACCAGCGGCGGCCCGAAGACGGTATTTCCCTCGATGAGAAAATCGCCCTGGGTGACGGCCTCGAACGGATCCTGATTGGTCACCACGAACACCGAGGTGTTCATATTGGTGCACAGGTAGAAATCCGCGTTGAGGGTTGGGTCAGTCGTTTCGACCGCCCACAGGCGCTGCCGATCTTCATCGAACGCGCCGCCCGGTGTCGGCTTCCAGAACTTGCCGCCGATACGCGGCTGCATGACGTTCCACCGGTAGTTGAGCGGTGCGTAGCCGAACGTGCCAGCAGGCACAGTGTGCGCCACATCCACGTAGCGGTTTGGCACCGCCTCGATCTTTTCAGGGTCGAGAGTGTCGCGGAGGTAGTGCGGGAAAGCCCCGCCAGTGTGCTGGTTCGCACCGGCGACCAGCGGATAGTGATACAGCGGATCGGCCTGACGCTCGAACATCTGTTCCGGCGTGATTTCGGCGATGATCATAATGATGCCACCGACCGGAACTTGCGGGGTCTGGATCGACATATCGACCTGAGTGGCCCCGTTGACGACGCTTTCGGTAAGATTGGCAGCGTCCGACGCATAGCGCTTGGACATGCCGAAAATCGTCGTCTGCTCACCGAGTAGCATCGGCTGGCGCAAGGCCTGCTCGGGGATGGTGAGGCCATCCATGAGCATGTTGATCAGATACTGATCGTCCAGTTCGTTGTACTGCGTGCGGAGCTTGGCGAAGGCCTGCGTCTGCTTGGCCATTTCGATGTTGGCCAGCGAGACGGTAATCCCGTTCGCCTGCATTTCGGCGTAGATCGCCGGAGCGGCGTTCAAGTTGGTTGTGCCGGTCAGCTTGTAAATCAGACCGGTTGTGTTGCCCGAGTTCATGCTCGGGTTGTAGGTAGCGGCGCCGCCGCCAGTTTCACGAACGTTGACCGAGGCCTGCGGCGCCGTAGCGCCTGCGGCCTGATAGCCGATGCCCTTCACAGGCAGCTGCGTGTTGACCACGTTCAGCGCGACGTTTCCGTCGTTTAGAGCCTGATCGAAGTCCGGCACCACGTGCTTGAACTGCTCATGACGCCAGAAGGCGGGAGCCAAGCTCTTGTCAGTGAGTGCACGCGTAGGCAGACCCGGCGAACGGTTCTTGGCACGAAAGTTCCAGATTTCGTTATAGGCCTCGTGATAGGCGAGGGTGGTTATGTCGCCGGTTTTGGCATGCAAGCCGAGATAGGTCTTGATGTCGTCCGGCGTGACCGAATTGTGCGTCTCACGCTGCACAAAGGGCTGGACCGGGCCAGCCGTATATTGCTCGGTCCCGTCATAAGCGCGGTTTACCGCATCGACAGAGTCGAAGCGTGTAAACGCAGACCAAGGGACGAGGTAGGCTTTCACCGAGACGTACACGGCATTCATGAGAATTTCGGCCGTCTCCATCATTTCGAAGGTGAAGCGCAGCCGCCCAGAGCGGACAGCGTCCTCACGGAGAAGCGGCACGGCCGCGATAGGCACACATTTGCCAGCGGGCAGGGAGGTGATGCCCCGCGCCGTGTGGACGCGGTTAGAGCGGTTGACCATGATTGGCGTGGTCAGCATCCGGTTCATGCGCAGCATGTCACCGGAGCCGTGGGCGATCTCACCGTTTTTTGGCGTATCCATTTTTACGACCTTTCAAAGAGCGCGTTACGCGCGTTGCAGTGTTTGAGATTGCCCGGAGCGTCCGGGCCACGGCCTTGCGCCGCCGTGCGCAGGCGGCGCACGGCATCAGTAGCCGCCGAGGGGTCCAGCCCCATAAGTCGGCCACATGGGCGGCAGCTGGAAATCGTTCCCGGCTGGCATGTTGCCAGACAGAGGAACTTTCTTCCCAGCGCGGAAGGGCCGATTAACGGCCTCCCAGGCATCGGTCAGGGGCGTCTTGCCAAACGGACGAGCGATGTTCTCGCTTAGATCGCCGAAGGCATTAATTGCGCCGCCAACCCAGCCGCCGAGGTCGGAATAACGCGCCTCCCATGCGTCGGCGTCGACCAACCGGCTGTCAACGACACCCGGACCCGGCAACGGATTGGTGACCGTAGTTTTACCGGGAGTAGGGGGCGACTGCATCGAGAGAGACGCAGCGCCAGACCGACGCAGAACCGGGCCGGACGGCGTGGAAGCCGTCCGATTGTAGGAGCCGGATTGCGCGTTGAGATTGTTGATTTGAGCCTCAACATATCGGCTTTCCTGCTCACGCTTCGCATCCGCGAACGGGTCAAAGTTTTGCAGGAAATTCCCGGCAGTAGAGAGAGCAGCGGACAAGCCGCCGCTGCCGGGTGAAGTAGTGGACGTGAACCCGGCAGAGCCACCGTTGCGGATGGCAGTTAGCGGGTTGAAACCAGCCGCCGAGGCATCATCAGCCATTTGCTGATAATTGACCCGGCTAGTTGTGGTTTCTTTCTTACCACCGAGCAGGCTCCCAAGGATGGAAGCGCCTGCACCCAAGAGCGCCCCAATGAATTTAGGACGCCTCCTTGTCGACGTCTGGCGTTAGCCAGCGGGTGCAGAGATCGATGCCGACCAGCAGAACGGCGATGAGGCCGTTTACGATCTGGTCGGTCATGTCGCCGTCCATGCCCTTGGCGATCAGATAGGCGGCCAAAGCCGTACCGATCCGGGTTACCAAAGGCGTCAGGACATGGCGAAGAAGTACGGATTTGTACATTCGCTTTCCCTTCGGTTTTGGTTCGCCTCACTTCGGAATATGAATTAGTCGCATAAGATAGATTATGGAACTTGTGCATTAGACTGAAGCTGGAAATTGCTGCGATTTTCACGGGTTTGGCATGATCGACGCGTGTTGCCTTGAGCCGATGGCCAACGCTACGCTGTGTCGATGACGACAGCAACGCGTGACATCGAAGCGGCGATCGAAGTGTTCGTGCACGGCTTCAGTACCGATAAGAGCCGTTCCTTTCCCTACGAGGCCAGCCGCGTCGGACCCTTGTGGCTGATGCGCGATGCCGAGCGCAAGAATGCACGCGACTACCGTGGCGAAGAATGGATCGTCCATGACGTCGCCGCCGAGGAAGCCGATGCCATCGTGCGGCAGCATGCGCGGCCAAGCTTTGCCGTTTCGGTCGTGATCGCGAATGACGGCCCGGACGAACCGACGCGAACTGCCTACAAGGCGCTCGGCTACCGGCTGCTGCGGACGGAAGGCTTTTTCGTCCAGTCGCTGCGCCAAATTCCAGACCCGCCAGCAATCGTCTCTATCGAACGCGTGAGGACGGCTGAACGCGCTGCACAACTGGGAAAGGTCATACGCAGGCGGCCACTTCCAGACGATCAACTCGGCGACGATGCGCCGTTTCGCCAGTATGTGGCGCTCGATGGCGACGCCATCGTCGGGCGTGTGCGCAGCATAGACGCCGTCGGCGCCACATGGTGCTCGGCAATGTTTGTCGAGCCTTCGCACCGGCGTCGAGGCATCGGCCAGGCGCTGATGGCCAAAATGCTGCATGACGACAAAGTGCATGGGTCGCGGTGCTCAATGCTGTTGGCGACGCGTGCCGGAGCGCTGCTTTATCCCCGCATGGGCTATGAGCGGATTGGAACGCTGCTGATCTTCGCGCCGAAGAACCGAACGTCCTTATAAAGATCTGCTCGTATCATGCTGTCTCATAAAGGAATTTCGATCACCATGCCGTCATAGGCCGGAGTGACGTTGGCCGGCACCTCGGCCTTCACCGTGGCATAGTCGAGCGGCACATGCATATGCGTCAGCACGGCCTGTTTCGGCGCCAGTTTTTCAATCCAGCCAAGCGCCTGACCGAGCGACAGATGACTGGGATGGGTATGGTACTGCAAGGCATCGATGACCAGCATTTCCAGGCCGCGCAGCCGCTCGGCGGTGGCATCCGGGAAGTCGCTTATATCGGGGCAGTAGGCCAGCCCGCCGATGCGGAAGCCGAGCGAAATGATGTCGCCATGGATCTGCGGCAGCGGCTCGAGGGTGAGGGCACCGCCCTCGCCTTCGATCGTCACCGCCCTTGCGTGATCGATGATGTGCGGCCTGACGATCGGCGGATAGGAACTGCCAAACGGCGTCTCGAAGCAATAGCCGAACGCTTCGCGCAGCCTGAGCATGGTCGGCTGGTCGGCATGGACATCGATCAAATGGCGCTGCTCCAGCACGTAGCCGCGCAGATCGTCGATGCCGTGGATGTGGTCGGCGTGCGGATGCGTATAGACGACGGCGTCGATGCGCCGGACCGCCGCCATCAGCATCTGCTCACGGAAATCAGGCCCGGTGTCGATGACGACCGTGGTTCTGGCGCCGTTGGCTGCTATCCGCTCGAGGAGCGCGGCTGAGCGTGTACGCCGGTTTTTCGGATTGGCCGGGTCGCAATTGCCCCAATCGCCGGTGATGCGCGGCGTGCCAGGTGACGAGCCGCAGCCGAGGATGGTGAGGCGCAGCCGGTCGCTCATGCGTCAGAGCCCGGCGGGCCGCGGCATCTTGCCGAACAGCCGGAAGAAGTTCGCCGTCGTCAGCGTCGCGATCTCGGCTTCGCCAACGCCGACCGTCTCCGCCAGCACCTTGGCTGTATGCGCGATATAGGCCGGCTCGTTGCGTTTGCCGCGGAACGGCACCGGCGCCAGATACGGTGCGTCGGTCTCGACCAGCAGCCGGTCATGCGGCACATCGGCTGCGATGGCGCGTAAATCGGCGGAGTTCTTGAAAGTCAGTATGCCCGAGAAGGACACATAGCCACCAAGCGCCACGCCGACCTCTGCCAGCCGTCGCCCCGACGAAAAACAATGCAGGATGAAGGGGAAGGCGCCCTTCCCTGTTTCGTCTTCGAGGATGGCAGCCATGTCGTCATCGGCATCGCGCGAATGGATCACCAGCGGCAAGCCGGTCTCGCGCGCGGCCGCTATGTGAGTGCGAAAGCCCTGCGCCTGCGCATCGCGTGGCGCCTTGTCGTAAAAATAGTCGAGCCCGGCCTCGCCGATCGCCACCACCTTCGGGTGCGCGGACAGGCGCACAAGGTCCTCAGCCGTCACATCCAGCTCTTCGCCGGCATTGTGAGGATGAGTGCCGACCGAGCAATAGATTTCGTCGAAACTCTCGGCAATCTCAAGCACTTGCGCAAACCGCTTCACGCGTGTCGAGATGGTCACCATGTGACCTATACCGGCAGCCTTGGCGCGGGCGACGATGGCCGCCCGCTCCTCGGTGAAATCCGGAAAGTCGAGATGGCAATGGCTGTCGACGAGCATCAGGCGCTCGCCTCAGGGTTTTCGACATAACGCGGAAACACGCCCTCCGGCGCGGGCAGCGCCGTGCCGGGCACCAGCGCATAGTCGGCATGGACATGCGCGAAGTCACGCTTGTCCGCCGGCACCGCCAGCAGGTCCAGCAGCTTGCCGGCCGACCCCGGAATGTAGGGCTGGCACAGCAATGCCACGCGCCGCACCAGTTCGGCGGTCGTCCACAGCACTGTTTCCATGCGCGCCGGATCGGTCTTCTTCAGCGCCCAGGGCGCCTGCGAGGCGAAGTAGCGATCCGCTTCCGCCACAACGCCGAAGATCGCCGCCAACGCGAGATGGATGCCCTGTTCCGCCATCGCCTGGCGCGCGGTACCCAGCGCTTCCACCGCCTGGTCGAGGATCGCGCTGTCGGCTTCGGTCAGCTCGCCGCGATGCGGCACCACGCCGCCGCAGTTCTTGGCGATCATCGACAGCGAGCGCTGCGCCAGATTGCCGAGACCGTTGGCGAGATCGGCATTTGTGCGGTTGACGATCGCGTCATGGCTGTAGCTGCCGTCCTGGCCGAATGGCACCTCACGCAAGAAGAAATAGCGCACCTGGTCGAGGCCGTAATGCTCGACTATGGTGAAGGGGTCTACGACATTGCCGACCGACTTCGACATTTTCTCGCCGCGGTTGAACAGGAAGCCATGCGCGAAGACGCGCTTCGGCAGTTCGATGCCGGCCGACATCAGGAAAGCCGGCCAGTAGACGGCATGGAAGCGGACGATGTCCTTGCCGATAATGTGCGTGGCCGGCCAGTAGCGCCATTGCTCGGCCTTGGTGTCGGGATAGCCGGCAGCGGTGATGTAGTTGGTCAGGGCATCGACCCAGACATACATCACATGCTTGTCGTCGCCCGGCACCGGCACGCCCCAATTGAAGGTCGTGCGCGAGACCGAGATGTCCTTGAGGCCGGACCTGACGAAGCTCATCACCTCATTTCGGCGCTCGGCCGGACCGACGAAATCGGGCTGGCTTTCGTACAGCGCAAGCAATTTGTCCTGATAGGCGGAAAGCCTGAAGAAGTAGCTTTCCTCCTCATTCCATTCGACCGGCGAGCCAAGCGGCTCGCGGCGCACGCCGTCGTCGCCGAGCGTGGTTTCGCTCTCTTCGAAATAGGCTTCCTGGCGGACCGAATACCAGCCACTGTAGCGGTCGAGATAGATGTCGCCATTGGCCGCCATCGCCTTCCAGATCGCCTGGCACGACTCGTAGTGGCGTGGTTCCGTCGTGCGGATGTAATCATCATTCGAGCCGCCCAGGACCTCTGTCATCGAACGGAAGATCGCCGAGTTGCGGTCGGCAAGCGCGAGTGGCGTTATGCCTTCCTTCTCGGCCGTCTGCTGCATCTTGAGGCCGTGTTCGTCAGTGCCGGTGAGGAAGAGCACGTCCTTGCCGTCCAGGCGCTGGAAGCGGGCCAGCGCGTCGGTCGCGATGACCGTATAGGCGTGGCCGATATGCGGCTTGCCGTTCGGATAGAAAATTGGTGTCGTGATGTAGAATGTGTCGCGTGACATGAATTAACCGTCATGAATGGCCGAATGAATGTGAGCGGTGGATATCGCATCGAGACGGCGATTGCCATCCCGCCCCAATGCCGAAACCGGTCACATTCGCATTGCGGAATTCAGGCGGTCGATCATGGTCAAGGCGTGCTGCTTCTTGTCAAGATTGTAGGTATCGGTCTCAGATATGGCGTTCAGCGCCTCGTGCCAAGTGTCGGACAGCGTTTTCGCCCGCGCGAGATCCCCAGCCAGCGCGGCTTCACTGGCGCCGGTGGAGAGCAGATCGAGCGCGCGGCGGTTGAAGATGTCGAACTGGATCGCCTGGTCGCGGCCGGCGACGGCCTCGGCAAGGCGATAGGCGCCGGCGATGTCGCTCTTGCCCGACGTGACCAGGGCGTCGAGCGTGCCGGCAATCTCCAGCCCGCCATATTGGGTCAGAAGGATCGCATTGCGGGCGCTGCCCCCTGCCCGTTCCGCCAATGCCGCGCGCGCGGCAGGATCGGAAGGTGGCGGCGGCTCGACGGTTTCCAGAACGCTCATCAGGCTGCCGGCATCGAGCGGCGTCAGCCGCACCATCTGGCAGCGCGAGCGGATGGTCGGCAAAAGGCTGCCCGGCGCATGCACGATGAGGATGAACAGCGTGCGGCTCGGCGGCTCCTCAAGGTTCTTCAGCAAGGCATTGGCGGCGTTGGTGTTCATGTCGTCGGCCGGATCGACAATCACCACCCGGTAGCTGCCGTCATGCGAGGTCAGCGACAGGAAGCGGTTGACCTTGCGGATCTCGTCGACGGTGACGACCGTCTTGAAGCTCTTGGTCTTGTCGTTCAGCGGCCTGGTCAGATGCAGCACGCCGGGATGCGCCCCTGTGGCGATCTGGCGAAACAGCGGTGAGGCCGGATCGGGAACGGCAAACACATCCGGCGCCTGGTCGAAGGCCGGATGCTTCAACAGATGGTGCGCCAGGTGAAAGGCAAGCGTCGCCTTGCCGATGCCGACCGGCCCGGCAAAGATCAACGCATGCGGCAGTTTTCCCGAGCGATAGGCGGCAGCGAGCATCGCGGCCGCCTGCTCATGGCCGACCAGGCGCAGCGTCTCGGACGGCTCCGGTACACCGTCCAGTGTGTCGTGCTGCTCGGGAGCGATGCGTTCGAAGATCATGCGGGCGCCGCCTGTCGGTTGCGCGCGGGCGCCCTCGCCTCAAGTGCGGCGAACACCACCGCGGTGATGACATCCTCCACCGCAGCGGGAGGCGCCGACGCGTCGATCACGATGCAGCGGTCCGGCTCGGCGGCTGCGATCGCCAGGAAGGCGTCACGGCGGCGCTGGTGGATGTCCAGCGTCTCCTTTTCGAAGCGGTCCGGACCGTCCTCGGCGCCACGCCGCGCGGCGGCGCGCCGCAAGCCCTCGGCGGGGTCAATGTCAAGGATCAGCGTCATGTCCGGCATCATGCCGTTGATGGCGACCTCCTCCAGAGCTTCCATGAAAGCCGGATCGAGGCCGCCGGTGACGCCCTGATAGACGCGCGACGAATCCAGGAAACGGTCGCAAAGCACGATGGAGCCGCGCTCCACCGCCGGCCGGATGACCTGCTCGACATGGTCGGAGCGTGCGGCGGCAAACAGCAGCGCCTCCATCTTCGGCCCGAAAGGCTCGGCGGCGCCGGACAGGAGCACGTGCCTGACCGCCTCGGCGCCGGGTGACCCCCCGGGTTCGCGGGTGAGGAGGACATCGTATTTCTTGGCGCGCATCTTCTGGGCCAGCCGTTCGATCTGCGTCGACTTGCCGGCGCCCTCGCCGCCTTCGAAGGTGATGAAAAATCCGCTTGCCAATCGAAAGGCCTTTGTCCTGCTTTGCGCTGGTGTCTTAGTCCGCGCCTGAGAAAAGGTCCACGCCGCAGGAACTCAACGCAGCCAGCCTACGGCCAGTTCCCTGGCGGCATCAAACGCGCGTTGCGGCAACGTGCCGACGCCGACCGATTCGGCGGCGAAAAGCGGCGTTTCCTGGCTCAGCGTGTCGCCGATCCAGACGCGCAGCGCGCCGACGGGTTGCCCCTCCTCCACCGGCGCCGATACCGGCCCCTGATAGACGATCCTGGCGGTCAGCTTGTCGCGGTTGGCGATCGGCAGCAGGACGTCGATCTGCGCCTTTGCCTTCAGCGCTACGCTGGATTTGGCGCCGCCGAACACCTGGGCCTCGCCGACCACTTCGTTGCTGGCGAAAATCTCGGTCTTCTCGAAGGAGCGGACGCCCCATTCGAGCAGCTTGCGCGCTTCCTCGGCGCGCTCGCGGTCATTGGCCAATCCGCTCATCGCCGCGAACACCCTGGTCCCGTCATGGCTGACCGAGCCGACGATGCCGAAACCGCCCGCCTCACTCGACCCGACCGCCAGCCCATCGGCACCGATGCCCATGGCCAGCAACGGGTTGCGGTTCTTTTGCGAGATCTTGTTCCAGGTGAAATCGGCCCGGCCGTAATAGAGATAGAGATCCGGATATTCGCGCCATATATGCAGGCCAAGCTGCGCCAGTTCGCGCACCGTCGTCTGCTGGCCGTCGGCCGGCAGGCCAGTCGAATTGACGAATGTCGATTTCGCGAGCCCGATCTGGCGGGCGCGATCGTTCATCTGCGCCGCGAAATTCTCTTCCGAACCGGCCATGCCTTCGGCCAGCACCATGCAGCCGTCATTGGCGGCCTGTATGGTGACCCCCTGGATCAGATCCTCGACCCGGATCGCCGATTTGAGCTTGGCAAACATGGTCGACGTTCCCGAAGGCGCACCGCCCTTGCGCCAGGCATTTTCCGAAACCACGAAGGTGTCGTCGAGGCTCATGCGCTTCGACTTGATGGCGTTGAAGACCATCTCCATCGTCATCAGCTTGGCCATCGAGGCCGGCGGGATCGGTTGGTCGGCATCCTTGGAAAACAGCACCGTGCCGGTTTCGGCATCGATCATGAAAGCCTGCGTCGCCTTGGTCTCGAAAAGCTGCGCGTTGGCCGGAACCAGCGCGGCAAGCAAGAAGCCAAGGCCAAAAAGCCCGGCAAAAGGGTGGAAAAGGCGAAATCGCATGAAGAGGCTCGACTGTTAGCCGGCAGAAACTTGCCGCAACGCTATCAGGCTTCTTCCCGGCGGATCAACCGCGCAATGACAAAACCGGCGTGCCTTTGTTGGTCAGTTGCGCACAGCCAGCGCGTCCGGCGCGCCATGCGACCATGCCGCGCGCAAGAGGTCGTCGACATTGCCATGGCCATCCGGATAGAGATTGACCGCGTACCAGTCATTGCCGTCGCGTTCGGTGCTCTGGATTTCGGTCCTGCCGAACGGTTCGAGAGCCGCAGCCACCCGCTTTGCCTCGGCAGCATCGTCGAAGGATCCGGCGGCGACGTAGTCGGAAACGGCAGGCGATGCCTGCGGGTTGGATTTCTTCCACGATTGCAGGATGTCGGCTGGCGACATGCCCTGGTCGTCAAGCGCTGCAAAGACGTCGGCGCGCTGTACGCGCTCATCCGCATAGGAGAGCGAAGCCACGGCAAAGGGCGATTCCGGGCGCTGACGCACGATCGGCCCGAATTCAGGCAGCGTCACATCGCTTGAGGCCGGTGCCTGCATCGACATCACTGGCTGTGTGTCGGAATTCGTCAACTGACCAGGAAACGGCACTGCGGCGGGGGGTGCGCCAACAGATAGGCTCGGCGAAGGTCCGTTCATCGCCACCATGACGCCGGTCGGCAAGCCATCGGACGGGTCCGGGCGGTTGTTGCCCGGGCGGTAGGAGGCGACCAGATATTGGTCGTCGTCGCCGTCGAGCGGTGCGCGGCCGATGTATTCCACTTTGACCCTGGCCGTGCCGACCTTGGCATAGTCGAGCATTTGCGCGGCGCGTTCCGAGACATCGATGATGCGTCCCTCATGATAGGGACCGCGGTCGTTGACGCGCACGATGACCGAGCTTCCGGTCTCGGTGTTGGTGACACGGGCGTAGCTTGGCAGCGGCATGGTCGGATGCGCCGCCGTCAGATGGGTCATGTCGTAGACTTCGCCATTGGCAGTCAGCCGGCCGTGGAAGGCATCGCCATACCAGGAGGCGAGACCGACCTTGGCGTAGCGCTTGTCTTCCTTGGGGTAATACCACTTGCCGCGCACCTGATAGGGCTTGCCCAACTGGTCGCGGCCGCCGCCGCGCCGCATGTACTGAACGCGCGGGCTGGCCTTCACGCCGTATTCGGTCTCGGCAAAATATTCCTTCGAGCGAGGCTTCTTGTAGACCATGGCTTTCGGCTCGGACTGCGGCGACGCGCACGCGGCCAGCAACGCAGCCGAAAGAGCGCACAACACCAAAGCAGGAGCGCGACGAAGACGCCGATGCGTCGTGGTCTGCATGTTTTCCGATGTCCCCTACCGTCTCGACACAGGCGCCGCTTCTAGAATTTCGGCGGAGCCAGATGAGCAATGCCTGCGACGCGCCAATCCCCATCCCTTGTGCGCAGGAATTGTTTATCAGCGTATTAATCGATTGTGTCCGGAACCGGGCAGGAATGTGGCGGAGTTCTTGGGTCGGTCGGGCCTGTGGAGAGGCATCCGAGACCTAGCCCAGGCCCTTGGAGCCTGAATGTGAATCTATGGCACGAAGCGCGGCTGCCTGGAACCGACCGACCCGAGATACGTTCTGCGCCTCATGGATGAATTCATTGAACGTTTCGGGCAACAGACGTGGCTGCCCTTTTCCGTAATATCAGCCAGGCTTTTACTCGCGGCCGTCCTTGGCTCCATCGTTGGGATCGAACGCGAATGGCGCAACCGGCCGGCCGGATTGAGGACACACATCCTCGTCTGTGTTGCGACGGCTCTAATTGCCATCCTCACGATCGAGATTACTCACCTTCACGTCTTCGATGGTCAGGAAATCGCCATTGATCCTATCCGCTTGATCGAAGCCACGACTGCCGGCGTGGCATTTCTGGCCGCCGGCCTGATCTTCTTCTCCAAGGGCGAGGTTCAAGGGCTTACCACTGGGGCGGGCATGTGGCTGGCAGGCGCCATAGGCCTGGCGGTTGGGCTCGGGTTCTGGCAGATCGCGGCTTTGGCTACCTTGCTCGCACTTGTCGTGCTGGGTCTTCTGCAACTTGTGCAGGTCGGCAGCAAGGATCGCAATTAGATCCCGGCTCCTTCGAAAACGGGTTCGCAGCTCCGTTCGGGTAACGAACGCCACCCCCTATTATCCATGGCAGCGCCGATGGTTGACTTGGCGATGGGCAACGCTCTAGAGAAATGAACCGCAAGCTGGTCCGGAAGGATAGGTATCATTCGATACCAACTGTCGTTCACTGGGTCGGTTGATGTTCCTAGATGATTGAAAAGTCACGTTGGAGGGATGGCCGAGCGGTTTAAGGCACCGGTCTTGAAAACCGGCGTGGGTGCAAGCCCACCGTGGGTTCGAATCCCACTCCCTCCGCCAGATATTTGGCTACCGTGCTGAATTGCCTCTGTATTTCAAAGAGGGCCAAATCTTTCCTAAGTTATTCCTAACTTCCTAAAACGAAGAAGCCTGCCACCGCGAGGCAGCGGGCCAGCGTGAGCGCAAACGTTGCGCCAGCCTCAGGATCAACGTTCGTCCTGGCGATAGAGCCGTTTGGTCGCGCGGTCGCTTTCCATGCGTTCTGCAGGACCACGGTGGCGTCGGGTCATAAGAACGTATGCCATCAATAGGGCCAGCAACAGTGGCCCACCAGCAACGACGATCAACCACATCACACTTTCAAACATGAGGCATCTCCTTCACGTCACAACCGTCAAGGAGAAGAACCGTTCCGTTCAAAGTTACAGCAACACCAGCACCTCCTGCGACTGAGGGCCGTTTTCCCATGTGACCGTTTCGGAAATCCGGGCTCCGCTGCAACAAAAGGCTGCGGCTGCACGTTGCGGTTGATCATTCAACCAGGAGCAAAGCAAATGGCCGACGACAAAACGAAGACGGGCTTCCGCGATCGGGACCGCGTCTCTGCCGATGAGGATTATGAAGTCGAGTATTTCGCCACCAAGGCCGGCATCACCCCGCAGCAGGTCAAGGAATCGATCGCGAAGCACGGCAACCGACGCGAGACGCTGGAGCGGGAAGCGAAGGCTCTGGGGAGCGGTAGGTAGGCCGGCATGCCAGAGTACCAGGTGGAAGAGTGGCATGGAGAGGAGTGTGTCTCAACTCAGGCCACGAGCGCCGATGATCCGTTATCTGCGGTAGAGAAGGTCACGGGCCAAAGGGTGTCGCCTAGAGCGCTTCAGGAGCATTGGTTTCGTGTGGTCGATGAAGATGCGCGAAGCACGCATGAATTCAGCCTTGAGGACGGCGGCCCGGCTGGAGATTTCGCAAAATAGCCATGACCAGAATCTCGGACCTGCATTGGGACCAACGCTGCAGATAGGCGAGAAAGGTGCAGCCGCCGGGCGGACCCGACGGCTTATCGTCGATTGGATCGCTGCCGCCGCATGGGGCCTTAAGGCGCGGCCGGCGCCAGCTTGGCGGCTACTTGGTCGATCTTGTCGGCAAGTACGCTATTGGCCCAATCTGTCACCTCAGGGTCAACGGGCTTGTTGGCCATTTGGGCAAGGGCTGCATCGATCGATGGGACGTTGGCAGCGGCAGCTGTGGCGGCGGTCTGAGCAGCGGCCGCATCCTGGGTGGCGTCATCGAGCGCTGCCTGTGCTGCATCGAGGTCGGCCTGCGTCGGGACATCTTCGGGCAGGGTATTCGGGTCAGCCGCTTTCGCATTCAGCGCGTCGAGCGCCGCTTTGGCGTCGGTAACCGCCTGATTAGCGGCATCGAGCGCCGATTGAGCGTTCTTGGCTATTGCCGACTGTGTCACAAAAGCCTGCACGCCAGCGAAGTTCTTGCTCTTGGAGTGCATAAAGGCGTTGGCGTTGCGCTGCAGCGAGTTCAACCGGCCGAGCTTGGCATGGATATTCTTTTCCTTGGACACAGAAGGGGTAGCGGCCTTGGCGACCTGGCCCTTAGGGGCCTGGCCCTTGGCGGATGCCGACTTGCCGACCGAACCGCCGCCTCCGCCATTGCCGCCAGCATTACCGTTTCCTCCGCTATTGCCATTGCCATTGCCGTTACCATTGCCATGGCCGTTACCATGGCCGTTGCCACCAGCAGCAGCCAGGGCCGGCGACACCAGAAGCGAGAACACCGCAAATGCAGCAAAAAGGGTCTTTCGGGATGTCATAACTACCTCCGAGATTGCCACCGCCACGAACCGCTATAGCGGGCAACATGAGGAATCGCTAACACAAAGGGTAAACTTAGATATAGATGTGCTTTCATTGCGACAACGAAGCGGCCGGCCGGCGAAACGCCAACCAGCATAACTCTTTGAAATTGCTGAAGTAGATCACCCTCCTTGGAACCGGCCGGCCTTCCGAACTCAAAGGTCCTAGACCGCTCAGACCAAGGTCTTAAGCCGTGGTTTCGGCCGCGACTCAGAAGTCGTGACGGCGCGGCGACCTTCGGTAGTCGGCACCTATCGGCCTGAGGCCGAGCTCGACATCGATCCGCTGCAGTGTTCCCAAACACCGCCTAAGTGGTTGTATTCCCTGTCTTTTGATATAAGCGCTAGTCTGAGGTAAAATTTCGACCGGCATCTGGCGGGCTTACGTTATGCAGCATCGAACGTTCTTTGGCGGCAAGGTCACCGAGATCCCCACTTCGTTACATAGCGATCCCAGGGGAATGCTGACCGCTATCGAGTTCAGCGGTTACAATTCCAAGCCGTGCGGGCGTTCGTCGTCACCGCGCCGCGCGGCACGTCGCGGGGGGGACATGCACACGGCTCGGGCCGGCAATTGATGATGCAGCTGTCGGGCGAGATCGGCATCGAATTTCGCTACCAGGAACGGATCGAACGGCTGACGCTCACCGCATCGAACCGCGCGGTGCTGGTCGACGCCCCGGTTTGGGCGCTGCAGACCTATAAAGGCGAGAACCCGTCTTTGCTGGTTTTCTGCGATACCGAATACGACCCTAAAGACTACGTCTCGTATCCCTGATGACAATCGTCAGGAAAGGAGAGGCCGCGATGCGCGCCAGGACATGACAGCGCCTCGCGGTAGAATGGCTATTCTCGGCGCCGGCATCATGGGCGCCAGCCTCGCTCTCATGATGGCCCGCAGAGGCTACGCGGTGTCCCTCTTCGACAAGGAGAGCGAGCCGATGGCCTGCGCCAGCCGTTGGAACGAGGGCAAGATTCATCTCGGCTATCTCTACGGGAACGATCCCTCGCTGCTGACCGCCCGGCATCTGCTTTCGGGAGGACTGTGTTTCGGCAGGCTTGTTTCCGAGCTGATCGGAAGCAATCTGGAAGCGCACACGACCTTTTCGGAAGACCTTTATCTGGTCCATCGCAACTCGGTCGTCGCTGTCGAGGCGCTGGGGGCGATCTTTGAACGTGTAGATGTATTGGTGCGCAGCCACGCTGACGCCACCAGCTACCTTGCCGACGTATCGGCGGCGCGATCGAATCGGCTTTCCAAAACTGAATTGGCCGATGTCACCAACTCGGACCAGATCGTCGGCGGCTTCCAGGTGCCGGAGCGATCCGTCAACACGCGATGGGTTGCCGACCGGCTTTGCGCCGTGCTTCGGAGTGAACCCAACACCAGCTTGCGAATGGCGGCCAAAGTCCTGTCGGCACAGCCGGTGGACGGAATTGACGGGAAATGGCGCGTGGCGGTCGCAGGCGAAAAAAGTGAGGCGTTCGACATCGTCGTCAATTGCCTTTGGGAGGGGCGGCTGGCTGTCGACCGCACGGCCGGCATCGAGCCGGTTCCCGGATGGTCGCACCGCTACAGGCTTTGCCTGTTCGGCCGCACCAGCCAGCCTGTCGATGTGCCGTGCGCGGTCGTCGCCCTTGGCCCGTTCGGCGACATAAAAAACTATGACGGGCGCAACTTCTATCTCTCCTGGTACCCGAGCGGGTTGCTTGCGGAGAGTGGCGTATTGTCGATCGAAACGCCACAAGCGCTCGATGCCGACGCACGACAGCGGTTCATCGGCGACGTTCGCGCCACGCTCACTCGGTTGGTGCCCGTTGTTTCCAGCATGTTCGACGATGCCGAGGAGCTTGAGGTACGCGGCGGCTTCGTGTTTGCGCAAGGGCGTGGTTCGCTCAGCGACCCGAAAGCCACGATCCATCGCCGCGACCAATTCGGGGTCAACCGCCTGGGCAACTACATCTCGGTCGACACAGGTAAATATTCGACGGCGCCGTGGCTTGCCGACAGGCTGGCGCGGCAAATCTGCGGGATCGAGTGAATGGGTGAGACAGAACAGGGCGGCGCGAAGCAGGTAGCGCAGAAACAAGTCCAGCTTCGATCCGGCTGGCGGCCGAAGGTCACGGCGCTGGTGCCGTGCTACAATTCGGCGGCATTCATTTCGCGTACGCTGGACAGCCTCGCCGCGCAGACCTGGGACAATATCGAGATCCTGGTCGGCGAGGACAATTCGACCGACGCGACATTCGAGATCGTTTCAGCCTTCGCCGGCGGCCGCGACGATGTCTGTATCCTGCGCCGGGACAAAAACCTGGGATGGCTGAAGAACTCCAACGATCTGATGGCCAATGCCAGCGGCGAATTGATGTTCTTTGCCTTCCATGACGACGTCATCGATCCAACCTATATCGAGGCGCTGGTGCGGGCGCTCGATGCCAATCCCGCGGCCGTACTGTCGTTCAGCGACGTCGAAGTGATCGAAGTCAGCGGCGAAAGTGCCACGTGGAAGTTCGACCTGCTGGAGGGCTTGCAGGACGGTTTTGCGCGTGGCCGGGCGATGGCGCGCCAGCCGCATGGATGGTGGGTTCCCAATCGTGGGATATTCAGGGCCTGGGCGTTCCACCGTAGCGGCGGGATCAAGCCCAACAGCCAAGGCGAATTCAGCGCCGACTGGACCTGGCTTCTGCATCTGTCGCTGCTCGGCGGCTTTGTCCGCGTGCCGCAAGTGCTCTGCCACAAATACTACCGGGCGGGCAGCATCAGCCGGCGCTGGGACCGCAACAGCACCCAACGAAGGGCCTTGCGGGCGGCGGGGATAAGGGAGGTCTGGCACAGCGAGGCCGGCCTTGCACAAAGAGCCTTCCTCGCTGTCTATATCGCCTTGCGGCCGTGGCGGTGGGTGCCGCGATCGCGAGAAGCGCAAAGACGGCGAAACAGGCAATCGGTGCATGGCAGCCCGGACAAATAAGAATGGCGCCGGCGACGTATCAAAGCGGCTGCGTCAAAACACCCTGCCCGGCCAACGGCGATTTCCGCGCATATCCGGCTGCCCCAAAATGGCACTCCGGTTGATTTTTCACGCGAGTTATGGTCGTTCTCCCGCCCATGAAAAAACTATTCCTTGCGGCGCTGGCCTCGGTGACGCTGGCCTGGCCCGCCCACGCGATGGACGCCGCCCTGCGCGCCGGCCTGCTGAAACTCGACCCGGAGACCCGGCTGGAGCAGAGATGCGACGCCGAAGTGCTCGACCGCATCAGCCATGACGACCACAAGTACAAGGCAGACCGCGTCGTCGCCTACGCCTTCGCGACGCCGGAAATGAAGGCCGATGCCATCCGCAGCCCGGGCGCTGCCTTCCGCAGCAAGGGGCAGTGGTACCGGCTGAAGTTCAAATGCGAGACGGCGCCTGACCATATGGAGGTCCTGCAGTTCCGTTACCGCATCGGCGACGAGATTCCGGAAGCCGACTGGGCGAAGTACAATCTCTACGACTGAATTCGCTGCGACCAGAATTCTCTCTGGCAGAACGACCTTCCCTATTCCCGTGGCTTTCAGCGTCGGCCGTTAGAGCGGTTCAGCTTTTTACAGAGCAGCTGACCCACTCTAACTCTTTGTTTTTGCATGATTCCGGACGGAAAACCGCTACGCACTTTTCCTGGAATTGCGCCGGCAGTCTCTTGACGCGCGGGAACCATACACGTTAGGGCGTCGGCATATCCGACGACGAACACGCCGATACAGCAAGGGGCTCCGGTCGATGGACATTTTCAGCGCTGCAAGCATGACGGCCCTCCTCCAGGTCATCGCCATCGATCTGGTGCTTGCCGGCGACAATGCCATCGTCATCGGCCTTGCCGCCGCCGGCCTGCCGGTCGAGCAGCGCAAGAAAGCCATCCTGATCGGCGTGTTGGCGGCGACTGTGCTGCGCATCCTGTTTGCCGCCGTCACCGTCAAGCTTCTTGCCATTGTCGGCCTGCTGCTGGCCGGCGGCATCCTTTTGTTGTGGGTGTGCTGGAAGATGTGGCGCGAGCTGCGGACGTCGCATGCCGACGAGTTCGAGGCGACCGAGGCGCTCTCCGATTCCGACCTCAACAGCGACAGAACGGTAGGTGGCAAGGCGCCGCGCAAGACGCTCGGCCAGGCGGCCCTGCAGATCGTCGTCGCCGATGTTTCGATGTCGCTGGACAATGTGCTGGCGGTCGCCGGTGCGGCGCGCGATCATTTTCCGGTGCTTGTCATAGGCCTGGTGCTGTCGATCGCCTTGATGGGCTTGGCCGCGAGCTTCATTGCCAAGCTGCTGCACCGCCACCGCTGGATCGCTTATGTCGGCCTGCTGATCATTCTCTACGTCGCGATCGATATGGTCTATCGCGGCGTTGTCGAGGTCTGGCCGCATGTCAGTCCTGTGGTGAGCTGACTCTGCCGGTCCTACAGCTTCTGTATACTACGGGTATCTGCCGGAGGCAGTGGTCGCGTTCGCCGCAGCCGCTGCCCATACCAATGCCGCAATAAGTGTGGTACTGGCCGCCGATCCCGAAAAACCCGGAATGTTTCTCATGTCTGCGCCTCGCGTCAGTTTCGTCAGCCTTGGATGCCCGAAGGCGCTTGTGGATTCCGAGCGCATCATCACGCGCCTGCGCGCCGAAGGCTATGAGATCGCGCGCAAGCATGACGGCGCGGACCTTGTCGTCGTCAACACCTGCGGCTTTCTCGATTCGGCCCGCGACGAATCGCTCAACGCCATTGGTTCGGCGCTTTCGGAAAACGGCCGGGTGATCGTCACCGGCTGCCTCGGCGCCGAGCCGGACGTCATACGAGAGAAGCACCCCAACGTCCTCGCCATCACCGGCCCGCAGGCCTATGAGAGCGTGATGGCCGCGGTGCATGAGGCGGCGCCGCCCAGCCACGATCCCTATATCGACCTTCTGCCGCCGCAAGGCGTCAAGCTGACGCCGCGCCACTACGCCTATCTCAAGATTTCCGAAGGCTGCAACAACCGCTGCACCTTCTGCATCATTCCGGCACTGCGCGGCGACCTCGTCTCGCGCCCGGCGGCCGATGTGCTGCGCGAGGCCGAGAAGCTGGCCAAGGCCGGCGTCAAGGAACTGCTGGTCATCTCGCAGGACACCAGCGCCTACGGCATCGACATCAAGTACCAGACGTCGATGTTCGGCGACCGCGAAGTGCGGGCGAAATTCCTCGACCTTTCGGAGGAGCTGGGCAAGCTCGGCATCTGGGTACGCATGCACTATGTCTACCCCTACCCGCATGTCGCCGATGTCATCCCGCTAATGGCGGATGGAAAAATCCTTCCCTATCTGGACATCCCCTTCCAGCACGCCTCGCCGCAGGTGCTGAAGAACATGCGCCGTCCAGCCCATGGCGAAAAGACGCTGGAGCGCATTCGCGGCTGGCGCGAGGTGTGCCCGGATCTGGCGATACGCTCGACCTTCATCGTCGGTTTCCCCGGCGAGACCGACGAGGATTTCGAGATGCTACTCGACTGGCTGGACGAGGCCAGGATCGATCGCGCCGGCTGCTTTAAATACGAGCCGGTCCGCGGCGCCCGCTCCAACGATCTCGGCCTCGAACAGGTGCCGCAGGAGATCAAGGAAGCGCGCTGGCATCGCTTCATGCAGCGCCAGCAGAAGATCTCGGCGACGCAGCTGGCCAAGAAGGTCGGCAAGCGCCTGCCGGTGCTGATCGACGAGGCGCATGGCACGTCTGCCAAGGGCCGGACAAAATACGACGCGCCCGAGATCGACGGTTCGGTGCATATCCAGTCGCGCCGCCCGCTGCGCCAAGGCGACATCGTCACGGTCAAGATCGACCGCGCCGACGCCTACGACCTTTACGGCTCGGCGGTTTAGAAAATTACCAAAAAGGGCGCCTCCCGGCGCCCTCGGATTTTTGGCACAGCCCTCGGCGCGGTTTCGCAGTCGAAGCGTGCAGCCCGCGAAATGAAAAAGGGCGCCGCGCGGCGCCCCTTCTCCTTTGCGTTTCCGATATTTACTGCGGCAACTTGTCGTCGACGCCCTTCACATAGAAGTTCATGCCGAGCAGCGTGCCGTCGTCGGCGACTTCGCCGTCCTTGAGCCACGGCGTGCCGTCCTGCTTGGCGACCGGTCCGGTGAAGGGGTTCCAGCCATCTGCGATTTTCTTGGCGGTTGCCTCGGCCATCGCCTTCACATCGTCCGGCATGTTGGTGAAGGGCGCCAGCTTGACGGCGCCGTCCTTGATGCCGAGCCAGACATTGTCCGGCTTCCAGGTGCCGTCGAGCGCTGCCTGAACGCGGCTGATGTAGTACGGCCCCCATTCGTCCGTCAGCGAGGTCAGCTGCGCGTTCGGCGCGAACTTGATCATGTCGGAGGACTGGCCGAAGCCGTGCAGCTTGCGCTCTTCCGCCACCTGCAAGGCAGCGGTGGAATCGGTGTGCTGAACGATGATGTCGGCGCCCTGATCGAACAGTGCCTTGGCCGCGTCAGCTTCCTTGCCCGGATCGAACCAGGAGTTCACCCAGACGATCTTGGCCTTGAAGTTCGGGTTGACCGACTGCGCGCCGAGCATGAAGGAGTTGATACCCATCACCACTTCGGGGATCGGGAAGGAAACGATATAGCCGGCGACCCCTGCCTTCGATTCCTTGGCGGCGATCTGGCCGAGCACATAGCGGCCTTCATAGAAGCGCGCATTGTAGATGCCGAGATTGTCAGCGGTCTTGTAGCCGGTGGCGTGCTCGAACATCACTTTGGGGAACTTCTTGGCGACCTTCACTTCCGGGTCCATGAAGCCGAAAGAGGTGCCGAAGATGATCTTGCAGCCTTCGCGCGCCAGACGCTCGAAAGCGCGGTCGGCATCGGGACCTTCCGAGACGTTCTCGAGATAGGCGGTTTCGACCTTGTCGCCGAGCGCCTTTTCCACCTCGAGGCGGCCCTGGTCGTGCTGGTAGGAATAGCCGAAGTCGCCGATCGGGCCGGTGTAGACCCAGCATGCCTTCAACTTGTCGGCGGCCTGCGCGGACGCCGCCAGTGACATGGCGGCGGTCGTGGTCATCAACGCAATAAGCAGTTTTTTCATTGTGTTACCTCTCTGAGTTTAGCCTTGGAGCTTCCCGTTTGTTTTTGTTGTCAACGATCCGGAACGAATGGCTGCCCCAAGGAAGCCGGCGTGTTCATCATCGTCAGACGCTTGTTGCGCGAGATTAGAACGAGAACCACGACGGTTGCCAGATAGGGCAGAGAAGAAAGCAGCTGCGAAGGCACCGGAATGCCAAATGCCTGTGCATGAAGCTGGCCGATCCACACCGCGCCGAAGATGTAGGCGCCGGCGAGCACGCGCCACGGCCGCCAGGAGGCGAAGACGACCAGCGCCAGCGCGATCCAGCCGCGGCCCGCGCTCATGTTCTCCACCCATTGCGGCGTGTAGACCAGCGACAGATGGCCGCCGGCAAGGCCGGCGCAGGCGCCGCCGAAGATGACCGCGAGATAGCGGTAGCGGATGACCTTGATGCCGAGCGCATGCGCCGATGTGTGGCTGTCGCCGATCGAGCGCAGAGTGAGGCCGGTGCGGGTCTTGAACAGGAACCACATGACGGCCGCCGTCAGCGCGATCGAGATGTAGAAGATCGGGTCCTGGCCGAACAACAGCCTGCCGACCACGGGAATGTCGGTGAGCACCGGAACGTAGAGGTTTGGCAGCCGCTCGCCGGGCTGGCCGACGAAGCTGGTCCCCATCATGCCGGAAAGGCCGAGGCCGAGCAGCGTCAACGACAGGCCGGTCGCCACCTGATTGGTGGCGAGCGACAGCGTCATCACCGCAAACAGCAGCGAGAACACCGCGCCCATGGCAATTGCCGCCAACAGGCCCATCCAGGGCGATCCCGTGAGATAGCCGGCTCCGAAGCCGCCGACGGCGCCCATGATCATCATGCCTTCGACGCCGAGGTTGAGCACGCCGGAGCGCTCGACCACCAGTTCGCCGATGGCCGCTATTAAAAGCGGCGTCGCCGCCGTGGCGATGGTCAAAAGGATGTTGACGGCGATGTCCATCAGCGGGCTTCCTTCAACTTCGGCGCGGCTTCAAGCTTCGCCGCGCTTTTCGTCAGCGCCATGCCGACCAGACGGATGCGATAGTGGATGAGCGTGTCGCAGCCGAGCACGAAGAACAAAAGCATGCCCTGGAACACGCGTGCCACTTTGTCGGAAATGCCGAGCGCGCTCTGCACCGCCTCGCCGCCGAGATAGGTCAACGCCAGCACCAGGCCGGCGGCGACAATGCCGAGCGGATTGAGCCGGCCGAGGAACGCGACAATAATGGCGGTGAAGCCGTAGCCGGGCGAGATCACCGGCTGGAGCTGGCCGATGGCGCCGGAGACTTCCGAAATGCCGGCAAGCCCAGCCAGCGCGCCTGACAGCAGGAAGGCGAAGAACACCATGCGGTTGAGGCCGAAACCGGCGAAGCGCCCTGCCCTCGGGCTGGAGCCGAGCACGCGGACCTCAAAACCCTTGAGCAGGCGGCTCATCAGCACCCAGATCAGCACGGCTGCAACAAGCGCGAAGACAAAACCCCAATTGGCGCGGCCGGCATCCGGCATCAGTTCCGGCAGGACCGCCGAGTCATTGAACTGGATCGTCTGCGGGAAACCGTGGCCCTGTGGATCGCGCCAGGGGCCGCGCACCAGCCAGTCGAGGAAAAGCTGGGCGACATAGACCAGCATCAGGCTGGTCAGGATTTCGTTGGTGCCGAAGCGCGTCTTCAAGAGAGCCGGGATTGCTGCATAGGCGGCACCGCCGACCATGCCGAACAACAGCATCAGCGGCAGCACCAGCGGGCCTTCGAACCCGGGAAACAGCACCGGAATGGCCGAGCCGAAAATGCCGCCGAGGATGAACTGTCCCTCAGCGCCGATGTTCCAGATGTTGGCCTTGTAACAGACCGACAGGCCGACCGCGATCAGGATCAACGGCGCGGCCTTGATCGCCAGCTCATGCAGCTGCCAGACCTGGCTGATCGGCTCGATGAAATAGATCTCAAATGCGCTCAGCGGGTTGACGCCGAGCAGCGCGAACAGAACCGCGCCGGCGATGATCGTTAGGGCGAAGGCGATGAAGGGCGACAGCGCCGAAAAGAGCATAGAGCGCTGCGGGCGTTTGACGAGTTCGAGGCGCATCATGCCGTCTCCAGACCATGTTCGGCGTGGCCAGGCTCGGCGCCGCCCATCAACAGACCGACCTTTTCGAAAGTTGCCTCGGCGATCGGCAGCGGTTTGGACAATTCGCCATTGTGCATGACCGCGATCGCGTCCGAAATCTCGAACAGCTCATCGAGGTCCTGGCTGATGACCAGAACTGCCGAGCCGCTGCGCGCCAGTTCGATCAGCGCCTGGCGGATGTGGGCGGCGGCACCGGCGTCGACGCCCCAGGTCGGCTGGTTGACGACCATGACGGCAGGGCTGCGGTCGAGTTCGCGACCGACGATGAATTTCTGCAAATTGCCGCCCGAAAGGGCCGCAGCTTCCGGATCGGGCGCGCTCTTGCGCACATCCATCGCCACGATGATGCGCTGGGCGGCGGCATAGACCGCACCGCTTTTGACGGCGCCGCCGGCGCCGACAAAAACCTTGCCGTCGGTGGCGTGCCGCGACAGAAGCAGGTTTTCCGAAAGCTTCATGCGTGGCGCCGCGCCATGGCCGAGGCGTTCTTCCGGCACGAAGGCAGCGCCCATCAGCCGCCGGCCTGTGATCGAGAGCGAGCCGGCATCCTTGCCGCGGATGCGCACGGATGCGGCGTCCTGCTGCAGCACCTCGCCGGAGACGGATTCGAAGAACTCGCCCTGGCCGTTGCCGGCGACACCGGCAATGCCGATCACCTCGCCGGCGCGCACAGTGAGGTTGATATTCTTCAGCGGAATCGAAAACGGCGTTGCCGGCTTGCGGCTGAGGGCGCGGATTTCGAGCAGCGGCTGCGCGGTCTCGATGCCTTCGGCCGGCGCACGCACCACGGCCTTCACCTCGTTGCCGACCATCATGCGGGCCAGCGACGAAGCCGTTTCCTCGCGCGGATTGCAATGGCCGACGACCTTGCCGTGACGCAGCACGGTCGCGCGGTCGCAAATGCGTTTGACCTCTTCCAGCCGGTGCGAAATGTAGAGGATGGATTTGCCCTCGGAGCGCAGGCGCTCCAGCGTCTCGAACAGCTTGTCGGCTTCCTGCGGCGTCAGCACCGAGGTCGGCTCGTCGAGGATGATGAGCTGCGGCGTCTGCAACAGGCAGCGGATGATCTCGATGCGCTGGCGTTCGCCGACCGAGAGATCGCCGACCAGCGAGTCCGGATCGAGCGGCAGGCCATAGCTGAAGGAAAGCGCCCTCGCCTTGGCCGCGATCGAGCTGATCGGTGAGCCGTCATCCAGAGACAGAGCGATATTCTCGGCTGCGGTCAGCGCCTCGAACAGCGAAAAGTGCTGAAACACCATGCCGATGCCGAGCTTCTTCGCCATGCCCGGACTGGTGATCCGCACCGCTTCCCCGTTCCAGAATATCTCGCCGGAATTGGGCTCCAGCGAGCCGAACAGCATCTTGACCAGCGTCGACTTGCCGGCGCCGTTTTCGCCAAGCAGCGCGTGGATCTCGCCCTTGGCGATGTTGAGGTCGATATGATCGCACGCCGTCAGCGTGCCGAATATCTTGGTCAGGCCACGAACCTCAAGCAGGTTCGCTCCATCATGATCTGCACTCACAGTGCCTCCCATCCGGTTCCCGGACATGTTCTGTGTTCCCGCCAACATCGTATGCGCTGGCCGCTCTCGTGCGAAAGCAGCACCCACCTTGAAAGAGCTTCAAGAATTTCAGCGGAAACTCAAGGGGTAAAGATAGACCCGTTTCGCACAACAAACCGACCGACCGGTTTTTCGTGCAAACAGTGCCTGGGCGCCGCGGCAAAGCACTGAAAGGAAGGCAAACCTCCGTCAGGGGATCAGTATTGTCGTACCCGTGGTCTTGCGCCCTTCGAGATCGGCTTGCGCCTTGCCGGCGTCCTTCAGCGCATAGCGCTGGTTGATCTTGATCTCGACCGCGCCGCTCAACACCACATCGAACAATGCCGCGGCGGAGATTTCGAGGTCTTCACGCTTGGCGTTGTAGACGAACAGCGTCGGCCTGGTAGCGAACAGCGAGCCCTTCTGCGCCAGCACCGACATCGAAAATGGCGGGATCGGTCCAGAGGACTGACCGAAAGAGACGAACATGCCGAGCGGCTTCAGACAGTCGAGCGAGGCCGGGAATGTGTCGTTGCCGACCGAATCGTAGACGACGTCACATTTCTTGCCGCCGGTGATGGCGGCGACGCCGGCGACGAAATCCTGCTCCTTGTAGTTGATGACATGGTCGAAGCCATGCGCCTTGGCGAGCTCGATCTTGTCGGTTGAGCTTGCCGTGCCGATCACGGTGGCGCCGAGATGTTTTGCCCATTGTCCCAGGATCAGCCCGACGCCGCCGGCGGCGGCATGAAACAGGATGGTGTCGCCTGCCTTCACCTTGAAGGTCCGGCGCAACAGATACTCCGCCGTCATGCCTTTAAGCATCATGCCGGCGGCCTGTTCGTCGCTGATGCGGTCCGGTACCTTGACCACGCGGTCGGCGGCGACAATGCGCTGTTCGGCATAGGCGCCGACATTGACGGCATAGGCGATGCGGTCGCCCGGCTTCAGCCAGTCGATGCCTGCACCGACCTCGAGAACCACACCTGCCGCCTCGCCGCCCGGGATCAGCGGGAAGCCGCCGGGCGGCGGATAGAGGCCGATGCGGTGATAGACATCGATGAAATTGAGGCCGATCGCGGTGTGCCTGACCAGGATCTGCCCGGCGCCGGGTTGTCCCGGATCGGCGTCTTCATAGGTCAGGACTTCCGGACCGCCATGGGCGTGGATACGGACTGCTTTGGACATTGTGGGCTTTCCTGCGGTCAGGCTTTCTTAGTGTCCGGCTTGGCGCCGAGTTTGGGGAAGAACTGCATGATACCGCCGATGCAGGCGAGGTAAAGTCCGGTGATGGTGATGCCGACCTTGGTAAAGACGCTGACCTGTTCGCCCAAAACGCCGATCTGGTCGTAGAAGGCGGCAAGGGCCGCCTGCGCCAGGGCCAGCGCACCGAAAGCACACCAGAGCAGCGTCATGCCAAGATTGATTGGCCGCAGCCGCACCACCCGCACGGGGTGAATGAAGTTGATCGGCACGAAGGTGAGGATGCCGGCCGCCACGACGACGCCGAAGGACACCCACTGTCCCGGCTCGATGACGAACAGCGTGAACACGACCATGTTCCAGACCACCGGAAAGCCTTTGAAGAAGTTCTCCTTCGTCTTCATTCCGGTGTCGGCATAATAGATGGCGCTGGACACCACGATGATGGCCGCCGACAGGAAAGACAGCCCTTCGCCCATGAAGCCGCGCTGGTAGAGCGCGAAGGCGGGGATCAGCACATAGGTGACATAGTCGATGATGTTGTCGAGGAGTTCGCCCGACCAGGTCGGCAGGATCTCCTTGACCTCAAGCTTGCGCGCGATCGGCCCGTCTATGCCGTCGACGAACAGCGCCAGCCCCAGCCACCAGAACATCGCCGTCCAGCGTTGCTCGCTTGCCGCCACCAGAGACAGGAAGGCCAGGAACGAGCCAGACGCGGTCAACAGATGCACCGAGAATGCCCGCGCCTGCGGCCAGGTGACCTTTTTCTTCGGCCTGGGTATCCGGTCGGTGATCTTTTTGGCGGCATTCCTGGCGGTTGTGTTCTTGCTCACGGGCCCCGCCAATCCAGTTTGCAGATTTCGGCCGAGCGGCCGGCAAAGTTCCAGTTGTGGCCGAACGCCCGCATCTTGCTTTTGTCGGACCTGGCCACGATGATCTCCGGCGCGATCCAGTATTCCGAGTTGCCGATCACGGTATCCTTCTCGCGATCCTTGCCGGGAATCGGTGTGACCGCCCCGTCGATGATCTTCGGTATCTGGAAAATACGGGTCTTGTCACGCGTCTCGTAGGTGATCGGCACCTGCTCGACACCGAGGAACTTGCCGACAAGGATCGACAACAGCGAGGTTGTTCCGCCGGCCTTCCCGGTGAAGATCCTAGTCAGCGCTTTCACCGCATAGACGGAGGCGCGCTTGTCGATGAACAGGCCTGCGGTCCAGTTGCCGCGGCTCATATAGCCTGGGATTTCCATGACCAGACCGAGATTGAGGCCGGACAGGTCGACCTCGCCGAAATGGCCTGCGTCGATGCGGAAGCCCGCCCAGGTCTGGCAATAACCCTCCGTCGGCGGATGGCTGCCAAGCGACAGTACGCAAGGACAAAAAACCGTGCAATTGCAGGAGAGTACGAGCTCTCCTTTCATTGCCCAGCCTTGCTCTGCCATGGAATTATCCCCCGTCATGCCGAGACTACTAGCAGGGCGACTGCCCAGACAAGCAGTATCGCACCGGCCACTCGGGTTGGAAGGCTGCCGGTGGTCTGTTTTTCGATCAAGGTGAACAGGCCGATCAGCGCCATCCAGAACACGTTCATCGCGCCGACGGCAAACATCACCAGCATCAGCGCCCAGCAGCAGCCAAGGCACCACAGGCCCTGCTTCAGCCCTAGCCGGAAGATGCTACCCGGCTCCGCGCTCCAGTTGGAAAACAGTGTCGAGAACGGGTTCCGGCATTTTGTCAGGCAGGCCTGCTTGAGGCTGCTGAACTGGTAGAGGCCGGCAACCAGCAGCGCGGCCGCCGCGGCAAGGCCGCTCACCGGATCGAGCAATCGAGCGGAGGACGCAAATGCGTGGACGAGCAACGTCAGCACCGCGAAGCCGATAGAGGCGACAAGCCATGTCGAGAGGTAGCCGGCGACCAGGACCAGCGGGTGGGCCACCGGTTCGCCCTTGATGCGGGCGGTGTCGGCGATTTCACAATAGGTACGGATCATCGGCGCCGCCGACGGCAGCATCGTCGCCACAGCCATCGAAAACCACATCACGATCAACGCCAGAAGCTGTGCGCCGCCGGCATCAAGTGGTGCAGGCGTCAGGCACATGCCGAAGAAGCGGTCGAGGACATCCGGCAGCGGCAGTTGCGGCAGATATCGCAGGACCACATCGCCTGGTACGCCGGGGAGCCGGCCTTCGGCGCCGCGGATCGCCATGGCGCCGAGAATGAACCAGGCGAGCAGAATGCCGCCGGCGATGGCGATGTTGACCGTCAGGCGGGGGCTGCGGGCCAGGCTTGCCGTGGCGCGGCCGGCGCGGTCGAGATGGCTGAAATCGTCCTGCTGGCCGGTCATGACAACCGAATGAGCCTAATCGCCGCGTTGATCAAGCCGCATGGTCTGACCTATATCCATGGGTAGACACCTGCATCGCAAACTGGAAGTCCAATTTGGATCATCGCGAGACAGCACGGATACTGGTAGCCGGCAGCGGCCCTGCCGGACTGATCGCGACGCTCGGTTTCGCCGAGGCGGGCTTTCCGGTTACCCTGGTCGGACCCGAAGCAGGCGGGCCCGATGGCCGGACCACGGCGCTGATGAACCCTGCTCTCAAGGTTCTCGATCGGCTGGGCGTGCTGGCCGAACTTGCGCCGAAGGCCGCGCCGCTGAAGGTCATGCGCATCGTTGATGCGACCAGCCGGCTGATCCGCAGCCCGGTGGTGACTTTTCGCGCCATAGAGATCGGCGAGGAGCAGTTCGGGCTCAACCTGCCCAACAGTGCGCTGAACCCGACGCTGGCCAAGTCCGTCGCGGCGCATTCCGGCATCGAATGGCTGACGTCGATGGTCGAGAGTTGGCGTCTGGACGCCGATCAGGCGCATGCCGTCTTGACTGATGGTCGCGAAGTCTCGGCCGCGCTTGCGGTCGCTGCCGATGGGCGCCTGTCGCCGGCGCGCGAGGCGGCAGGCATAGTGGTCTCGGTGCGATCCTACCGCCAAGCGGCGCTGGTGCTGAATTTTGGCCATCGCAGCGAACACGGCTTCACCTCGACCGAGTTCCACACAGAGACCGGGCCGTTCACCCAGGTGCCGCTGCCCGGCAACCGCTCCAGCCTCGTCTGGGTGGTGAAACCGGAGACGGCCAAGGACCTCGCCGCACTCGATGACGCGACGCTTTCCGAGCGTGTCGAGCAGCAGATGCAGTCGATGCTGGGCCGGGTGTCGGTCGAGCCCGGCCGACAAATTTACCCGCTTTCAGCGGCATCACCGGGGCGCTTCGCGCAAAACCGGGTGGCGCTGGTCGGCGAGGCTGCACATGTGTTCCCGCCGATCGGAGCCCAAGGTCTCAACCTCGGCATCAGGGACATCGAGGATCTGATTGGAATCGCTGGTGAAAATCGCGGCGACCCCGGCGCCGCGAAGGCCCTGGCCGCCTATGATTCCAGGCGCCGTCCCGACATTCTGGCGCGTTCCGGCGCGGTCAATCTGCTCAACATGTCGCTGCTTTCGGACATGCTGCCGGCGCAGATGGCACGCAGCGCCGGCCTCAATGTGCTCGGCAGTTTCGCGCCGCTGCGCGCCTTTTTCATGCGCGAAGGCTTGAGGCCGGGCAGCGGCTTTGCGGCGCTTACCGGCGGTTCAGGGAAACAGGTCCGGCGGTAAGATGCCGTGGCGGATCATGTAGAGCAGCCCGGTCACCGTCAGCACCGAGAGGCAGGTGGTGATCAGCACGCTGGCCGAGGCGCGTTGCACCCAGACGCCATATTGCTGGGCGATGACGAAGACGTTGGTTGCGGTCGGTAATGCCGCCAAAAGCACGGCTGAAAAAACCCAGATTTCGGAAAAGTTCCCGATCCAGCTCAGCACGACGTAGCAGAGCGATGGATGCAGCATCAGCTTCAGCGCCGCGATCGACGCCAGCTCATGCGGCACGCGGTTGAGCGGCCGGAGCGCAAGCGTCACGCCCATGGCAAACAGGGCGCAAGGGGCGGCTGCCCGCGAAAGATATTCAAGCAGGCGATCGACCGGCTGCGGTGGGTGAAAGCCGAGATAGGCGGCGCCAACGCCAAGCGCGGTCGCGATGATGAACGGGTGCAGGACGATTTTCCTGACTACGCCGAGGATGAGCCGCCACGGCGATGTCTTGTCGTCGCCCGACAGCGCCATCATCATCGGCGCGATGGCGAAATGCATGATATTTTCGAAGCAGAAGATCAGCGCGACGGGAACCGCCGCTTGTTCGCCGAAGGCGAGCAGCGCCAGCCCCGGCCCCATATAGCCGATATTGCCGTAGGCCGCGGCCAGCGCCTTGATCGTCGACTGGGCGATCTCGCCGCGCGACGCCGTCACCGACCATACGAACATGATCGAGAAGATCGTGTAGGTGGAAAATACCGAGCCGAAGATGAAGCGCCATTCGGTCAACTGTTCGAACGGCGTGCGGGCCAGCAATTGGAAGAACAGGGCAGGAAGCGCGACATAGACGATGAAGGTGTTCATCCAGCCAAGCGCTTCCAGCGGCTGCCTGGTCATGCGCGCGACCAGAAAGCCGATGAAAATCAGCCCGAAGAACGGAAGAACAAGACCGACAATGTCAGACATTTTTGCCCTGGCCCGAAACCCCGGGACCGGGCTAGCCCGTAGCTTCATCAGGCGTCAAGCGCTTCGGCATTGAACTGACACGCTATCTGCGCCAAATAAAGCCTGATCCCAGACCTAAGTCGGGCTCGATTTTTGGCCACGGTGTGTGTAAATTCAAAGTCTTAGAGCGCTCTTCGCACATTCGAGGGGACGTCGGGCGCTCTAGAGGCTTAGTGGTGAGTATGATGAAAACGGCCAAATTTTCGATCGGACAGGTGGTTCGTCATCGGCTGTTTCCGTTCCGCGGCATCATTTTCGATGTCGATCCGCAATTCGCCAACACCGACGAATGGTACGAAGCCATCCCGGCCGACGTGCGGCCGCGCAAGGACCAGCCGTTCTACCATCTGCTCGCCGAGAATTCGGAAACCGAATACATCGCCTATGTCTCCGAGCAGAACCTGCTCGAGGATCAATCGGGCGAACCGGTCCGGCATCCACAGATCGGCGAGATGTTCGACAAGCGGCCCGACGGACGCTATGAGCCAAAACGCCAGTCGAGACACTGAGACGCCCCGATCAGCCGCCGCATCATGGCGCGCGTCGCATTGATTGAGAGCACGGTCCCATCCATCGTGGCAGTCTTAATTGCAGAAGGCTTGCAACAGATCCGGCAGCAGCCACTTATCGACCTAAATTCGCATGACGCCCAATTTGTAAAGGCGATGATAGAGAACCTGCTTCTTCATATAGCCGGCTATCGCTGCATTGATTTCCGCCCATTGGGACACGGAGCCGTGACTGCGTAGGCGAAGGCGGTCCTGCTCTTCTTGCCCAACGTCGTGCATGGCGAACGTCTTTTGACTGGGATAAACGCGAAAGCAGCCGAGGAAGCGTGGAAGCCGTTTGAAACGGAAACCTGCCGCCTGCGCCCGCAGGATGAAGTCCCAATCCATCGCAAACTGAAAATTTGTGTCGAATGAACCGAGCTTTTCCCAAACGCTGCGGCGCCAGAACATCGTCTCCTGGGGGATGTAGTCGGCCCATTTGATGACCTCGCTGTCATGCGGCGGCAGGACCACGCGAGCGGTCTCCCTACCCGCTTCGTCGATCACGATTCGATTGCCATAGACAAAATCGGCCTCGGGATACTTCTCGAAGGCGCGTGCAACATAATGCAGCGTTCCGGGCAACAGGACATCGTCGCTGTTGAGATAGGCCATGACGTCGCCGGAGACGATCGCAAAGCCTTTGTTGATGGCGTCTGTCTGCCCGCCATCCGCGGCGCTGTTCCAGGCAATCCGTTGTCCGTAGGACTCCAGTATCTCGCGTGTCCCGTCTTGCGAGCCGCCATCCTGAACGATGTATTCGAGATTGGGGTAGTTCTGAGACAGAACGCTGTCGATCGTAGCTGGCAGAAAATGCGCATGCCGATAGGACGGCGTGACAATGGCAATCCGAAGCGCGCCGGTGTTGGGTGTTGGAACGCTGTAGTTGAGTGGGGTATCCAATTTCCGCGGCTGGTATTGATGAAAATCGAAGACCTTCGGCTGGAATTTATATCGCCAGCTTTTGCGCCGCCGCAGGTAATAGTCACCCTCCAGCATCTGGATTCGCTGCGTCAGCGACGAAATCTCTTTCACCAGATTGGCGATTGTGACTTCCGGCTCGCCGTCCATCAGGTGTCCTCAACAATTGCGCTGCCACACGTCACACAACACGTAGTCCATTTCAATAGTGCCCAGTGCTGCATCTGCTACAAGTTTTCTGCTACGGACGACGGCTATGTTGCAAACTTGGGATTTGGCCGTGAAGGTGCGGAGACCCCGACGCGTCCATAATGCGGCCCTTGAATGCGTAGACCCTCCAGAAAACGAAGACATCTCATGCGCCGCTCTTTGTTACCGAAAAGTTCGCAACAGAATCCGTCCGATTCGAATGTGCTGATTTCCGTTCTGATGCCGCTTGAGTTCCATCGCGACCAGGCGACCATCGCGATCCGTAAATGGCGGCAGGACCAGACCCTGCAGGGCTCAGCGTTCGAACTCATACTGGTTGCCTCCCACGATGCCGATGCTGCGGATATGGATGAGATTCGCCAGTTGCTTGCGCCGCAGGACCGCCTCGTCCAGACGTCTGCCAAGCATGACATCGCACAAGTCGCGGAAGCTGCGCGGCATGCCCGGGGGGATCTCCTGTTCTTCACCGAAAGTCATGTCTGGCCGACGCCAACCGTCCTCGAACAATGCCTCGACGTCTTCGCAAAGCGCCCCGAATGGGCGGGGTTCTCATGTCGAACCCATGCCAGCGCACCCAACAAACTGGCGCGTTCGGAAGCACGGATGTACGAGGCCGATATCCAGCATGGCATGACGGAGAGTTCGTGGCGCAAGATCCTCGATCAGTGCTTTGCAACGCGCCGCAAGGCCTACGGAGAAGCCGGGGGGTTTGAGTTTGACTTCGGGCATTTTTCGGAATGGCTGTTGGCTGCCCGCTACCACAAATTGGGGCTGGCCATCGGCTACGCGCCAGAAATCGAACTTGTGCATCACTACATTGGGCAATGGCCGGAACTGCGTGGCTTTACGGAGGATTTCGTCGCCGGCGAGGCACTCTGGCTTGCGCGCGGCGGACCGCGGCAGGAGCGGATAATCGAAATTCCATTCGAATGGAGCAGTCGAGGCGAACGCCGGAAAGATCTGGCGCGGCATATTCTGCAAATCGCGTGGCATCAGAAGAGACGGAAATTGCGTCCGCGGCTGCGCGATCGAGGCATGCTGCAGGTGCTCCGGCGTCATTGGGTCGCGGCCTTGCTGGGCGACCGTCTGGACACCAGCCGCGCGCGCGCAACGCTGCTCTGGCGTCACGTCGCGCTGATGCTGGCGCGGGCATTCGGTTCGGACGCGCAACTCGACAGAGTGTTTCGGCAAACGATCGCCGCACTGGTGCACGAGCGACGGCTGCGTACCTCGCCTGAAGTGCAAAAAGTCGCTGGCGAGGGTTCGCTGTGGACGCCAGATGAATTACATGCCGGGCGCGCTGCCGGGATCCATGCGGCGGAAGTCTATGACGGCGTGCCCTTTCGATGGTCGAGCGATGTCGCGTCGGCCGAACTGCAATTGCCCGCGGGGGAACATCTGGTGCAGGTCCAGACGCTGGCGCACATATTGATGAAGTCCGTCAAGCCGCTTTTTTATCTGAACGGGCAAATGCTGCCCATTGAAGCCGCCAATGTCGCCGACGGAACTTTCATTCTGAAGGTGGCGCGCGACGGCGACAATCCCACGATCCTCGGGTGGGTTAGCGAACCTCAGCAAGCGCCGAACGATAGCCGCATACTGGGGCTGCCGATTACACGGATTTCCAGGCTAGAGCATTTCTAGGAAAGTATACGCGGTTCTCCTGGGAACGCGCACAGCGCTTTCTGAAACCTGAGAGATAGAGCATGATGTCGTCCGAAAACCGCTTCACACTTTTCGGCATCATGCTCTAGGGAATTGCGTAAAAACAAAGAAATAGAGCGGTTCGCCGTTTTTGTGAAACGGTGAACCGCTCTAGGGAGAAACGATAGCCGAAAGGGCCGGACAGCGCAGATCTATCTCAGTTGGCGGCTTTGGCCTTGGCCTGCTCGTCCTTGAGCTTCTTGGCGAAGTCCTGGTTGTTCTTGACGACGAAATCCTGAAGTTTTTTCTGCCGATCCTCGATGTCCGACTGCTGCAGCGGCGCGCCGTCAAAGGCGCCGCTGAAGCCGGTCAAGGCAACCTTGATGGGATTTGGTTGACTTTGGAAGTTGATCGAGGTCAGCGTGATCGCCTGTCCCTTCTTGAAGGACGCGACGAGCGCGTCGGTCAGCGGCACTTCGGCAACGCAACGGTCGGCGAAGCAAATGACATAATCCAGCTTCGTCGCCTTGCCGGCGTCTATTTGCAGGGCGATGCCGGGGGGCACCAGGCGACCTGGGGGAACCGTGACCTGGAAGACCTTGCGGTTTACCTTGCCCTTCAACTCGATCAGGCTGACGCCGGTGACGAACTGGCCGTTGCCGGCAGTGATGATGTTCTGGACATTGCAGATGTCGACATCTTCCTGCTTGGTGCAGGCCTTGAACCAACCCTGCGGAATCTGTTGCTGTGCCGAAGCGGTGGGAAGTCCGGCGCCCAGAAAGCCGACCACGCCCGCGGCCAGGACCGAAAGGCGGTATGCGTTGCTGTTCAGGCTCGTCATGTCGTGCATTTCCTCTCAAATGATCCCGGGACCGGCTTCTTCGCGCCGTGTGGTCCTGCTACCTGTTGCCGAATTGAGGCAACAGAATGACTTCGGAGCGCGTGTTACACTGCATGAGCAGCCGAATCCAGCCCGCCGCCTGCAATTCTTGGCCTCGCAATTTGGGTCGTGCGATTTGGGTTGATGTATCTGGCCGGAGCGCCGCGGCGCCATGTTAGGGTGCACTCCGAATCATCAAGCCGCCCAGTAAGGAGACGGTCATGGGCCGCATTCTTGTTTGGCTGATCGCCGCAATTTCGTTCTTCGCCTTTGCACCCGGCGTGGCGATGTCGGAACCGAGACATGCCATCGCAATGCAGGGCGAGCCGGCGCTGCCAGCCGACTACCAGCATTTCGACTACGTCAATCCCGATGCGCCGAAGGGCGGCAACATCACTTACTGCGTCGTCGGCAGCTTCGACAATCTGAACCCGTTCATCCTGAAGAGCCTGCGCACCACGGCGCGCGGCATGCAGGACCTCATTTTCGGCAATCTCGTCTTCGAGCCGTTGATGATGCGCAACTACGACGAGGCCTTCAGCCTCTATGGCCTGCTCGCAGACACAGCCGATATGGATCCCGAGCGCAAGTGGATCGAGTTCCATCTCAACCCAAATGCAAAGTGGTCCGATGGCGACCCGGTGACGCCGGATGACGTGCTGTTCACCTACGATGTCTTCACCGACAAGGGCCGCCCGCCCTACAGGGATCGCATGAGCCTGATCGCCAAGCTCGAAAAGACCGGCGATCACAGCGTGCGCTTCACCTTCAACGACAAGGCCAATCGCGAGACCCCCTTGATCATCGCGCTGACGCCGATCATCCCAAAGCACGCCTTCAACAAGGATACCTTCGACAAGACGACGTTGAAGCCGGTGATCGGCAGCGGTCCCTACATCATCGACAAGGTGCAGCCGGGACAGCGCATCGTGTTCAAGCGCAACCCGAATTACTGGGGCAAGGACATCCCTTCCAAGCGCGGCTTCGACAATTACGACCAGATCACCATCGAGTACTTCCTCAACGCCAATGCCAAGACGGAAGCGTTCAAGAAAGGCATCTGCGCCATTTACGATGAGGGCGATCCGGTCAAGCGCGAGCGCGATATCGATTTTCCCGCCTTTCATCGCGGCGAGGTGATCGCCGAGACCTTCGACACCGGCATACCGCCCGTGGTGACCGGCTTCCTGTTCAACACGCGGCTGGAGAAGTTTTCCAATCCGGAGGTGCGGCGCGCGCTCGGCATGCTCTACGACTTCGAATGGGCCAACAAGAACCTGTTCGGCGGTAAGTACACGCGCACGATGAGCTACTGGCAGAATTCCGAACTTTCCGCGCTCGGCCATCCCGCCAGCGACAGGGAAAAGGCGCTGCTGGCGCCCTACCCCGGCCGCGTGCCGGCCGATGTCATGGACGGCAGCTGGCGCCCGCCGGTGAATGACGGCACCGGCCAAGACCGCAAGGTGATGAAGGTGGCGTTCGACCTGCTGAAGAGCCAGGGCTACGCCGTTAGGGATGGTGTCCTGCTGGACCCAAAGGGAACTCCCTTCGGTTTCGAGATCCTGACGGCCTCGCAGGACGAGGAACGCTTTGCCGCCATTTATCAGCGCTCGCTGGAAAAGATCGGCATCGCGGTGACCATCCGCAGCCTCGAAGCCGACCAGATCCAGTCGCGCAAGCAGCGTTTCGACTTTGAGGTTCTTGTCGGGTCGAGCGGGTTCAGCAACTCGCTGTCTCCCGGTATGGAGCAGAACCTTCGCTGGGGTTCTTCAGAGGCCAAAAGAGAAGGTTCATTCAATCTGGCCGGCGTCGCCGATCCGGCGGTCGACGCGGCGATCGACGCGATGCTGAGAGCACGGACCAAGGAAGACTATGTCGCCGCCGTGCGCGTGCTCGACCGATTGCTGATCTCCGGCAATTACATGGTGCCGATGCAGTACAACGCGCAGCAATGGCTCGCTTACTGGAATTACCTGGATCATCCCAAAAAGACTCCCATATTCGGTTATCAATGGCCGACATGGTGGCGCAAGCCGAACTGAGCGTAGCCGAGACCATGCTCGGTAAAACGCTCGGCTGCAGGAGATCAAGATGAGCGATGACAATTCCATTACCATCGACGTGGTCTCCGACGTCGTCTGCCCCTGGTGCTTCGTCGGCCAGAAGCGGCTGGACAAGGCGATTGCCGCTGCCGGCGACGTCGAGGTTCATGTGCGCTGGCGGCCGTTCCAGCTCGACCCGACCATCCCGCCCGGGGGCAAGGACCGGCGCGAATACATGCTGGCCAAATTCGGCAGCGACGAGCGCATCCGCCAGATGCATGCCCGCATAGAGCCGCTCGGCGAGGCCGAAGGCATCGATTTCGCTTTCGACGCCATCAAGGTCGCCGCCAACACGCTGGACGCGCATCGCGTCATCCGCTGGGCGGGCGCCGCCGGTGAAGCCGTGCAGAACCGGCTCGTGCGCCGGCTGTTCCAGCTGTATTTCGAGGAAGGCGGCAATATTGGCGACCACGCTGTGCTGATCGACGCCGCCCGCGAGGCCGGCATGGACGCCGCCGTGGTCGAGACGCTGTTGCCGACCGATGCCGACGTCGAGGAGGTGCGCACAGAAATCGCCACGGCATCGCGGATGGGGATCACCGGCGTGCCGTGTTTCCTGCTCGAAGGCAAATACGCCGTCATGGGCGCGCAGGACGCCGACACGCTGACTGATGCCATCCGCCAGGTCGCGGCCGCAAAGGCCAAGGGCGAACTGGAAAAGGCCGGCTAGAGCCTGTTCCATCCCGATGGAAATCGGGATGGGCTCTATCTCCTTGTTTGAGCATGATCTCTGGACAAAACGGTTTCCCGTTTGTCCGAGAAAACCGGCAACCACTTTTCGGGATCATGCTCGGGTTATTTCACCGTCACCCTTGGCTTTGCTGAGGAAGAATCCGTGGCCGTTGCTGCCCGTGCAGGTCAGTCCCTTGGTTGACGACTGGCAGGAAAACGGCCCTTTGCTCCAGCTGCTTCCGTAAGCCAGCTTCGCCACATCGCTGCAGCAGCCCTGCTCGCCCGGATTCTTGATCAATGTCGCCGGGCCGTTCGGCCCAAGGATCACGGTGACGTAGCTGGGCTCGACGCGCGAACAGCCCAGTTCCGGACCGCCATCCTGTGGCTCGTAGGTGCTGGTGCCGCCCTTCGGCGTGTAGATGCAGCCGATGTTGCCGGACGGCGCATTGAACTCGATTTGCCCTTCGGCGCTTGCCGGAATGGTCTGGCTGCCGGCATGCGCAAGAGGCAGCCAGGCAAAGAGCGTCACGATTGCGGGAACGGCTGCGCTTGCAAGCATTGGGGAGCTTCCTTGTTGGGGACCGGACATGCATTGGTGCCGACAGTGCCCGGCAAGGTTCATTCCAGTGCGCTTGATTGTCAAACGGTGTTGAACTGCAGCTAAAAAGCGCGTGCCACCTCATGAACAGTCGCTTTACAGCAGCGACGATCTTGCGTGCCCAACCATGATGGCCGGTGAGATGATTCGGGCGGCCTGGGGCGATCACGGACGGCAATTTTTCGGGCGATCCGGTTAGCGCGCGGTGGGAAAACCGGCCGACGGGCAGGCCTTTTGGTCACAAAGCCGTGTATGAGCCTTCCCTCAGGGAATATATTCGCGCATCTGAACGTTCTCGCAACACATTGAAACAAAGGACAAATTTGGCCCAAAGACGGCGATCTCGCAGCGCCAACTGTTGCCTCATGGCAACGGCGGGTGGGCTGCTTCACATCCGCCGGGATAAAATTCATAGAAAATGATCAATTGGTGTTACTATCCGTAACAAAACTAAAAAGGTTTGGGCGGGATTGTGATTCGGGTCGACAGACCGCGACGTTCAATATCGGCACTTTGGAACCGCGACGCCCCCGTCGGGCCGTCGCCCCTGACGCCAGTATCGTCGATGCGGACCTTCTGGGGACTGATGCGGGCCTACTGGTTCTCGGACCGGTGGAGAGAGGCCTGGGCCCTGACCTTGGTGGTCGCGGCGCTAACTGCTCTATCGAGCAAGGCCGACGTCTGGTTCACGGTGGCGATGGGAAAGCTGTCAAACTCCATCGCTTTTTTCCACGATGCTGCGAATACTGCGCCGCTTGAATCGCTTCTTACCAATGCCGGGCTGCTGGTGCTGCTGGTCGTGGTCAAGGATGCGGGCATTACTTCCATCAAAAGCCTTGTCTCTGCGACACTGCATCGCAAATGGCGCGGCTGGCTGGATGGCCGCTTCAATGAAGCTCTCCTCGATAACAACCACACGCACTACCACGCCCAGAATGGCTCGGCCTGCACGCCGGCACCCGACAACATCGATCAGCGCGTGCAGGAATCGATTAAAGATATGACTGGTGGCGCCCTGGGGCTTGCACAGGGTGTGTTCGGCGTCTTTACCTCGCTGTACTTTGTGGGGGGAGCTTTGCTTGCAAACTCCGTGGAGGTAAAAGGGCTGGAGTTCCTCGGCAGCTACGGTAGCGTCGTGCTCGCTCTTCTAGCGGTCGCTATCTACGTGCCGTTCAACACTTGGATCGCAGTCAAACTTGGCGGAATGCTCGAGTGGCTCAACATCAGGATGCAGAAGGCGGAAGGCAGCTATCGCGGCGAACTGCTCACGCTACTGCGCCGGAGCTTCCATGTGTCAGCGGCGCGAGGCGAAGAAGTCCAGAAGAAAATACATGGTCGGCTCTATCTCGACATCGACCGGACTTGGTCGAAGTTCAATATTGTCAACAATATCTATTCAGGATTCGAATCGGTCTATAATTTTGTTGCGGCCAAAATTGTCGCTTTTGCTCCTGGCCTTGTGCCTTTCATCAACAACAAGGTTGATTTCACAGGGTATGTAACCGGCTCCGAGCAGGTCAACGCGCTGATCAGCAAGTGCTCGTGGTTCATCCATGTCATGCCGAGTCTCGCCACGTTGCGGGCCAACAGCCAGCGCGTCATTGAGTTGGCGAACGCCATCGAAAACGTCCAGCAGCCGCAAGACTTCTACAGCCAGACCGGCCAGTCCGACTTCCACTATGCCAGCCAGAACCCCGTCTTCGGCCTGACCATCCAGAAGCTCGAACTGGCGCATCAGGGCGAGGACGCCACGCCATTCCTGAGTGCTGCCAATCTGCGCTTCCGGCGCGGCGAGTGGGCGTTCCTTAGGGGTGAGTCCGGCTGCGGCAAGACTTCGCTGATCAAGGCGATCAACGGCTTGTGGCCTTATGGCCGCGGCACCATCGTCTTCCCTGACGGTGTGAGGAGCTTCTATGCCGCCCAGGAGGTCAAGCTGCAGCAGGTGTCGCTGAAGCAGCTGGTGTGCCTGCCCGGCTCCGAGGACGACTATGGCGATGCGCAGGTCGCGGCAGCCCTGCACAAGGCCGGCCTTGGCGATTTCATCGAACACATGGCCGATGAAAGCCGCGAGGGAAAGATCTGGGACCAGCTGCTGTCCGGCGGCCAGAAGCAGAAGCTGGTTGTGGCCCGCATCGTGCTGCAGCAACCGGGACTGTTGTTCCTCGACGAAGCGACCGGCGCGCTCGATCCGGATGGCAAGATCGCCTTCCACCAGGCCATCAAGGACAACTGTCCCGATGTCACGGTGATCAGCATCATGCATGAGGCGGTGCCGCCACGTTCGGCCTCGGGCGAGGAATTCTACCATAGCGTGGTCGCGATCGCCGACGGCGTCGCCACCAAGAGGCCGCTTGTTCCGAACTTTCCGCGCGAGCTCACCACCATCCTTACGCAGCCGCGGCCGGTCGAGGACAAATGGATGCGTTTTTCACGCCGGCTGAAGCAGAAATAGCAGCCACGCCGAAGCGCGTTCCGCCACTGGCGGCGGGGCACTCGCTCCCTCCCCCTTCAATAATCATCACAGTCTCGCGATTGGGCCGGCTCCCGGCTGTTTTCCGCCACCCCCGCGATTGACTCGCCAAGATGCGCTCCTATGTTGCGCCCGCTCGCTGAATTCCAACTCGAACCTGCGAGCAGAAAGGTCACCGCGCCATGCCTGGCGACAGTAGTCGAACGCAACCGCCGTCCGCCTCGATGTGACCTCTAACGGCTCACGTCCCGCCGGACGGCAAGGAGTGAGCCATGAACGAATTTACCCCCGTCGTAGCGGGCGACGATGCCGTCGCTATCGCGCGTATCCTTGCCAATGATCACGTCGCCGATGTCGTCGAGGCCCTGAACCGGGAAGCTCGCGATACCGCGATAGAACTGCTTTGCGAAATGCCGTTCGAGCGGCTGGTCGAGATCTTCGACCAGCCTGAACTCGACGGCGCCTCCGATCTGGCCGAGGCGCTGCCGCGCGCCAAGGCGTGCAAGCTGCTGACCGCCATGTCGGTCGACCGCGCCGCCGATATCCTGCGAGAGCTGGATGAGCCGACGCGCTCCGAGCTGCTCGGCGGGTTGGTCCCGCCGCTGCGGGCAACGCTGCTTTCCATTCTCGGCTATCCCGAAGGCAGCGCCGCCTCGATCATGACGACCGAATTCGTCAGCGTGCCGTCGGACTGGTCCGTCGGGCGCACGCTCGACTACATCCGCAAGGTGGAGCGGACGCGGGAGACCGTCTACGCCATCTACATCGTCGATCCAGACACGCATGTGCTGGTGCGCTCGACCGGCCTGCGCCGGCTGATCACCGGCGAGCCGGACGATCCGATCCTGTCGGTGGCGCCGGATCGCGCCCCGGTGACGGTGACGCCGCTGACCGATCGCGAGACACTGGCGCAGACGATCTCCAAATATGACCTGCTCGCGGTTCCCGTCGTCGACCATGGCAAGATCCTCGGCATCGTCACCATCGACGACATCATCGACACCATGATCGAGGAGACGACCGAGGACGCGCATCGTTTCGGCGGCATGGAGGCGCTCGACGAGCCCTACATGAAGATGAGCTTTCTCGCCATGATCAAGAAGCGCGGCGGCTGGCTGTGCGCGCTGTTCATCTCGGAGATGCTGACCGCCAATGCCATGCAAAGCTATGAAGGCGAACTGCAAAAAGCGATCGTGCTCACTCTGTTCATCCCGCTGATCATGAGCTCGGGCGGCAATTCCGGTTCGCAGGCGACCTCGCTCGTCATTCGCGCGCTGGCGCTGCGCGAGATCGGCCTTCGCGACTGGTGGCGGGTGGCGTTGCGCGAATTGCCCACCGGCTTCGTGCTCGGCGCCATGCTTGGCGTGGTCGGCATCTGCCGCATCGCGCTCTGGCAATATATGGGCTTCTACGATTATGGGCCGCATTGGCCGCTGATCGCGGCGACCGTGGGGGCAGCACTCGTCGGCATCGTCACCTTCGGCTCGCTGTCGGGGTCGATGCTGCCGTTCGCGCTGAAACGGATCGGCTTCGATCCGGCGAGCGCCTCGGCGCCGTTCGTCGCCACGCTGGTCGATGTCACCGGCCTGGTGATCTATTTCTCGGTGGCGCTGGTCATCCTGCGCGGCACTTTGTTGTAATAAGCTTCAGGCTCCCATCTCGGTGGCAACAGCGGCTGCCATGGGGGGTTCTTCAAGATCGAGCGCGCGGGCGTCAATCGACCCGCACGCCGTTCTTCACGCGGTAGGTAGGCTTGTACATGGTGACCAGTTCCTCCGCTGCCGTCGGGTGGACGGCCATGGTGCGGTCGAAATCATCCTTGGTGACGCCGGCCTTCAGCGGAATGCCGAGCAACTGCGCCATCTCGCCGGCGTCCGGCCCGAGGATGTGCGCGCCGAGCACTTTTCGCGTGGCGCCATCGACCACCAGCTTCGTCAGCATCCTTTCGTCGCGGCCCGACAGCGTGTGCCGCATCGGCCGGAATGTGGCGCGGTAGATTTCGATATCGGAGTAGCGCTTGACGGCATCGTCCTCGGACAGCCCGACGGTGCCGATCTCCGGCTGTGAGAAGACGGCGGTCGGGATGGTGTCGTGGTCGGGCGCGGTCGGATTGCCTTTGAATGCGGTCTCGATGAAACACATGGCCTCGTGGATCGCCACCGGTGTCAACTGCACGCGGTTGGTGACGTCGCCGATCGCCCAGATGTTGTCGATGTTGGTGCGGGAATATTCGTCGACAACGATGGCGCCGGTTTTGCCGAGTTCGATGCCGACGCTTTCCAGGCCCATATTCTCGGTGTTGGGGAGGCGGCCGATGGCGAGCATGACCTGGTCGACTGTCAGCACCTTGCCGCCGGTGACCAACGCATCCAGCCTGCCGTCCGGCCGCTTGCGGACCCATTCCGACACGGCGTGGCAGAGAATCTTGATCCCCTTCTTTTCCATGGTCTCGTGCAGCATGCGCCGCAGGTCCATGTCGAAGCGCGACAGTATCTCCTTGCCGCGATAGACCAGCGTGGTGTCGACGCCCAAGCCACGGAAGATATTGGCGAATTCGACGGCGATGTAGCCGCCGCCCTCGATCATGATCGCCTTCGGCAGTTGCTTGAGGTCGAAAACCTCATTGGAAAAGATGCAATGCTCGTGACCGGGCAGCGCCGGGTGCGGCGCCGGCCGGCCGCCGGTGGCGATCAGGATCTGGTCGGCGGTGACGGTGCGGTCATCGCCCAGGAGATGCACGACATGCGGGTCGACCAGCATGGCGCGCGAGTGGAACGTCTCGCCGCCGGCGCCTTTCACGTTCTTTTCGTAGATCGCTTCCAGACGGGCAATCTCGCGGTCCTTGTTGGCGACCAGCGTCGGCCAGTCGAAGCTCGCCTCGGGCACCGTCCAGCCATAGCCGGCGGCGTCGGCAAAATGCTCGGGAAATTGCGAGGCATAGACATAGAGTTTTTTCGGCACGCAGCCACGGATGACGCAGGTGCCGCCATAGCGGTATTCCTCGGCGATGCCGACACGCTTGCCGAGCGCTGCCGCCACGCGCGCCGCCCTCACCCCGCCGGAGCCGCCGCCGATGACGAAGAGATCGTAGTCGTAGCCGGCCATGCTGCTGTTCCTTGCCCCAAGAAATGTTTGAGACAGGTAGGCTGCATGAAGCCAAAAGAAAAGCCCGGTTTCCACCGGGCTTTCTGGTCCAGCGGCAAGGATGCCGGTGGCGAAATCAGACGTCTTAGTTCTTCGGCGCTTCCGGCTGGTCACCGTCTGCGGGCGCATCGCCGTCGGCAGGTGCAGCGCCATCGGCGGGGGCAGTTGCGTTATCCGGCGCAGGCGCGGCCGGGGCAGCGGCCTTCGCGGCGGCTGCCAGCGTTTCGCCGACCTGCTGGGCGAGATCGCGCGCCAGGCCGTTCTGCCAGATGTCGGCGGCCTTGACCAGTTCGCGCGTCACGTTGGGGCCGTTGTCGAGCAGCTTCTTGCCGGCATCGGAATTGTAGAAGGCGGCGATGTCGGTGAGATCCTTCTCGGAGAACACCTTGGCATAGGCGAGCGCTGCTTCCTTCTCCAGATCGGCACGGCGCGAGGCCAGCGCCAGTGCCTTTTCGCTGACGGTCTTGCCGATCAGCTCCTGCATATCAGGGTTCTTCTGGATAAGCTGCTGCTCGAGCGAGGCCGCCGCTTGCGGCAGGATGTTGTCGAACGAGTCGGTCGCGTGGATTGCCGTGACCGCCGCCCGTGCCGCCTTCAGATGCGATTCCGTGATCTCCTGCGAGAACGCCGGGGAGGAGAAGGCGAAAACGGCCGAAGCCGCCAGAACGGCGCAAAGATTGCGAACCCGGTTATGCAACATCATGATCGGTAGAACTCCCTGGTTTTCGGGCGGCATGGACGGTTTGGATGCCGTCGCCGCCGGCGATGATGGCCGCTGACGCCAGCCCGATGAAAAGACCATGCTCGACCACACCAGGAATGGCATGGAGAGCATTCGAAAGCGCTCTTGTATCCGGAATGCGGCCAAAAGATGCATCGAGGATAAAATGGCCGCCGTCTGTAACAAAAGGCTGGCCCCCCGTCATCCTCAATGTAACCGGGCCGGAAAGGCCGAGACTTTTGGCCGCTGCCGCGACCGCGATTTCGGTGGCGCGCAGGCCGAACCGGTTGACTTCGATCGGCAAGGGAAACTGGCCAAGGGTGTCGACCATCTTCGAGCGATCGGCAATGACGATCATGCGCTGAGATGCCGCCGCGACGATCTTCTCGCGCAGCAGCGCGCCGCCGCCTCCCTTGATCAGCGTCAGCGCCGCGTCGATCTCGTCGGCGCCGTCGACGGTAAGGTCGAGCTCGGGCGTTTCCTCAAGCGTCGACAGCGGCACGCCAAGTTCGCGGCAAAGGGCTGCAGTGCGCTCCGACGTCGGCACGCCGATGACGGACAAGCCGGTGGCGATCTTTTCGGCCAGCAGCCGCACGAATTCGTCGGCCGTCGTCCCGGTGCCGATGCCGATGCGCATGCCGTCGCTGACATGGGCAAGGGCAGCCCGCGCGGCCTCGACTTTCAACTGCCTCGCATCCATGCTCGCCCCGGGGATTTGGCTTGGTTCTGATTTTTCTGGATGCGCGCTCCTAGCACTTTTGCCCGCAGGGTCAAAGACTTTGGCTCGCACCGGCTTGCCTGAAAGAAGCGCAGCCGCTATCGCCTGCCTGCAATGCATCAGCCACAGGACAGGCCATGACCCAACCGATCATCGTGTTCGACCTCGACGGGACGCTGATCGACACGGCGCCGGACCTGCTCGACAGCCTCAACCACAGCCTTGCCGCCAGCGAGCTTGCCGCTGTCGACGAGGCCGGCTTCCGGCGTTTTGTCGGCCAGGGCGGACGGGTGATGATCGAGCGCGCGCATACCGCGCAGCAGAAGTCGCTGGCGGTGGAGGAGCACGACAGGCTGCTGAAGGTGTTCCTCGACCACTACACACTCAACATCCCCGGCAAGTCGCGCCCCTACCCCGGTGTCGTCGAAGCCATCGCCCGCTTCGAGAAGGCCGGCTATCTGCTCGCCATCTGCACCAACAAATATGAGGCGAATTCGAAAGCGCTGATCGGGGCGCTCGGCCTGACAAAGCATTTCGCCGCGATCGCCGGCCAGGACACGTTCGCCTTCCGCAAGCCCGACCCGCGCCATCTGACCGAGACCATCCGGCTCGCCGGCGGCGATCCGCATCATGCGCTGATGGTCGGCGATTCGCAGACCGACATCGACACCGCCAAGGCAGCCGGCATTCCGGTGGTCGCCGTCGATTTCGGCTACACCGACCGCCATGTCAGAGAATTCGAGCCGTCGGCGGTGATTTCGCATTTCGACGCGCTGACGCTCGACCTGGCGGAACGGCTGATTGCAGCTGCGGCCGGCTGAGCGAAACGGGCGATTGCGCGGCAGCGCCTGCCCTCGCCTATTTCAGGCACAGAAGGCCGGCGCATCGCCTTGACTTCACAACCCTGCCTCCCTTATATCGCGGCTCGCTTGGCCTTCGGGCAACGAGCGGGCGATTAGCTCAGCGGGAGAGCACACCCTTCACACGGGTGGGGTCGCAGGTTCAATCCCTGCATCGCCCACCATTTTCTTTCCCTGAACAGCGCACTCCAAGCCAGCACTCCTAGCAGCTGCAACTCGCCCCTTCCCCACCAAAATTCTTCTGCGCGAAGTTCAAGGCGCTTGAGTAGCTCGTGTAGCTCTGGAACTGGCAGACATCGGAGCCGTTGCGCACCTTCATCTGCTCGAGATCCCAGAACGAAACCTCGATGTGATCGTTGGCGCAATAGACCGTGTATTTTTCAGGCTCCAGCGCGTTGGCTTTCTGCAGCGGCATGGAGACGGCTGGAATGCAAAGCGCGGAAAGTGCAAGCATGACGGCGTGACGCGTGCGCATGTAAAAACCTCTGGAGTGAGAACAGCCCGTATTTGTCGCGACGATAGTGAGCGGCGCATCGCGGCTTTTTTACGCGCCCTTGTCTTCGCCCCGCTCGGGCCTTCAGTGTTTCTATATGCTGGTCCATATCTCCAATGTGTTGGCCTTGATGATCGGCACCGCACGGGCTGTCACCAGTCGGCCAGCGGCAACCGTGAGGTCGGCGGCCAGCAGTTCGGCGGCGCCACGGTCGGCGTCGTTGTAGGGGTTGTAGCGAACTTCGTTCTTGCCGGCGGCAGCGGCGACACGTTCTTCGCCAGGGTTTGGAATGCCCCAGCCCAAGGCCCGCATTTTTGCGGAAAGCGCCCCGGCGTCCTCGCGCGCCATGCCGGCGAACTGGACGTAAACCGTCTGTGGGCTCTGCTGGATACGCAGCCGGTCCTTCAGCGTGTTGAGTGCGTTGCGATCCTGCTCACCGATAACAGTCTGGCCGTCGGCTGCCGAAAGGGCGAGATCGGCAACCGCCCGGCGCGCGCCGGCAAACACAGCCAGCCAGTCCGGGCGTTCCCACAATTCAGGCGGTACCCCAAGCAGGGTCTCAAGCACGTTGCGGCGCCCCGCCGGTGTCAGCCCGCTTATGCTTTGCAGGCCGGCCATCTCGACGAGAGCCGCGACGATCTTCTGCCGTTCGACCACCGGAAGGTCTGCGTCTTCGAGGACGGCAATCAGGTCACCGCGCAGTGCATCATTTGCGCCGTCGAGCAGCTTGACGCGAGCCGCCAGTTCGTCGGCCGCGGTTCCATTGGGGCCGCGGTTCTTCAGTGAATCCGTCCATTCGATGAGAGGGTCGAAATTGAGGCTCGTGAGCCTTTCAAGCTCGGCAACCGGGAGCCGATACTGCTCGACGTTGAACGCCCCCGTAGCGTCGGCTGGAATGAAGAACGCATCGACCTCAAATTCCGGCTCCCTCACCTCTCCCTTCACGGCCGCCGACACCGAGGACACCGCGAGCTTCCAATAGGCATAAGGGACCGGCACGCCGTCGACCGGCTGGTCCGCGGGCCGGAAGACAGGACCACTGAAGATGGTCACCCGATTGGCGAGCGGATTGTGCTGCGAGCGAACCCAGTTTTCGAGCGGCACCCATCGGCTGCCGTAGAAAGTACGCGGCTGCGGCATCGTGTTTGGCAGGAAAGAGGCATACTGCGCCAGCTTGAGCGCCGCCGTTGCCGGATCGCCGGCGAACTCCGGACCCCAGGCGATGTCGCTGGCACTTGCAAATCGCGCCGCCAGCCAGGGCCGGTCCGCGCGAAAGTACCAGTTGGGACGAGGCTGGTAGTCGACCGACAATCGGCTGTCGGGTTTCAGTCTGCTGGCGGTGAATTGCAGCGGCAACCTCTGCGACCGATCCAGGTTGACGGCCGAATAGATGGCCATGCGATGAGTTCGGCCCATGACCAGCGAGTAGTTGATGTAATCAAGCGGCGGCGCCACGGCGTCGTTGGCCAGGTCGTCGGTTATCCTGGGCAAGCCGATCGTGGCCCCTATGAAATCGACCTTGTATCCCGAAAGAACGTTAGGCTGTTTGTCTATGTCTTTGCCAAGCAGCGGTTCAAGCGCGGCGCGCAGCGGCGCCGGCAATTGGTCGAGCGCGACCTCGCCGCTTTTGACCTGCCCGGCCAGCTCGACCAGCACCCCCTGTCGCAAATCGGGCGCCAACTTGTCCAGGGACACGCTGCCGAGTTTGAGCTGTTCGACCACAAGCAAGATCGCGGATCGCAAAGTGGCCTGCGTGGCTTGCTGCTCGGCCAGCGTCTTGGCGGCGTCTTCCGCCTTCTTCTCGGCAACGGCAAGTGCAGCCTCGGCTCGCTGGCGTGCGTCTTCCGTCTTTTCAAGGGCGGTGGAAAGCTTTCCATTGAGCTTTGCGACCTCACTCGCCGTCGTCTCGGCATCCTTGCGCGCGTCAACAGCGTCATTTCTCTGGACGTAGGCGAAATAGGTGGTTGCCCCAAGGATCGCGGCCAGGATGGCAAACAGCGCGATCAATATATTCTTGCTGCGATCGCGCTGCTTCTGGCTGTCGGTCTCCGCCTTGGCGCTCGCCTCGACGAACTCGGCGATGTCCGGCCCCTGCGGCAGCTCCGCCGCCTCCTTCAGCGCTTCGCCGCGCAGGAGATAGCCGGGATAGCCGGTGTTCTTCCATTGCCGCGCCTGGGCGGCCACGCGAATGCGAAAGCGCTCGGTCAGCTCGTCCGAACTCAGTTCGTCGTCCGATGCGAAGCCGTCGCCGGATTCGGCACCGTCTTTGGTCGCGACGGCCATTGATTCAGGAACGGCGATGGCGACCGTTCCTGAATCGTTGATTTCACGCGATGCCGATTCGGAGTCAACCGCGACGGCAATTGGCTCTGTTGTTTCGAGCCCACCGCCACCTGCGAAAGACGCGAGCCGCGCCGGGCTGACGTCGGCTGAGGTGATGCCCGGCCGCGTGACCAGTTCGGCGGACCAATAATCGAGTATGCGCTGCGCCGCGCGCCGGTCGGATTCCCGCGCGATGGTGCTGCCGGCGCGCCGTGCCTTGGCCAGGAAGTCGCGGATGGCCTGCGCATCGGGGGCCGTGTTGTCGATGCTGGCTTCCGTCGTCTCGGCGCCGGCCTTGTCGCTGCGGCTCATCGATGGGTCGACGGCTTCATTGCTGCTGGCGATGCGCATCAGCTCGAGATGTGCGATCCGGATGTCGCTCAGCGAAATAAAATCGGCCGGAGTTTCGGTCTCCGTGCCTGTCGCAAGTTCATCGCTCATGGCCCCAGGTCCTCAATGATCTTATGCAAAGGCGTGCTGACGCGGACGATCGAGGCGCATTCCGTTTTCAGCGCCAGATCGACCTGGACGAAGCGTTGCTGGGCCTCGTCCCGATAGGCTTCGAAGGCAAGAATGAAGGCGGTATCGACGGTCTCGCGCGATAGCTGGTCGTTGACGTCGGTGGAGTAGTCGACGAGCGTCGTTCGCCAGGCGCCATTGGGATCGAGATCGGCAAGAACCTTGACCTTCACTTCCAGGTTTCGCCACAGCGGCGAAAACTGGAACGGCAGCGACTTGTCCGCCGCGGCGCCCTCTTCTATCGGCTCGATCATGTCGGTGAGGCTGGCCAGCTTGTTGTCGACGTCCTGCCAGAGCTTATGCTCGACGACGCGCGCATAGATGGTCGACGACAGCACCATGATCGCATCATGCGCAGCCTTTATCAAAGGAACATCCGGGGCACCTGCTGGAAGCTTGCCGGCTATCGTGTCGAGACCGGTGGCAAGAAGCCCGAACGGCAGATTCTTCGCGGTAACGAAAATCTGCTGGTTGAGCCGCGAAGGCACGACGCGCAGCACGGTGCGCACGTCAAACAGCGCGTCGTAGGCGTCCGGAGACTTGTTATCGATGGCAGCCTGCAACTTGATCGCAGCCGCCTTGAGGTCGTCGAGCCAGGCCTGCTCGATATCGTGAAGCGCCGGCCCCGCCGGCAGCTCCATGACCGACTCTCCGATCGAGACACAGAAGAGCTTCAATATTTTGAGGAAATTGCGCAGGACGCGGACCTGTTCCAGGTCGGCCCCCATGTCGCGGGCGGCGACCAGCAAGGTCTGGAAGCTGCCGATGCCATATTGGAAGCTTTGCAGGTGGTCATGCAGGTCCTTGTAGGTCTTGAGGACATCGATCTGGCTGGCGACGGTGGTGAGGCCATCGCCAGCGGCGAGTTGCGCCTGAATGTCCTTGGGCTGCTGGTTGACGGCGTTGAAGCCTGCGAGCGCGGTGTTGACCCGATCGTCCGTGGTCAGGCCAGGCAGTTCGGGCGTCGGTTTCTCGCCCGCGGCAAGTTCATCCAGATAGGCTTTGCATATTGCGGCGCATTGCGGATTTTGCCGAACGACAGTGTTCATCAGCGGCTGCGACAGCTTCTTGGTCAAGGCATAGTCGAGGATGTTGAACCAGACTGTGAGCGCCGCGCCCTGGAGGTTGATGGCGCCAGCGACGATCCCAGCGTCCTTGGTTACCTGCAACCAATCGGGAGGCAATGGGTAGAGATCAGCCAGTTGAAGCCTGAGGTCGAAATAGGCGCTGATCTCTGAACTCCCTGGTGTTTGGTGTGTGGCGTTATAAACCGTCACATCCGAAAAAATTTACATGCCGTAGTCCCAAATCGCCGCGCATCGAGCTGCGCCATCGTTCTGCATAGCTCACCATCTACACAGGCTTGGCCGCGAGGTCTTGGATGATGGTGTCGATCGCAATGCCTTCGTTGCGATAATATGTGCTTTTGGTAGGCGCGTTGGGCTCGGTGAGCCAGCCTCCGCTGTGATGCAGCGCAATCAGGTTCCAGTCGGTGTCGAAGACCGGCGAGCCCGACGAACCCGGCAGTGTGTCGGTGAGATACTGGACGCGGCCGCCGCCGACGAAGGCCACGACATTGGCGACGAACGAAATCTGTTTCTGCGCACCGCCGGGATGCTGGATGATGTTGACATGGTCGCCGGCCTTGACGGTCATGGGTTTCAATTCCAACTCGCCCCATTTGGAGGCATCGCCCTTGATGCGGACGGCGGACCAATCATTGTCCTTGGAGGTACGAAGAGGCACGGCGATGTCGATGTCGAACTGGTCGAGCGGCGCGTCGAGCCCGGCAACGGTGCGCTGATAGTTGAACTGGACCACCGTGCCCGCCAATGAAGCGCCGTCAGGCAAGACATGGTTGTTGGTGATCAGTATCCCGCCGGTGGTCATGAAGCCGGTGCCGGAGCTGCCATCCGCACGCTTGATGCGCACCACCGATCTTGCCCTGATGAGGCCAAGTTCCAGATAGCTGATCGGCACCAGCGTACTCTTGTCGCCAAGGATTTTTTCGAGCTGGGCCGGCGCCGTCGCGCCGCTCCAATTGGCGGTCGCGGGGCCTTCGACCGGCGGAGGCGGGGCGTGCTGCTTTGCCTGCAGCAGTGCCTGGTCGCCGGGATTCTCTTCGAGTGCAAAGGCGACGAGGTCGTCGGCCCTGGTCTCCTGCTTTGCGCGCTGGACAATCGCAAACCAGTTGTTGATCGCCTTGTTGTCAAAGGCGATCTGGGCCGTCGAAAGACCGACACCTTTGGCAACACGCACGCCGTCGCCGATCATCGGGTAGAGGTTGGCGAGGATGCGGTTGAGACTGTTCAGTTCGGATTGCGTCCATTCGGTCATGGGATTCCCTCCGACCCTAAGCCTTCTTCTTCCGCTTGCGTGATCCCGCCCGCATCGCAATTTCGGTGCCGCGAACCGTTTCGTACTGGTCGGCATCGATCAACGATTGGTCGAAGCTGACGCCGGTCATTTCGGAGATTTCGGAGAGCGGGTACATTGCGCCGATGAACTCGTCGGAGACGGCAAACTCCAGCTGCGTGTCCGACAGATCCTGTTCGAGCACGAAGCCGTAACTGGCGATGCCGTCACTGACGCGGGCGACCACCACCTTCCAGAAGCGGCGCGGCACCGGGGCGCGAAGACTGGTGCCTTTGGGACCCTTGCCGGCAAAGGTCCGGTCGTCTTTGGCGAGGACCGGCCCGGCGAAGACGCAAAGCCGCTCGCTCGCCGCCTCCGACAGGACGTGGTTCTCAAGATCGCCCCAGTTCTTCTCGCCGCTGTCGGAGCGGTTGTAGCCTTCGACCTGGGGCGAGCAGTTGGTGACATGGAAGGAGCAGACATTGCCCCTGAGCAGCAGCTCGAAGGTGCTGCCCCAGGCCACGTCATCGCGCCTGACGATATGACCCTTGTCGAAGGCGCCCTGATCCTGGGTGTAGAAGACGTCGGGGATCTGGTACTTGTCGTCGAGCCGCAGATCCGGAAACCAGCGCTCGCTGAACAGGCCGCCGCGCGAATAGTTGCGGCCCTTTTCCGGCTCGCGCAGATTGCTCTCCTCGGTGACGTTGGAGGCGGTGAACAGCGCCAGCCGCCGCTTGGCGTGCATCTTGAGCGAAAAATTCTGGTAGTCGAGTTGCGTGCCGCCGGCCTTGAGCGGCGCCAGCACGGAGAGGTCGGTGGCCTCAGGCATGGGCACAACGACCGGCGCGAGTTTGGTGCCGCCAGAGAGAAATTTCTCGTCGTAGCCCTTATAGCCGGCATAGTCGGCAACCGTTTTGGGAACGAATGCGCCGCCTGGAGGGGTCGGCTTGGCCGCTTCCAGTTCGACCGATTCGGTGACCGCTTCATGGGCAGGCGTTGCGCCGAGCGAGACGGTGATGCGCAACGGCACTTCGAAGGTGACGCTGCCGCCTGGCGAAACGACGACGCCTGCCGATGAAGGCGTCTGGGTGGCGACGCCCGGGATCTGCTTGACGCCGCCGGCTTCAACCAGGTTTACGCCCTCGGCCGGCGACCCACTGTCCGTCTTGTTCCACCATGCGCCCCAATCGTTGGGGCCGCCGCTGGCGGCGCCGGCGAAATTGAGGCCGAGGTCGACGACACGCTGGTCCTTGGCCAGCGCGCCGGTCGGCACGGCGTAGTTACGCTCGAGATAGCGGCCGGCGAAATGCAGCGCCACGACCTCGCCGGTGGCGAGGTTGATCATGGCGGTGCCGGAGTTGCCGCCAGTGGTCGAGCAATCATGTGTCGCCGCGCTGACGATCTTGCCGAAACTCTCCGTATCGAAGCCGCCCTGCAGCATGCCCGGTTGCAGGCGCTTGACCTGGAAACGATTGCGCATGAGCTCGTTCTGGACATCGACCGCGTTGCGATTGTCGAACGCGGGATAGCCGATGGCGACGACTTCCTGGCGCAGCATATCGCGCGCGTCGGCGACCGCGAGCGACAGCGGCGTGATGTTGTCGGGCAGGCCTTCGACTTCGAGGATCGCCATGTCCCAATAGGGATGGATCATCCGGACATTGCGGATCTTGAAGACGTTTCCCGCCGCCGAATCGCGCTTGAAGTCGATGCCGGCGGCGCGGCCGTTGATGAATTGCAGATTGCGGTCGCCAAGGCCGTCCGCAAATATCTGCGCCACATGACGATTGGTCATCAACAGGTTGCGGCCGACGACGAAGCCCGTGCCGCCGTAAGGGATATTGGTGTTCCACAACAGTTCGATACGCCCGATCGCCGGCAGGGCGGCTTCGATGCGCTGCTTCAATGCGGCCTCGCTGGTAAGCTTCGTCCACAGCGAATGGCCAGGTGTCGGAGCGCCGTCGAAAGTCAGCGTCGTAAAGGTGCCATCCTTGATGTCATAGACCGGCCGCAACTCCGGGATGATTATGGCTTCCAGATCGGAAAGCTGCTCGGGCGCGACTTCGGCGCCCCGCGCGAGGCTCTCCAGGCCAGCGCGCGCCGATTCAAACGCCGCCTCCGTCTTGCCGGCTTCCGCAGGCGCAAGGGATTCCAGGCCGCCGCCTGCCATCGTCTCCATGTTGCCGAGGACCGATTCAGTCCCCTCGCCCCCGGTGACGAGATCGAGATATTGACGGATTCGCTGCTCTCTGCTGACCGGCATAGTCGCCCTCAAAGGTTCTGTCGAAGTAAAGAACTGTATTGCCCCATTTTAGACTGGTGCAATTCTGATTGGCAGGCAAGGAAACAAATCAACTCGCGTCGAAGATGACCGGAGTGCAACGTCGGCATGTCTCTTTGCCGCAGTCGCTCGCGCGATGTATGACGCTCGCATTATTTCAGCGATGCCGTATGTGATCTCCGTCACAGACGCTCACGCTGTTTGCGCCCACCTATCGCAACGGGTGGAAGGGCCATTGCGGCCGCTCGGTTTTACAGAAATTTTATCACCTATCCATTTTTATCAGTTGGCGCCTGCACGCGCGGCTCCTCTCGCCGCGCGTGCAGGCGGCTTTCCGCCCGGCACGAGCCAGGCACTGGGCGCGACCACTGCGCCAAGCCTTTACAAGGCGTAATCGCAAGGGATGAACGCCGGCCTTTGACGCGGTGCACTCTTGCCTTAGACTTCGGCCCTTAAACTTCGCCGATTGCGGCAATTGGGAATTTGGAACATGGCTTTTGGCGGCCCAAACGACAGAAACGATCTGCCGCGCCTGGCACGCATCGATCCAAAGCTGTTCGATATCCTGTTCAGCGGCTGCAAGGTCGAGCGCTACGCCGCCGGCCAGCATCTGTTCGTCCAGGAAGATGCCGCCGACCGGATCTACGGGGTGATGAGCGGCACGGTGGAAATCTCGATCTATTCGCCTGGCGGGCAGAAGCTGGTGGCCAATATCGAGCTGTCGCGCAGCCTCGTCGGCGAGATCGGCGCGCTTGACGGGCGGCCACGCACCGCCACCGCAATCTGCCTGACCGCTTGCGAGCTGGTTTCGCTCAGCAGGACACAACTCTTTGATCGCATTGAGAGAAATCCACCGCTGGCACGCGCGATGATCGAACTTCTGTGCGCCCGGCTGCGCTGGGTCAGCGGCGAACTCGGCGACCAGGCCTTCTTCGGCATCGAGGCGAGGCTCGCCAAACGCCTGGTCTTCCTGGCCAAGGTGATGGCCGACAGCGCCGGCTGGATCCCGATCTCGCAATCGGAACTCGGAGAGTTCCTCGGCGCCACGCGCGAGTCCGTCAACAAGACGCTCAACGACTGGCGCAACCGCTCGTTCATTGCCATCAAACGCGGCGGCCTGCGCATCACCGACACCGGGGCGCTGCGCCATATCGCCGAATCGCAGGACGACGACTGACGCCGATCCCGAATCAGCCCCGGCCAAGACTCAGAGCCGCGAAATCAGGTAGCGCAGCGCCGAGCGGCTGGGCATGAAGAAGTATCCACCACCCTTGGTGGTGACGAATTGCGGCATGTCACGGAGCGTCGTGACCTTTTCCCATGACGGAATGGTGAACCTGCCATCACCGCTGCGCGAACCAATCGTCGGGTCCTTTTCAGCGACGAGGCCCTGGAACGTGGCCGACGAAACCCAGGTCTGCTGAATGAATTCGTACTGGCGCTCTATGTCGGCGTTGAGGCACATGAACAGCAGCCCTTTTTCGACCTTGCCATTCTTGCCGTCCTGCTTCTCATAGGTACGGCCGACCCGCAGGATACGATGGCGCTTGCCGATATTGATCTGCGTATCGCGGTCCTCACCCAGCGAGTCGCGTGGGTTGGAACGGCGAATGTGGGCACCAAGCGGGCAGCGATGGCCTTGCGGATCCTCGGCGCCAGCCGCGAAGTTGTTGTCGATGACGCGTCCCGGATGATCGGGGTTGCGCACCAGCGAGCTACCGTTCTGCCAGCGGCCGAGCATCTTGGCGGCAATCCAGTCTTGCGTGATGGCTTGGTTGCCGAGTTGGCTCGCGACCAAGGCTGCAGCCTTTTTGCAGTAGTTGTTGAAGACGTCGACGTGCTGCTCGAACTGGCGAATAACCAGGAATGAACCGTTGCGCCCGAAATCGCGCGGCGGTGGCGGCAGGCCCGGAATCAGCCGGCTACGGCGCACCTGAGAAAGGATTCCGGTCCGATCGCGTGATGCGCTTACCGAGGGCGAGGCTGGATAGAACCCATGCTCATCACGATAGCCGAACAGGAACTCGCCGGGCGCGACCAGATGCATGGGCGCGGCGCCCCTGCTGGCGCGGGTCGTGCCCCGGACAATCGGCTGCGAAATCCCGTCCGCGAAACCGAAATGCTCGTAGGCTGGCCCACGTTCCGACCGATCGTCACGCTTTGCCCCGTCGGACGATTTCGTCTTCGTGTCGGTCGGACCCCGGTTTACGGCGAGCGGCAGTTCGGCGACGACCTTCATGCCTGCACCGGTCGTCTTTCGTCTCACGGTGGCAATCTCGGTCTTCAACCGTCCCGGGTCTTCAGCATAGCAGACGATGACCAGGTCCACAGGGTTCTCCAACGACCCCCACTCCCATTCGTCCGGGCCGTCGCGGCCTCGGTCGTCCAGTATGCGCCCACGCTCGGGATTGCCCATGCCATGGCGAAAGGCGATCGGAAATGTTTCCAGTGGATCGCCCTCCACACCCTCGTCGAGCCCAAACTGCCGCAGGCCACCGGGACCAAAGGCGACTATCATAGCGCGCCCGGCGGGCCTGCCTTCGCCGAAACTCGTCTGCTCGACAACGAAATCGAGCCAGGCTCTGCGCTTGGGCGCCGGCAACTTGTCCGGCACCCGGATCGCAAGCATATGCGAATAAGCGAGCGGGCCGAGCGGGCCGAAGAAGATGGACTGGATCTCGCCGGTTTCCAGCTGCTGCTCGAGAGGCGCCGGAAAGGCAGAGCTGATATTGGCCAGCAGCGAAGTGGTCTTTTGAACGGTGGTTGTTTCGCTCGCCGGGCGCCGTAGCGAACCGAACAAGCTCAGCCAGTCGCGCGCCTCGTTGCCGACGGCGGAAGCAATGCCGCGCCTGACCCGGGAATTGATCCGGATGCGCTCTGTGTTGATTTGGGGATAGGCGGAGTACCAGAACAGGGTCGGCACCTGCTGGCGCCGCGCCCAGCGCTTGAAACGATCGCCGTCGCGCGCGCCGTCCAGGAACAGCCATCGTGTGCGTGGATAGCCCACGGTGTTGCTCCACACGCCGGTCAGGCCAGCGGACGCCTTGGCGATGAAGTCCTCAAGATAGCTTTCCCAGCTGCCGCCGTAGTTGGAGAAGAACATCAATCGGTTGGAGCCGGGCAGCAGTATCCAGCGGGCGAAATGGATGGTGTTGATGGTGTTGAGGAAGCCTGGCTTGAATACCTTCTGGGCAGCTATCGAGATCAGGTAGAAAGAAAACCTGAGCGCCAGCCGCCGCAGAATGCCGGCCTTCATCGTCGAAATCGCAGTCAGATGGTTCTGTGCCGCGTGGCCCTCCTTGACGAGTATCGCGTTCAATTCAGATATGCCGATCGATGTGCTTTCCGGCCGATCCCTGTCCTCGCGGCGTCGCAGCGCCAGCAAGCACGAAAACGCCAGCAGCGCCGCTGCCACCAACACTCCAAGTCCCGACAACAGAAGTGAGGTGATTGCCACGGCTATAGCGGTGAAGGAGATTTCCTGGGAACTGATGTCGATAGATCTGCCGAACACCACACTGTAGGTCATGTACCAGCAAGCAGCCCAGATGATCGCCACCGTGACGAAGACCGGTGGTACCAGCAACGTCGTCATCAGAGCACGGCCCCAATGACCCGGCGGCTTTTCCAGCAGGCTCTCGGCCGGCTCGAACGCCCAGGCAAACGTCTCTAATGACTGGACATGCTGGCGAACTTCAGCGAGCACGGCAGGAGCGTTGCCGGCGCCTTTGCGTGGCCGCTCGACGATGTCGCGCACGGCTTCGAAAAGCTGCTGCTCGGCCTTGATACGCTGGACCGAGTGCCCCGGCGTGCCCGAAAACACCAGTCCGGCATTGCTGCCGAAGGACGGCGATATGTCGACATTGTGCTTGCGCAGGAAATCGTTCAATGCGCCGCCATCGGGCAGATCGCAGACATCCTTGAAGATCGGCCGCAGCCGGTGCCCGATGGCGTGCGTGACCGCATCGATGACATCGTCGATGCTGCCGTCACCGGACATCTCGAGAACCAGAGCTCCTTTTTCCTGACCGGAATCAGCGCTGATCTCGCCGGTGCCGACCACGGTCAGGCTGGTGAAGTGGACGGTGCCGGCAATATCGAGCGCGGTGCGGATATCTTCGACGGCCGGGTTGCCGAGGCTGGCAACCTTGTCGCGGACAGCATCCAGCGACGCGGATCGGGTGACCGAGCAGACCACCGTCACCATAGACTGCGTTACGGTGCGGCAGAGTTCTGCCCGTTCGAAATCGACCTTGAGGGTTTCGGGATAGGCGCCGATGCGGGTCATCCGCCCGGCCTTGCCGGGCATGCGGCGCACGCCCTGCTTCTGGAACAGGGCGCGCAGGCTTTCGCCGATCTGGATCCTGGCAATCTCGGCGCCGATGCACTGATGAATACCGTGGCCGAACACCATGTAGTCGCGATACGGGCGCGATGTGTCGAACTGGTCCGGGTTCTGCACGGCGTCGGCATCGAACATCGCCGACAGCGTCGCCGGCATCACCACCGTGCCGGCCTTCACCAGGCGCTCGCGGCGCGTACCCTTGCCGATGATCGCGTCGCGGGCCGTGTAGCGCCAGGGGCCGACCCAGATCGGCTTGAAGCGCATGGCTTCAAGGACGGCCCTGTCGAGCTTGGCGGTATCGTTTTCGGCCAATGCCGCATCGATAGCCTGCCGTGCGTCGGGCCGCGACAGGATCACGTCGAGGCAATTGCCGGCGGCCAGCACATTGGTCGGGACGAAGCCGGCGATCATGCCCAGCATGATCGAATTGAGGTCGTCCCGCGACAGGCGGCCCTGATCCATCTGGACAACCAGCCTCGCCAGCGGTTGCTCGGCCTTCAAGCCCCGGTCCCTGGCCGACTGGATGGAGCGATCGATGACTTTGAGAAGACGGTCGCCCGCCACCACCGCGAGTTCGCGCATGACGGGGCTCGCCGTCGGGTCCGAAAAGAACAGCGCACTCAGCGCGATCGCCCAGTCGGCGAATTCGGATTCATCGTCGATCTCGACGCCGAAATAATCTCGACAGATGTGCACCGGGACGATCTTCATCAACCTGGAGATCGCATCGAAGCCGGGGCTGGCGCGCGTCATGATCTCTTGCGAATGACGCGCCGCGATCGGCCTGACGGCGGCTTCGACCTCGGCCGGCGGGAATGCACTCAGCACCGACGATTTCATGCGCCGGTAGTCGGCGCCGTCCTGCATGCCGAGGATGAAGTTGGATCCCCGGGCAAGCTCGGTCATTTCCGGGCCGTATGGGGTCTGGAATTCGTCGCCGCGCTCCAATATGTCGCGGACATCGGCGTTCTTGGTGACCACGAGAACGCCGAAAAGTTTGCCGGTCGGCCGGAAACGCCGCAACAAGGAAAGCGCCCAGCGGGGGTCTTCGGCCAGAGACCCGACGACGCGCGCAATCAGCCCTGTCTTCCGGATCCGGCCGAGATCGAAGGGCGGCATTTCCGACAGCGGGCGCTGGTTTTTCTGGGCCGCGCGAATAGCGTCGAAATACTTCAGTTTGGTCATGCGCGTTCAAGCCCCCCGGCCATCCACGTCATTGCGATGCCGGCCGTTCAACGCCTAGGTTTGCATCGGCTGCACGTATGTGAATCTTTTCACAGTTGGTCCATGTTCCAGCCAGCACTGACGCCATGTTCATTTGGCCAGTTGGAAATTGGCGACGAGGAACTCGTTCGCGGCCTTGTCGGTGAACGGTATCCAGCGCACACGCTGTTCTGAAAAATCGGGATGCCGGGTGGTGAAAATGGTCATCTCGCGCCGCGCCTGTTCCGGCCGGCCGCTTCGCATCAGCGCGCCGATCTTCAGGAACCTGGAATAGAAATAGCCGGGAGACAGGTTGAGCGAGCGGTCAGCGGCAGCGATCGCCGCCGGCCAGTTCTCGACCAAACAATAGGCCGCCGTCAGTTCCCCCAGATTGTGGAAGCGGTAGAGGTCGAACGGGCTCAATCGCTCGGTATCGAGAAAGAACGGTATCGCGGTCGCGGCATTGCCGAGCAGCAGCTGGGCGCTGCCCATGGCCGAGCGCGCGAAGGCAAAGCTCGGATTGATGTGGATCGCTTCCTCGAGATGGTCGACGGCCGACCGCGGTTCGCCGCGCATGATGTCGACGGCGCCGAGATGGGCGTGCGGGCGCGCATCCAGGCTGTCCACCAGCAACGCCTTGCGGGCAAACTGCTCGACCTTGTTCAAATCGTCGCTGTCGCCGAAACGCAGCCATGCCCGCCAGAAATACCACCACGCCAGTTCGTTGAGCACGGCGCTCGAGTTGGCGTCCTCGCGGTAGGCCTTCTGGAAGAACTCGAGTGCGGTTTCGGTGTCGCCGCGGGTGCGCCGGTTCATGTGCCAGCGGCCCCGTCGCACCAGTTGCCAGGTCTCCAGGCTTTCCCAGGGAACCTGGAAGGTGCGTGCCTGTTCCGCCCGGTCGACCTCCTTGTCGAGGATCGAAACGATCTCAGCGCCGATCTGGTCGCGCAGGTTGAAGATGTCGACCAGATCGCGATCGAAGCGCTGCGACCACACCAGCCGCCCGTTGGACGCGTCGGCCAGCGAGGTGTTGAGGCGGATCTGGCCACCATTGCGCATCAGCGTGCCGCTGACGATGTAGCGCGCGCCGAGCGCGTTGCCGATCACCCGCGTGCCCAGCGTGTCGTCGCGGAACTGGAAGCTGGAGCCCTTGGCGATGACCGAGAGCCATCTGGTGTTGGAAAGACCATAGATGATGTCCTCGGCGATGCCGTCGGCCATGTAGCCGATTTCATGCTCGCCGCCATCGGCGTGGAAGGGCAGGACGGCGATCGCCGGCGGCCCCTTGGACGACAGCTTCTGCTGCGCATTGGCCTGGGGAATGGCGGCGAACGACGCCGCCGGCGAGGATCCGTTGCCACTGCGGCCGGCGATCAGAACGCGCACCGGCAAGGCGATGTTCTTCAGCATGAATTCGCCGAGATCGGTGAATTCGGCCGCCGTCTTGTCCTTCACATGGTGCCAGGTCGTCTCCGAAACGGCGAGACCGTCGCCCGGCGCGAATTCCTGGATTCTCGCGGCGATGTTGACGTCGTCGCCGTAGAGGCGTCCACCACGCACGATGACGTCGCCGGTGTTGATGCCGGCCCGAAACGGCATGCGCATGTCGTCGGCAACCTCGGCGTTGAGGGCGACGATGCGGCCCTGGAAATCAAAGGCCGCGCGCAACGCCTCGATCGGATTGCCGAACTCGGCCATGATGCTGTCGCCGGCGTCGCCGAACGTGCGGCCGCCAAATGTGCCACAGCTGTCGGCGATGATGTCGCGCCGTTCCTCGAATGCCGCGACAGCAGACTCGTCGTCGATGCCCATCAGCCGGGAGAACCCGACGGCATCGATAGAAATGATTGTCGCCAGCTGACGGGTGTAGTTCCGTACAGCCATGTTCGAGCCCCCGCTCCCTTTCTGGTTCTGGTCCAGCACAGGCGACGACCCGTTCCTGAAACACTTCGCCGCGCGCTGAGAGATGAAGATTCCGGCGGGGTTGGCGCGCCATGCCACCCCGCCAGGACCAGAAGTCTAGCAGGGTCTTGGGCAAAGCTCTACCACCATCGGGTTGTCCAGCGCGGGCCGTGGCAGCACTCATGGTTGGCCGGCGGTTGGCGCAAATATTGGCGTGCCGTCGCTCTGAGCGCGGCGATCCAGGGCTTCACGGAAGCTGCGCGATGTCAGCTCTCGGAACAAACTGTGCTGCCTGCGAGTTTCCGGTGCGGTTCATGCCAACGTGAAATGAGGGTAATCATGCGAAATCTTGTTCTGGCGACCGGTGTCGTCGTTCTTCTGGCCGGCTCGACGGCCTTTGCCGCGGATGACAGCCCACTGCCGCCGACGAATGCCCAGAAACTGTCGGCAATCATCGCCAAGGTCGAGCAGCGCGACGGCTTTCGCTATGTGAAGGAGGTCGACTGGGACAAGGAAGGGTACACCGTCACCTATTACACCGCCGACAAGGCGAAAGTCGAAATCACCTTCGATCCCGTGACCGCCGAACCGAAATAGCGCCGATACCGACACCGCTTCGGCAATTCCGTCCGCTGCGTTTTTTGCCTAGAATGGTGGCAGTTGTCGGACAACGGGGCGACCATGCTTTCTTCCAATCGAATTGCCAACTCGTTTGCGCTTGTCGTCGCACTTGCTGGCGGGGCGGTCTGCCTTGGTCCAGCGCGTGCCGACGGGCCGTCCTTCGACTGCCGCAAAGCCAGCCTGCCGGTGGAAAAGGCGATCTGTGCCGACCCGCAACTGTCGGCAATTGATGCCTTGGTGGCCGAGGCCTTTACGGGTTTCGAGCCAGCCTTTGGCGGCGACAAGCGCAAGATCGCCCGTGCGCTCATCGCCGACAGGAACGCCTGTGGGCAGGATGCCGCCTGCATCGTCAGCGCCCAGAACAATGCGCTGCAGACCTACGGCAATGCGCCGTCCTGGGTGCAGGACTACAACATCGCCCTGATCGGCAAGAAGGCGCTCGACACCGCGGCCCGCCATCCGGGCAGTCTCGACCAGCCCCTGCCCTCGTCGATCGGCCAATGCGCCTTGACCCACATCACCGCGCTGACGACGCGGCTCGGCGACGACCCGCTGGAAACCGCCGGCCCTGAAGCCGGCAGCCTGGCGCGGTTCAGCAATGGCGGCGCCGGGGTTTCCTACGAGCGGGAGCCTGGCCTTGCCAGTTCGAAAGCCGGCGATCCTGTCGTCATGTGCCTGATATCGATCCCGAGGGATTGTCCGCAGGGCGACGAGCGCGGGCGGGTCTATTACGGCGTCGACCTCACGATAAAAGGCACATGGGTTTTGCCGGATTCACAACATCTATGCGGCGGCGCCTGAAGATTTGCCGCAAAGCACTGCTGGATGCACTCTTGCGCCGATCCGCCTTTGATGGCTGAGTGCGCGTAACAGTTGCAGGGCACGGGGGTGCATGGCCATGGTTAAGCATGTTTTGAAGCGCATCCTGATGATGCTTGCCGGCTATTTCGTTTCGGTGCTGATCGGATTGTTCGCGGTCGTGGCGATATATTGCGCACTCGCCGTATTGCCCAACGCGCCGGACTATTTCGGCGCCATGCAATTTTCGCCCATTGTCGTGCTGCTGTGGCCGCCGCTCGGCATGGTCGTCTATTTCCTGACGATCGTGCTGACCGGCCTGCAGACGCTGATCTTCGCGCTGCTCGCCGAATTCTTTGCCCTGCGCAATTTCCTGGTGCACATGCTGTTTGGCGCCGCTGCCGCTGCAGCCGGCTTCTTCCTGGTCTGGCCGGCCGCGGAAGAGGATGCCGGACGCTGGGCCGATATCGGCATCATCGCCGCCGCCGGCCTCGTAGCCGGCCTGGTCTATTGGCTGATCGCGGGCCGCGACGCCGGCTTCCGGCGTCCGCTCATCCAGCGCTGATCGCAGGAAACGGGCGACCGTCTATCGGCCAAAAATCTAATAAAACCAGAGAGACAAAGTGAGTTCCTCGTTCGTTGAACGAGGAACTCCGCTGGTTCAGCTCGTCGGCGAACGCACCGCTTCGGTCGCGTCCAGCGCCTGCATCAGCCGCGTGTCGCGGTCGTAGACGTCGTTGAAATATTCGACTTTGCCGGACAGGTCCGGCCAGGCAGTGAAGTAGGAGACATAGACGGGAATCGTGCGTGTCACGTCTTCGCTGGCATGGCCGTGCTTGAGCTTTTCGGCGATGTCGTCGACCGAGACGCCGAGCACCGCCGCCGCCATCCCACGTGGATCCTGAAGGCGAATACAGCCATGGCTGAGCGCCCGCATATCGCGCTGGAAGAAGGATTTTTGCGGCGTGTCGTGCATGTAGATGGCGTGCTTGTTGGGGAACAGGATCTTCAGTTCGCCCAGCGCATTGGCTTCGCTCGGCTGCTGGCGCACGCTGTAGGGAATGTTGGCGCCGTAGGCGCCCCAATTGACCGAGGAAGAGGGAACCCGCCTGCCGCGCGAATCGGTCACCTCGTAGCCGGCACGGTCGAGATAGCCCGGATCGCTACGCAGCCTTGGCAGCATCTCGTTGACGATGATCGACTGCGGCACGCCCCAATAGGGATGGAAATCGACCTGCTTGATCTCCTTGAAGAAGAAGGCGGTCTGGTTGGTGGTGCGGCCTATGACGACGCGGGTCTTCAGCTTCTCCTCGCCATTGTCGATATAGCTGGCGGTGAAGGCAGGCTGGTTGATGAACACCCGCGGGCTGCCGAGATCGGACGGCAGCCAGCGCAATTCTTCCAGCGCGACCTGCACCTTCTGCAGCCTGTCTGCCTTGGATGCGCCGGCGAGCGAGGCGACGGTGCGCGGGCCGATGACCCCATCGCCCTTCATGCCGGCCTTCACCTGCACGGCCTTGATGATCGGAACCAGTTCGGGAACATAGACATCGCTGGTGCCGAGACGAGACAGGATCTCGCCATAGGCGCCGCCCATCTCGTCGTCGAGATTGCGCGCGATCAGCGTCAGCAGCTTCGGCAGTTCGGCGCTGGTCTCGCCGGGCTTCAGCAACAGCTTGGGATCGACGACGATTTCGTTTTCGGCGCTCGCCTGCAGCGATTCAAGTTCGACGCGCAGCGCCTGATATTCCGCGTTCTGCGGGTGCCGCGATTCGAGGTAGGTGCGCACTTCCTGGGTGTGGGCCAGCGTCTTGAGCGCGCCTTCCATGTCGACCGGCTTCGGCGGAAATTCATAGTAGCCGGTGATGCGATTGGGATCGACGCGCCCGCTCTGGGCGTCACGGGCATAGCGCAGTACGCGCGCCGACAGCGCCATCTCGAAGCGGACGAGTTCCTTCAGATGGGCGTCGGCATCGACTGCCGATGCGTTGGCTGCCGGCACCTCGACCGTGTAGTCGGCCGACGTGAGACCATAGCTTGCGGCTTCGCCAAGCACCCGCACCGCATCCCGGGCGCGGGCATTGGGATTGCCCTCGTTCACCCAGATGAAATCAGGATTGGCAGAGTAATAGGCAATCAGTGCCTTGGCGATATCGGGCTCGGCATAGAGTTCATAGTCGCTGAGGCCTGCAACGGCTTCGCGGAAGGCGGTGCTGGTCGCCGACGGAACAAAGGCGGCGTCTTCAGCTGTTGCCACCTGGGGAGGTGCTGCCACCAACGCGGCAAAGTCGACGCGCACCAGCCGGTCGGCCTTGTAGGTGTAGTAGGACGGGCTGCTGATCCTGGTGCCGCCGCCGCCCGATACGGCGGGCTTCGGCTTGCGCTTTGGCGGCGGCGGGAATTCGCCTTGCGGCCTGTGCTTGACGCCACCGCCGAACAGCATGTCGAACAGGCCTTGCGCGCTTGCCTGCGGCACACCGAAGGCCAGTGCTGCCGCCACTGCAAGCGGCATCACGGTGGCTTTATTTCCGAGGAATTTCATTAATCACCCGCTCCGGCTGCAAGCCGGCTCCCGTTCCGCGCCGCTAGACGATCTTGCCAACCGCATGGCGGATGTAAGGCGCTACTATACCGATTCATACCGATTTCGTTAAGCTTCCATAAATTTCCGCAGGCCTGTTGCAGAACGGTTTCACAACATCGTGACGTCTGGAGCGGCGTTGCTGCTCCAGACCGGTCAAAGCGGCTGCTGCTTCAGGCGTTGGCGCCACCGTCGATGGTGAGCGCGGCGCCGGTGACGAAGCGCCCTTCCGGACCGGCGAGCCAGGCAACCATGCCGGCGATCTCGTCAGCCTTGCCGAAGCGGGGCGTCGCCATCTTCCGCCGCTGGTGTTCGGCATGCGGGCCTTCGGCCGGGTTCATGTCGGTGTCGGTCGAACCGGGATGAACGACGTTGGCGGTGATGCCGCGCGGACCGAGGTCTCGCGCCAGCGCCTTGGTCAGGCCGACCAGCGCAGCCTTGCTGGTCGAATAGGCGCTGAGGCTGGTGTCGGTGACGCGCTCGGCCAGATTGCTGCCGATCGAAATGATGCGGCCGCCCTCGCCCATGTGAGCCGCTGCCGCCTTCGAGGCCACGAACGGCGCTCTCAGATTGACCTCAATGGTCTCGTCAAAGTCGGCCAGCGACATTTGTTCGATGGGCGCCGCGCGCCAGATGCCGGCGCTGTTGACCAGGATGTCGAGCCGGCCGAAGGCATTCACCGCCTCGGTGACCGAATTTTCGATGGCGGCAGCGTCGCGATTGTCGGCTTGGATGGAGATCGCGCGACCACCTGCCGCTATAATCTCGGCGACGACAGCTTGGGCCGGCGCCGCACTGTTGACATAGGTGATGGCGACGTCGGCGCCATCGGCCGCGAGCCGCTTCGCAATCGCAGCACCAATGCCGCGGCTGCCGCCGGTGACGAGTGCTGCCTTGCCGTTCAATCCGTTCGCTGACATGTCATGCTCCTTTTATGTAACGATCGATACATAAATCTGGCAACCTTGCCTCGCGACGTCAAGTGAATTATGTATCGGTCAACACAGAAAAGATCGTCATGCCGGAAAGAGGCCGTCCCCGCACCTTCGATCGAACCGCCGCCTTGCGGCAGGCGATGGAGCTGTTCTGGGCCAAAGGCTATGAGGGCACCTCGATCGCCGACCTGACCGCGGCGATGGGGATCAGCTCGCCCAGCCTCTATGCCGCCTTCGGCAGCAAGGAGGCGCTGTTTCTGGAAGCGACCGAGTATTACACCCGCAACGAAGGCACCGAGATCTGGAGCGCGCTGGACGAAGCGCCGACGGCATGCCAGGCGATCGAGAATTTCCTGCGCCAGACGGCAAAAGCGTACTCTCAGGACGACCGCCCGCAGGGCTGTCTCATCGCGCTGGGCGCACTGCACCAGGATTCAAGCAGCGGCGCGATCTGCGATGATTTGCGCCGCCGCCGCGCCGAAAACCACACCCTCTTGCTGAGACGGCTGGAACGCGGTGTGGCGGAAGGCGAATTGCCGGCGGGCTTCGACAGCAACGCGGCGGCGACCTTCTATGCGACGGTCCAGCACGGCATGTCGATCCAGGCCCGCGACGGCGCCTCGTGCGAAGCGCTGATGGCCACAGTGGCCGGAGCGATGGCGGCGTGGCAGGGGCTGGTCGGAACAGCGTGACAAAGCGCGGAGCTTGTGCTGGAAATCCAGTCGGCGGCGAAATGCGCCGGGAGGGATCGTCCGTGAAAAAAGGGTATCGCGAGTTGCTCGACGAGGCCAATGCCGAGATCGAGGTGGTCTCGCCCGAGGAAGCGGCCGGGCTGCTCGACGACGAGGACACCATCTTCGTCGACCTGCGCGATCCACGCGAGATCGAGCGGGACGGCCAGATCCCCGGCGCCAAACATGTCACTCGCGGCATGCTGGAATTCTGGATCGATCCCGAAAGCCCCTACCACAAGCCGTTCTTCGCCTCGGGCAAGAGCTTTGTCTTCTTTTGCGCGGGCGGCTGGCGCTCGGCGCTGGCCACCAAGACGGCGCAGGATATGGGGCTGTCGCCGGTCAAGCACATCCTTGGCGGCTATACCGCCTGGAAGGCGGCCGGATTGCCCGTCGAGCCGGGCGGCAAGAAGAAGGGCTAGCTCACCGCTCCGGCGTTGTCGGTGTCGGACAATACACCGATTGGAATCAATGCAGTATCGGCTCGCGCTCGTTTTTGACAAAGGTCACAGCGCGTTCGATGACACCTTTGTCGGCGAGAATGCGACCGTGGCCGAGCCCATCGGCCCAGTGCAGCCGCACATGGCTGCCGGCGCCGGCGTAGCGCCTGGCATGGTCGGCCGGAACTTCGCGGTCGTCCGGCGCGTGGATGACCAGCGTCGGCACCGGCGCTTCGGCCAGCTGGCGATCGCCGGTGAATTCGTGCAGCGGCCGGCCCGACAACCTTTTCACCTGATCGGCCATGGAAACCTGCGAACGCGGGCCGACGTTGAGCATGCGGCTGAAGTCGGCGAAGATCGCCGGCAGGGAACTTGGCGCGGCCACCAGCACCAGCCGCTCGGCCGCCACTGGGTGGATACCCCTGATCGAACCGGCAATGGCATTGGCGGCGACGGCGCCACCGAAGGAATGGCCGACGATCGCCTTGAACGGACCGAACCATTCGCTGGCGACCCTGACCGCCTCGACCGCATTGACCATGTTGAGATGCCGGCCCAGCGACTGGCCATGGCCCGGCAGGTCGAGCGAGGCGACCCGGTAGCCCGCATCGCGAAAACCTTCGATCAGAGCGCGCATATATTCCGTGCGCGAACGCCAGCCATGGACGACCAGCACCGTGCCGGCGGACGCCCTGCCCGGCTCGGGCCGGAATTCGTGCACCATGACGCAGCCGGCCTTGGTCGTAAGCCGATGATGGCGCGCCTCGGCCATGAAGCCGGCGGCGCGGTCGACCGCACGCCGCTCGCCGTCACTGAGCGCCTTCACGCTCGGCGTGCGGCAGAACAGTTCGAAGGCCGCGCGCCCGCTCAGGCGGGGCGCCACATGCTCGGCGGCGCGGAACACGCCCCGGATGACCTTCAGTCCAAATGATGCCATAGTGGCGATCCATCCATTCCGTTCAAGCATGAACATAATAGTTCAAACATGAACATTAAACAAGAGCTGCCCTGGGACAACCCGCGCTTTCGCAACTGGGTCGCGGTGGCGCGCGCCTGCCATGTGCTGGAGCGTGCGCTGGCGGTAAAGCTGGCGCCGCTGGATCTCAAGCCGGCGCAGCTCGACGTGCTGATGAACCTCTATCGCCATCCCGGCATGTCGCAGCACGATCTCGCCCGCAAACTGCTGGTCGGCCGCTCCAACATCACCATGCTGTTGCCGCAGCTCGAGGCGCGCGGCCTGCTGCGCCGCGAAGGCGACGAGAAGGACAAGCGCGTGCTGCGGCTGACGCTTACCGAGGCCGGCACGGAGCTTTTGATGAAGGCGCTGAAGGTGCATATGGCGCTGATCGAAAAGGCGATGAGCCAGTCGACAGCGGAACAGTGCGACATGATCGGCGAACAGATGCGCAAGATCTATGACGTGCTGAAGGATACCTGAGCCGTTCGATCCACGCGCCTCCCACCTCACCACATCGTCTTCTTCGCCCGCTCCGGCCATTCCTTGTCGTAAGTACCGGCATCGATATTCTTGCGGCTGGTGACTTCCAGGATTGTTCCGGGTGTCGGCAGCGATTTCGGGTCGACGTGCTTTGCCGGGTTCCACAGCTCCGAGCGAACGATGGCGCGGGCGCACTGGAAATAGACCGAATCGACATCGACCACGGTGACCGAGCGCGCCGGCTTGCCTTCGACGGCGAAGGAGGCGCAAAGCGCGGCGTCGGTGGTGATGCGGGCGCGGCCGTTGACGCGCAGCGTCGTGCCCGAACCCGGCACAAGAAACAGCAGCCCGACGCGCGGATCGCGGATGATGTTCTTAAGCGAATCGGCGCGGTTGTTGCCGCGCCTGTCCGGCATCATCAGCGTTTTCGGGTCATGCATGCGCACAAAGCCGGCGAGATCGCCGCGCGGCGAACAGTCCAGCCCTTCCGGCCCGCTCGTCGCCAGGGCGACAAAAGGCGAGGCTTCGATGAAGGCGGCATATTCGGGAATGACGTGGTCGAGTTCCTTGACCGTCGACGCTTCGCCGGGCAGGCCGTAGAGGGCTTCGAGCTGTTCGACCGTGGTGATGTCAGACATTTTCCCGTCTCCGAACCTTTGCCAGCGTTATCCCCAGTCAATGACGTTTTGCGGACAGTGCCGACTAGGAGTCGCGGCTCAGTCCCTTCTCCTGGAGCTCGGCGAGATAGGCATTCCAGCGCGCGTCCTTTTCGTGGCCAAGCGTGTGCAGGTAATTCCAGGTGAAGATGCCGGTGTCGTGAAAATCGTCGAAGGTGATGCGCACGGCGTAGTTGCCGACCGGCTCGATCTTCAGGATAGCAACGTTACGCTTGCCGGGAACCGTCACCCGCTGGTCCGGCGAATGGCCCTGCACCTCGGCCGAGGGTGAAGCGACGCGCAGCAGTTCGGCGGGCAGTTCGAACGGCCGATGATCGGGAAAGGTGACGGACAGCAGTTTTCTGTCCTTCGAGACCCTGAGTTCCTTCGGCGCCGTCATTGTTCTGCATCCCGTCAATCCGCCCTTCCCTACGCTGCTTCGCGCGAGCGGAAAAGGCCATTTGGACCCGGCCGACACCGGATGTCGGCCAGGGAATGTCACCAAAGATCGAGAGCGGCTATCTTGAATGGCGGGTTGGATCGTATCACATAGCCGTATATAACGGCGCCACTCGCAGCATTGGAAACGCTTGAACGCATGGACATGATCGATCCCTTCGGTCGCACGATCAGCTACTTGCGCGTGTCGGTCACCGACCGCTGCGATTTCCGCTGCACCTATTGCATGGCCGAGGACATGGCGTTCCTGCCCAAGAAGGACCTGCTGTCGCTCGAGGAACTCGACCGGCTCTGCACCGTCTTCATCGAAAAGGGCGTGCGCAAACTGCGCCTCACCGGCGGCGAGCCGCTGGTGCGCAAGAACATCATGCATCTGGTGCGCCAGCTGTCGCGGCACCTGAAGAGCGGCGCGCTGGAAGAGTTGACGCTGACCACCAATGGCTCGCAGCTGTCGCGCTTTGCCGCCGAGCTTGCCGATTGCGGTGTCGAGCGCATCAATGTCTCGCTGGATACGCTCGACGCCGACAAGTTCCACGCCATCACCCGCTGGGGCCATCTCGGCAAGGTCATGCAAGGCATCGATGCCGCGCAGGCGGCGGGGCTGAAGGTGAAGCTCAACGCCGTTGCGCTGAAGGACTTCAACGACGTCGAGCTGCCGGAGATGATGCGCTGGGCGCATGGCCGCGGCATGGACTTGACCGTCATCGAAACCATGCCGATGGGCGAGATCGACGCCGACCGGACCGACCAGTATCTGCCGCTATCGCTGCTGCGCGCTTCGCTCGAGCGCCAGTTCACGCTGAGCGACATCCCCTACAAGACCGGCGGTCCGGCCCGCTACGTCCATGTCGCAGAGACCGGCGGCAGGCTGGGCTTCATCACGCCGATGACGCATAATTTCTGCGAAAGCTGCAACCGCGTGCGGCTGACGTGCACCGGCACGCTCTATATGTGCCTGGGTCAGGAGGATGCCGCCGACCTGCGCGCGCCGTTGCGTGCCTCGGAAGGCAACGAGCTGGTCGCTGCTGCCATCGACGAAGCGATCGGCCGCAAGCCGAAAGGCCATGATTTCATCATCGACCGCCGCACCAGCCGCCCGTCGGTGTCGAGACATATGAGCGTCACCGGCGGCTGATTTTCTCCGCGATTGGTGCAGAATGCTTCCGTTGGAAGCGAGGGGGATTTCCATGCAGCGTGTTTGCCAAACCGGGCTGTCAGCGCTGGTCGTGGCCCTATCATTGGCGACCACAGTGGCGCTCGCAAAGCCGTTCACCTACATCAATGCGCGCTATGGCACGGTGTGCGCGTTCCCGAGCCAGATTTTCAGCAAGCCGATGCCTGAGTCCCTCAATGGCGACGGTCGAAAATGGCTTAGCCCCGATGGTGCGAGCTTGTCCTGTTACGGCGGATACAAGCTGACGGAAGATACGCCCGACAGTCTGGTTGAAAAGGAAAAAGCCGACCCTGACTCTGGGGAAAAGGTCACTTACAGCAAAACCGGTAAGAACTGGGCAGTGGTCTCAAGCACCAAAGGCGACAAGATCTTCTATACCCGAATCGTCTTCGAAAAAGAGGATGCAATCCATACAGTCCGGATCGAATATCCCGCCTCGCTCAAGGCCAAGTACGACCCACTGGTCGGCGCTATCGGCGACAGCCTGCATGGGGCTGAGCAACACTGGGAATAAATCGCTCTCGACGCTCAAACCCGATTTACCGCCATCGCGTTCCGCCCTAAATTTCGGCCTATAGCGGCTCGTCGCTCGGTTTGGGGGAATACGACATGCGCACATTCTTACTTTCTCTTGCACTGCTTGGGTTTGCCGCCGCGCCGGCAGCAGCACAGTCCATCGGTGGCAGCTACACCGTCGCGGGCACCAATTTCGACGGCTCGAAATATGGCGGCGAAGCCACCATCACGCTGACCAGCGAGACCACCTGCACCATCCATTGGGAGACGGGCGGATCATCGTCGGACGGCATCTGCATGCGCAACGACGATGCCTTCTCCGCCGGCTATGTCATGGGCAAGGAAATCGGTCTCGTCGTCTACAAGGTAGAGGATGACGGCTCGCTGCACGGCCTGTGGACCATCGCCGGTAAGAACGGCAGCGGCACCGAGGTGCTGACGCCCAAATGAGCCTGCCGGTCATCCGGCCAGCCCTCTTAGCGATTTTGTGGGCCACGGGTGAAAATCCGTGGCCTATTTCTTTGACGTTGCTGTCTTGCCGCCGGCTGCTACAGGCTTGGGCGGTTCACCGTTTCGCCGAAACGTCGAACCGCTTTATTCTTTGTTTTCACGCAATTCCGGACGGAAAACCGTTTCACACTTTTCTGGAATTGCTCTTGCAAAAACCGGTAACGCCCTTGCCTCTTTCCCCAAACATTCGCGGCGCGCTGTGCATGATGGTGGCCATGATCGGCTTCACCCTCAACGACGCCATCACCAAGTTCTCGTCGGAATCGATGAACATGGCGCAGGTGATGCTGGTGCGCGGCGCCTTTGCGTCGCTGCTCGTCGGCCTGCTCGCCTGGCAGCAAGGCGCGCTCGCGCGACCGAGGTCGATGCTGCAGCCGCTGGTGGCGCTTCGCGTGGTCGCCGAGGCCGGCGCCACCGTCGCCTTCCTTGTGGCATTAGCGCATCTGCCGATCGCCAATGTCTCGGCGGTGCTGCAGGCGCTGCCGCTGGCGGTGACGATGGGGGCGGCACTCGTATTCAGCGAAGCGGTCGGCTGGCGGCGCTGGCTGGCGATCGCGGTCGGCTTTGGGGGCGTGCTGATCATCGTGCGGCCAGGCTTCGAAGGCTTCAGCATCTATTCGCTGTACGCACTCGTCAGCGTCGCCTGTTGCGCAGTACGTGACCTCGCCACCAAGCGCATCCCGAGGGCTATCCCGACCTTGCTGGTGTCGACGGCAACGGCAATCGCCATGACCATCGTTGGCGCCGTGCTGCTGTCGCCGATGGGCGGCTGGACGCCGATGTCCGGCAAAGGCACGGCACTTTTGGCATTGGCGGCGGTGCTGGTGCTGATCGGCTACCAGTTCATCATCATGGCAATGCGGGCCGGCGACATCTCCTTCATTGCGCCATTCCGCTACACCGCCCTCTTTTGGTCGATGCTGCTTGGCCTCATCATCTTTGGCGATGTCCCCGACCTGCCGATGATCGTTGGCTCCGCCATCATCATCGGCTCCGGCCTCTACGCGCTCTATCGCGAACGGGTCGTCGGCCGGCAGAAGCCGGCGGCCGAAAGCGCTGGACCCGACATGGCGCCGGACGGCATATAGGTTGGCCATGAGCCAAGACATTGCAGGAATTATCCTGGCCGGAGGCCTGTCACGGCGCATGGGCGGCGGCGACAAGACTTTGCTAGCGCTTGGCGAGCGTCCGCTTCTCGACCATGTCGTTGCCCGCCTGGCGCCGCAGGTCGGATCGCTGGCGCTCAGCGCCAATAGTGACCCGGCGCGCTTCGCCGCGGCCGGTCTTCCGGTTCTCGCCGATGCGGTGGAAGGCTATGCCGGACCGCTGGCCGGAATTCTCACCGGCCTCGAATGGGCGGCAGCGAATACCGCTTTCAAGGCATTGGCGACGGCCGCCGGCGACACGCCGTTCCTGCCGGTGGACCTGGTCGAGAGGCTGGCTGCGGCTGTTGACGAGCGACCAGGCTCCATCGCTGTTGCCAGTTCCGGCGGCAGGCGGCATCCGACCTTTGCGCTGTGGCCGCTCGGGCTGCGTGAGGCCTTGCGCCATTTCCTGGTCGACGAGGACAACAGGCGCGTCTCCGCCTTCATCGAGCGGCACGACTGTGTCGAAGTGGAATTTCCGTTGCTGACCCACGGCAGTGACGAGATCGACCCGTTCTTCAACATCAACACACCGCACGACCTTGCGGTGGCCGAGCGTCTGTTGCAGAGCATCGGCCCATGAACATCTTCGGCATCACCGGCTGGAAGAATTCCGGCAAGACCACACTGACCGAGAAGCTGGTCACAGAGCTCGTCCGGCGCGGCTGGACAGTGTCGACGGTCAAACATGCCCACCATGAGTTCGACATCGACAAGCCTGGCGCCGACAGCTATCGCCACCGCCAAGCGGGCGCCACCGAAGTCGCGGTGGTGTCGGGCAAACGCTGGGCGCTGATGCATGAATTGCGCGGTGAGGACGAGCCGACGCTGGAGACGGTCCTGTCGCGGTTGGCCCCGTGCGACATCGTGCTGGTCGAAGGCTACAAGCGCGAGGCGCACAAAAAGATCGAGACCCGGCGGCGGGAGGCCAAGGACCGCTCGCCGCTGTCGGCGAACGACGGACATATCGTGGCGATTGCCGCCGACTTCGCGGTTACCGGCGAAAGCCTGCCTGTGTTCGATCTCGACGACACGGGAGGGATAGCCGACTTCATCGAGCGCATGACCGGCCTCAAACCTTGAGGCCCCTGCCCTCGCCCGGGTTAGCCGCCCTCTTCAGCCGTTGCATTGTCTAAGCGCGCCGCGCCTGAACGGCCTCATGCGACGCGCTTCAGGTTGTTTTATTTATGCATGTCGTTGTCCCAAAACCGCTGCACACTTTTGGGCGACATGCATTAACCCGGCGTCGGCATTGGCTGGACCCGCAAATCCCGCAAGCGACGGTTTTACAGTTGCTTTTCTCCCGAAAACAGTGGGAGTATCGCGCCAGCGGGCGGTCAAAAGCACCGCCCCACAGAGCCGTTCCGGAACGACGGCCGGGAGCCATAAAGAGAGGACTATCATGCGTATTGCACTGCGTATCGCGCTCGCCGCATCGGCTGCGCTGCTGACGCTCGGCGTCGCCCAGGCTCAGGAAACGACCCTGAGAATCGGCACCGAAGGCGCCTACCCTCCATTCAACAACCTGACCTCGGACGGCCAGCTCGTCGGCTTCGACATCGACATCGCCAAGGCGCTCTGCGACGAGATGAAGGTCAAGTGCACCTTCGTCGCCCAGGATTGGGACGGCATCATTCCGGCCCTGCAGGCCGGCAAGTTCGACGCCATCGTCGCCTCGATGTCGATCACACCGGAGCGCGCCGAGAAGGTCGACTTCACCCACAAATACTACAACACGCCGTCGGCGATCGCGGTACCCAAGGATTCGACCCTCAAGGGCGTGACCAAGGAAGACCTGGCCGGCAAGACCATCGGCGTCGCAACCACGACGACGCATTTCAATTATGCCTCGAAAACCTATACGGACAGCACGGTCAAGGGCTATCCGAGCAGCCCCGAAGAGCAGGCCGATCTCGCCAATGGCCGTCTCGACGCGATCGAGGACGATATCGTCGTGTTGCAACAGTTCCTGGATTCGCCTGATGGCGCCTGCTGCAAGATTCTCGGCCAGCCTTCGCCGCAGCCGGTCGATATCTTTGGACCGGGCGCCGGCATCGCCGTGCGCAAGGGCGAGACGGATCTGGTCAACAAGTTGAACAGCGCCATCGACGCAATCCGCGCCAACGGAAAGTACAAGGAAATCAACGACAAGTACTTCAAGTTCGACGTCTTCGGCGCCGAGTCCTGATCGTCTGAAACAAGGCGGCAGGGGAAGTTTCCTCCTGCCGCCTTGGCCTGACAGAAGTGGAGACAAGACCCGTCAATGCCAAGCCAGAACATATGGATACTTCTCACTTGGGGACCCGATGGCTGGATTGACGATATTGCCTATGGCGCACTGGTCACCATTGCGCTCGCGCTGGCGACACTGCCGATCGGCCTGACGATCGGCTTTTTCGTCGCCTGGGCGAAACAATCCGAAGAGCCATCGCTTCGCGTGGCTGCCAACATCTACACCACGGTGTTTCGCGGACTGCCGGAACTGGTGACGCTTTTCCTGTTCTTCTTCGGCATGCCGATCCTCTTGCAGTATGTCATCCGTCTGTTCAGGCCGGAAGCGACGGTCGATGTCGACAGCTTCCTCGCCGGCATGATCGTGCTGTCGCTGATCTTTTCGTCCTATTCCAGCGAAGTCTTCCTTTCGGCCTTTCGCGCCATTCCGAAGGGCCAGTATGAGGGCGGCTATGCGATCGGGCTGTCGAAATGGCAGACGATGCGCAAGGTGATCCTGCCGCAACTGCTGCGCATCGCCTTCCCCGGCCTTGAGAATTGCTGGCTGAGCCTGCTCAAGGACACGGCCCTGGTGTCGGTCGTCAACCTGGCTGAAACCTTGCGCAACGCCGGCGTGGCGGCCCGTGTCACCAAACATTCCTTCCTGTTCTACAGCGTCGCGGCGATGGTGTTCCTTATCCTTGCCATCCTGTCGTCGATCGCCACCGGCTTCATCCTGCGTTCGCTCGGGAGGAGGGAGGCACGATGAGCGTCGTGACGCGCGCCGCCGTCGACATCGAGAAGCCACCACCACGGGCGCGAGGCTGGCCGCGGGCCCGTATCGTCGGCTACGCGCTGGTCGGCTTCTGGATCCTGTTCGGCATCGGCATCGCCGTCTATCTGGTTTACGCTTGGAATGGCGAATTCTTCGCCAGATACGCGCCGGCCTATCTGCAGGGCTTGGGAACCACGCTTGCGCTGGTGGCCATCTCGATGGTGCTCGGCGCGCTTTTTTCGCTGCCCGTCACCTATGCCCGCATGTCGAAGAACCGCTATCTGTCCGTCCTGGCCTATTGCTACGTCTACTTCTTCCGCGGCACGCCGCTGCTGGTCCAGGTCTATCTCGTCTATTACGGCCTGGGCTCGTTCCGGGTGCAGCTCGAATCCGTCGGACTGTGGTGGTTCTTCCGCGACGCCTTCAATTGCGGTGTGTTCGCCTTCGCGCTCAACACCGCCGCCTACCAGGCCGAGATCCTGCGCGGCGCCATAGAAAGTGTTCCGAGGGGCCAATGGGAGGGCGCTGCTTCGCTCGGCCTGCACAAATTGCAGACGCTGCGCAAGGTCATCCTGCCGCAGGCGTTTATCGTCGCGCTCCGGCCCTACGGCAATGAACTCGTCCTGATGATCAAGGCCTCCGCCATCGTTGCCATCATCACAGTCTATGATTTGATGGGCAACGCGAAGCTGGCCTACGCCAAGTCCTTCGACTTCCAGGCCTATGTCTGGGTCGCCATCGTCTATCTGGTGATGGTCGAGATCCTGCGCCACGGCGTCGAATGGATCGAGCGACGGATCACCATTCATCTGATCCGCTGAGCGTTCGGCTGTACCAGTCGATCGGCTCATGCGCGTCTTGACGAATGGCGCGTAGAGCCTAGAGCTGTCCAAGACAATTCCGTTCCGTCTGAAGGGCAAACCCATGGCATCTGTGGCATTTCTCGGTCTTGGCGTGATGGGCTATCCCATGGCCGGGCACCTCAGGAACAAAGGCGGCCACGACGTCACCGTCTACAACCGCACCGCGGCGAAGGCGGAACAATGGGTGGCCCAGCATGGCGGCAAGCTTGCTTTGACGCCGGCGGACGCCGCAGAGGGCCAGGATTTCGTCTTCTCCTGCGTCGGCAATGACGACGATCTGCGCTCGGTGACGACCGGGGCCGATGGCGCCTTCGCCGCGATGAAAAAAGGCTCCGTCTTCATCGACAACACCACCGCTTCGGCCGAAGTGGCGCGCGAACTGGCCGACGCCGCTGAAAAGGCCGGCTTTTCCTTCCTCGACGCGCCGGTTTCCGGCGGGCAGGCGGGCGCCGAGAACGGCGTGCTGACGGTGATGGTCGGCGGCGAGCAGGTTGCCTTCGACAAGGCCAGGCCGGTCATCGACGCCTTTGCCCGGATGGTCGGGCTGATGGGTCCGTCGGGCGCCGGCCAGCTCACCAAGATGATCAATCAGATCACCATTGCCGGGCTGGTGCAGGGACTGGCCGAAGGCATCCACTTCGGCAAGAGGGCCGGGCTCGATATCGAGAAGGTCATCGAAGTCATCTCCAAGGGCGCTGCCGGGTCCTGGCAGATGGAGAACCGCCACAAGACGATGAATGCCGGTAAATATGATTTCGGCTTTGCCGTGGACTGGATGCGCAAGGATCTCGGCATCTGCCTCGATGAAGCCGACCGCAATGGCGCGAGACTGCCGGTGACCGCCCTTGTCGACCAGTTCTACAAGGATGTGCAGGCGATGGGCGGCAAGCGCTGGGACACCTCGTCCTTGCTGGCGCGCCTGGAAAAATAAGCGTTCGCAATGGCCGAGCTTTCGCCCCAATCGAGCGCCGATGAGATCGTCGCCCATTTGCGCTCGATCGGCTCGGAGGACAATCGCCGCGGCATGTTGCGCTACGGTATCAAGACCGAGCGCGCGCTCGGCATCTCGCATGGCATGCAGCGGCAGATCGCCAAAAAGATCAAGCGCAACCACGAGCGAGCTTTCGAACTTTGGCAGACCGGCATCATGGAGGCGCAGTTCATCGCTTCCGTCACGGCCGACCCGAAGCGCTTCTCAGCCGCGGATGCACGACAATGGGCCGCGTCCTTCGATTCCTGGGATATCGTCGACGGCGTCTCCGATCTCTTCGTCGACACGGACGCCTGGAAGGAGCTGATTGAAGAGTTCGCGGCGGACGAGCGCGAGTTCGTTCGACGCACGGCCTTTGCCATGATGGCGTGGTCCGTCGTGCACCGGAAGCAGGAGCCGGTGGCGACTTTCCTCGGCTTCCTGCCGATCATCGAAGCGCATGCCGCCGACAGCCGCAATTTCGTGAAGAAGGCGGCAAACTGGGCGCTTCGTTCGATCGGCAAGCGATCGTTGGAGATGCACGGCGCTGCCCTTGCCGTGGCCGAACGACTGGCCCAGTCGGCCGACAAGACGGCGCGCTGGAATGGCAAGGACGCCGTACGGGAACTCACCAATGCCAAGATCATCGAGCGGATCGCCGCCAGAAAAGGCTGACCTGGCCAACGTCCGGTTCACCGAGGTGACGCGGCAGACGCGCGCCGATTTCGAACGCCTCTTCGAAGCGCAAGGCGGTCCGAAGTATTGCTGGTGCATGGCCTGGCGGCCCCTGCCCGGACGCCGCAAGCATGTCCAGCACGCCGAGTTGAAACGGGCCATGATGGCGCTTGTCGAGGCCGGTACGCCGGTCGGAATCTTGGCCCAGATTGACGGCAAGACGGTCGGCTGGTGCTCGGTCGCGCCGCGCCAGACCTATCGGAAGCTGACGTCGCAACAGGACGATGACGAGACCGGCATCTGGTCGATCGTCTGCTTCTATGTGCCAAGGGCGCTGCGCGGCGGCGGGCTGGCGGCAGCGCTGCTTGACGCTGCCATAGATCACGCCTTTGCCAAGGGCGCCGGCGTGATCGAGGCCTACCCGGTCGACGAGGCATCGCCGAGCTACCGTTTCATGGGGTTTCGCGGCGTGTTCATCGCTCGCGGGTTCCATGAGGTCGGCATGGCCGGCTCTCGCAGACATGTGATGCGGCTCGAGCGTTGACGCGATCGGCCGCGGCGTCTTTACTCCTGCACAAAGGAAGCGGCCGATGAGCAGTCCTCTCAAATCGACCTTGGCGCTTGCAGCCGCGTTGTTGGTGTTCACCGCTACCAACGCCTCAGGCCAAACCGCGCACATCTTCTGGAAAGATCTGCGTCCTGCGACGCAGGCGGTGGCCGAAGATGCCGGCCTGCCGATGATTGCGGCAAAACTGCCCGATCGTGGCGAGACATTGTCGCTCAACCTGCAGGACAAGACGGTACAATTAGCCGGCTATGCATTGCCGGTCGACCGTGATGGCGATCTCGTCTACCAGTTCCTGCTGGTGCCGTGGACAGGCGCTTGCAGCCACATGCCGACGCCGCCGCCCAACCAGATCGTGCTGGTGACGCCGGCCCGTCCCTACAAGATGTCGCACGCCTATGAGTCGGTTGCCGTGACCGGCGCCTTGCGGCCCGGCTTGGAGAAGAGCCAGTTGTTCATTCTCGACGGCGTCAGCATCATCCAGTCCGGCTACACCGTACGCAAAGCCGATGTGGTGGCAGTCGACACGGTGCCGGACACGATCACGCTGCCGGTCAACTCGCCCTGGAGTTTCCTCAACAAAAAGAAAAACTAAGCGCCGCCTGCTTGTGCAGCGTCACCGCCCAGTCACGGACAACCGCGCTCAGGCCGCGTTGGCGCCGGATTCCTTGTCCAGCAGCATGTAGTCGAGCGGCATTTCGGTCGTGTACTTGATCTGCTCCATGGCGAAGGACGACGACACGTCGCGGATCTCGATCTTGGCGATCAGCCGCTTGTAGAAGGCGTCATAGGCGGCGATATCGGGCACCACGACGCGCAGGAGATAGTCGACGTCGCCGCTCATGCGGTAGAATTCGACAACTTCGGGAAATTCCTGGATGACTTCCGAGAAACGCCGCAGCCATTCATGGCTGTGCGAATTGGTGCGGATCGACACGAAGACGGTGACGCGCACATTGACCTTTTCGTGGTCGAGGATGGCGACCCGCCGCTTGATGACTCCCTCTTCCTCCAGCTTCTGGATGCGGCGCCAGCACGGCGTCGTCGACAGGCCGACTTTCTTGGCGACATCGGCAACCGCGAGCGTCGCGTCCTCCTGCAGGAGGCGGAGAATTTTTCTGTCGAGGCGATCCATTGAGGTGCTCCTGGTGCAGGCCGCGTTCCCTCGGGCGCGACGCGCTTTGGGAATAGATTGGCTATACTCCCTCTTATTTCGACCTTTCACAAGAAAGAAATTCTGCCGGATGGCACAAAAGCGAGTGATATCTTGCTTAAAGTCTAATCTATGCGATAGCGGATTTCCGATCTCAGAAACGGCAGCAAATCCATTTCAAACCATGGATTCTGCTTCAGCCATCCTGAGTTGCGCCATGACGGGTGTGGCAGCGGCAGCACTTTCAGGCTGGCCGGCGCATCCCAGATGGTGCGCCAGTCCTTCACGGTTTCGGTCAGCGACGGCCGGCGCGTGGCGCCCATATGCCAGGATTGCGCGTAGGAGCCGATTGTCAGAACGAGGTCGATCTGCGGCATCAGCGCCATCAGCGGCGCGCGCCAGGCCAGCGCGCATTCTCGGCGCGGCGGCAGGTCACCGCCCTTTGCGTCCTGGCCGGGGAAGCAGAACCCCATCGGCACGATGGCGAATTTTTCCGTGTCGTAGAATTCCTCGCTGGTTACGCCCAGCCAGCTTCGCAAGCGGTCGCCGGACGCGTCGGTGAACGGCATGCCCGACAAATGCACCTTTGTGCCTGGCGCCTGGCCGGCGAGCAGGATGCGGGCGCTGGATGATGGCAGCAGCACCGGGCGCGGCTCGTGCGGCAGTGGCCTGCCGACCGGAGTGTCGACGCAGATGCGGCAGGCGCGGACCTTTGCCGTCAAGCGTTCGAGTTCCGCCTCCATCAGGCGGAAGCGCTCGGACGGCTGGAGACGGCGCTGTACCAGCGCAGCACGTTTGTGCACTCGTCCGGCACTTTGATGCGCGCCGGTTTCATGAAATCCATGGCGATCATGCCGGTGATATCGGCGATCGAATAGGCGTCGCCGGCGGCGAATTCGCGGTTTGCCAGTTCGGGCTCGAGCAGTTTCAGGAATTCAACCGCTTTCGCCTTGTTGGCCTCGCCCCATTCGGGGATCTGCGGAATTTCCCATTCCTTCATCGCCGGATGGATGTGGCGAAAAGCCTGGGCGACGCAGCTGAGCAGATTGAACTCCATGCGCCTTTGCCACATCTCGACCTTGGCCTTGCCGAGCGCGCCTTGCCCGAACAGCGCCGGTTCGGGATGCAGTTCCTCGAAATAGCGGCAGATGGCGACGGATTCGGTGAGGATGGTACCGTCGTCGAGCTCGAGCACCGGCAGCCGCTGCAGCGGGTTGCGCGACCTGACCGGCTCCTGCTTGTGCCCCATCGCACCCATGTCGACCGGCACCAGCGGCACTGCGATGCCCTTTTCGGCGAGGAAAACCCGCACGCGCCGCGGATTGGGGGCGCGGCCGCCGTCGAACAGTTTCATGCTTATCCTCCCGATCTGGTCCTTCAACTATAGTGCTCGTCACCAGAAGCGAAACATCTCTCGCAAGGCGTCACCGACCGAAGCCAGGGTGCCGTGCTTTCTTTCGAGCGGGCCGCCGTGGTGGCTTTCGCGCCAGTCTTGCGGCTGATCGAACGTGCCGGCCCAGATGCCAACCTTGCCGGCGCGGGCAATGGCCTGCTCGGTGTCGAAATCGCCATAGGCAATTGCCCAGCCGGCCTCAACCTGGGCCCGGTTGAGATCCTTTCCACCGGCCTTGCAATCGCCGAGCAGGCGGCCGTAGCGGTCGCGCTGCCAGCCGCTGCAGGTCACCGGATTGCCTGATATCAGCCGCACCAGCGCCTGGCGCGCCAGCCTGCCGCAAGCATAGTCTGCGCCATCCCTACGGCAGATCTGCTGGTATTCCGGAGCGTCGATGCCGCGCATGCGGATACGTTCGGTGCCAAGAGTGAGTGAATCGCCATCGTTGACGATCGCCGCCCCTTGCGCCTTGCGCGTCTCGAAACGGTCGAGGCGTGCGGCGAGCAGGATCAGCAGGCCGAGCAGAATGACCGTCAGCGCGTAGTCCAGCAGCTTGCGCCACAGGCTTCGCGGCGGCGGCGGATAGTATCGCCGGCGCGGCCTTGGCGACCACGAACGGGTCATATGGCAAACAGTCTCTTAATCATTCGAACGTAGCTTAACGAATTGAGATCGCTGCGCGCATAAATCGAAGTTTCCATGCCTCTGCTACGCTCGAACACAGCGGATAAATTCATTGTGGACCGCCGGAAACCGCACCGCAACAGCGATGTCGCGCGCGCGGTGCGCAAGACGCGCGACCGTCTTTCGCAGCAGGTTGGCAATCTCGACTTCGACCGTGAACTGCTGAAGCTGCATGCCGGGACCATGGTGCGCGGCGCAGCCGTCATCCCACTGCTGGTGTTGGCGGTCGCGGCGGCCGGGCTGCTGGCCGGTGTGGACAAACAGATCAGCGTCTGGGCGCTGTTCACCCTGATCTGCTATTCGATCGTCGCCTTCATGGCGCGCCGCGTCGAGCGCACCGAAGCCGCCGAGCTCAATCCTGTTCACACCCGCAGGGATTTCCTGATCGGACATTCGCTGTGCGGCCTCGGCTGGGCGTGGTTCGCATGGCTCGGCTGCGCCACCTGCCAGATCGACCAGTTCCAGGCCGCCAAGGCGGTGGTGCTGCTGCTGGCCATGGCGGCGACCGCTATCATGGCGTCGTCCTTGCGCGGCTCTCTGCTTGCCACCTTCGTCGTTCCGGTGGCGGTCTATGCCTATGCTGAAACGAAATTTTGGGTGCCGGTCGGGACGATCATGGTCACCCTGCTGGTCGCGGCATTGCCGTTCTTTGCCTATATCGCGCGCCATCTCAACCGCTCGTCGCTGATACTTCTGTCCTTCCGCTCCGAAAAGGACGCGCTGCTCGCCGAGGTGGAGACAGCGAAATCAATGTCGGACGAAGCTCGTCGGCGGGCCGAAGACGCCAATCTGGCGAAGTCGCGCTTCCTTGCTTCTATGAGCCATGAGCTGAGGACGCCCCTCAACGCCATTCTCGGGTTTTCCGAGGTGATGGCCAATGAGGTGCTCGGGCCGATGAGCAACCCCACCTATCGCGACTACGCCCGCGACGTGCACGATTCCGGCCAGCATCTGCTCGACCTGATCAACGAAATCCTTGATCTGTCGCGCATCGAGGCCGGCCGCTATCAGCTCAACGAAGAGCCGGTGATGCTGCTCAACATCGCCGAAGATTGCTGCCACATGATGGAATTGAAGGCGCGCAACAAGGACATCCGCATCGTCCAGGATTTCGAAAGTGCCCTGCCGCGGCTGTTCGCCGACGAGCGCGCGGTGCGGCAGATCACGCTCAACCTCCTGTCCAACGCCATCAAATTCACCGCCACCGGCGGCGAAGTTCGCGTGCGCGTCGGCTGGACGGCGGGCGGCGGCCAGTACATTTCGGTCAAGGACAATGGGCCGGGCATACCGGAAGACGAAATCCCGATCGTGCTGTCCGCCTTCGGCCAGGGCTCGATCGCCATCAAGAGCGCCGAACAAGGCACCGGGCTCGGACTGCCGATTGTGCAGGGCCTGCTCGCCATGCATGGCGGCGAATTCGAACTTCAGTCGAAATTGCGCGAAGGCACCGAGGCAATCGCCATCTTCCCGCTCGCCCGAGTGATGGAGGAACTGCCGGCGCTGCCAACCAAGACCGTGGCGGCGGCCCGCCGACGTTGACAGCTTGTTCTAGGCTTTGACCGCCGCCGCCATGCCCGAACTGGTAAGCGCCGCCGCCTTGACCAGACCGGCGGCAAGGGCGGCCCCTACCCCTTCGCCGTGGCTGATGCCGAGATCGAACAGCGGCCTGAGGCCGAGCCGCTCGGCGGCAAGCCTTTGGCCGGGTTCGGGCGACTGGCTGGCCAGCAGGCAATGGTCGAGCGCACCCGGGTTGGCGGCATGCAGCACGGCAGCGGCAGCGGTCGCGGCGAAGCCGTCGAGCAGCACCGGGATTTTTTGCATCCGGGCGGCGAGGATGGCGCCGGCAATGGCCGCAAACTCGCGGCCACCGACCCGGCGCAGTGCTTCCAACGGGTCCTTCAGAGCCGCACCATGGAAGGCGACGGCTGCATCGACTACATCAGCCTTGCGCGCCTGCATGGCCGCGTCGGCACCGGAGCCGGGGCCGACCCAGTCGGCGCCGCTGCCACCGAACAGGGCGGCGCACAAAGCCGCCGCAACGGTGGAGTTGCCGACGCCGAGATCGCCGAGGCAAATCAGATCGGAGCCACCGGCAATGGCTTCCATGCCGAAGGCCATGGTGGCGGCGCAGCCGCGTTCGTCGAGGGCGGCGTCCTCGGTGATGTCGGCGGTCGCAATGTGCAGCGCCAGATCGAACACCTTGAGGCCAAGATTGTTGGCGACGCAAATCTGGTTGATTGCCGCACCGCCGGCGGCGCACAGCTCAACGGCGTCTGCGGTCTCAGCGACAGGGCGCGGCGAGATGCCGTGGCGGGTCACGCCATGGTTACCGGCGAAGATCGCCACCAGGGGCCGGTTCACCGCCGGCGGGGCGCGCCCGCTCCAGGCAGCAAGCCAGGCGGCGATGTCCTCGATGCGGCCAAGCGAGGCTTTCGGCTTGTCGGCCTTGGAAAACAGGGTGCGCACCCTGTTTTCCGCGACTGTATCGGCAGGCGGCAGGCTCGCCAGCAGATTGCGAAAGTCGTCGAAGGGCAGCGCGCTGGTCATGTCGGTCCTGATCATTCCCTGTGGTTGATCAGCGGCATAACCGCCTTGCCCGGCCGGCACAACTCCCCTCGACATTGGCGCGAAAGCGGTTGCCCGCGCCGCATTCCGAAGGGCTTGCATTGGCTTTGCCGTTGCACCATGTGGAGATGGAACGAGGGATTCCGGACGGAACCTTCAAGAGAAAGTCATGACGGCCATCGAATCCCCGTGCATCCTGGTCTGTTCGATCGACATGAAAACCGGCTTCTGCTTCGGCTGTGGCCGCACGCGCGATGAAATCGGCGCCTGGATGGGGATGACGCCGGAGGTACGCCGCAGCGTCATGGCCGAGTTGCCGGCCCGATTGGAAACGGTCGAGCGCCGGCCGCGCCGGGAAACACGCCGCAGCCGCATGGCGCGCGAGCGCGACGTCCTCTCTTGAAACGGCAGGTCCAATGAACCGACTGTTCTGGATCGTGATGGCGGCAATCGGCCTCGGGCTGGTGCTGCTGATGATCAACAACGACGCCGGCAGCACGCTCGGCATCGAGAATTACGATTTCAGCCGTCTGGTCTGGCTGGGGGCGGTCGGCTTGCTGGTCAGCGCCCGCCTTGTCCGGTCCGGCAGGCCGCTCGGCGTCATGGCCCGCAATCTCGGCACGTGGGCCCTGATCGTGCTGGCGCTCGTCGCCGGCTACCAGTACCGCTACGAGTTGCAGGATTTCGCCAGCCGGGTGACGGCGGGCCTCGTTCCCGGCAGCCCGCTGGCGCTCGGCGTCGAGGACGGCCATGCCACCGTGACCCTGGACAAGGCCGACAGCGGCCATTTCGAGGCCCGCATCACGATCAACGGCGCGCCGATCCGCACCGTCGTCGATACCGGCGCGACCAGTACAGTGCTCACCGCCGAAGACGCGCAGGCGGCCGGCTTCAATCCGGCCGCGCTGAGCTTCACCGTCCCGGTCTCGACCGCCAATGGCATGGCACGCGCCGCTTCGGTGCGCACCCACGAACTGGCGATCGGCGGCATCGTGCGCAAGAACATGCAGGTGATGGTCGCCGCGCCCGGCGCACTCAGCCAGAGCCTGCTCGGCATGAACTTCATCGGTTCGCTGTCAGGGTTCGACGTGCGCGGCGACCGGATGATTCTGCGCGACTGAACTGCTTAAGCGGCCTTTTCAACACGGTCGAAATCGACGGCAGCGAACGCTGCCTTCAGCACATCCGGTCCGGCGCCGGGTTTCGTCGCGTCGGTGGACAGTATCTGCCGGAAGCGGCGCGCGCCCGGCAGGCCGTGGAACAGCCCGACCATGTGGCGGGTGACGTGGCCGAGCCGCCCGCCCTGCTCGATATGCCGCGCGGCGTAGTCGGCCATCGTGTCGATCAGCGCGGCAAAATCGTAGGCGCCGGCCTTATCGCCGTAGAATGCCGCGTCGACGCCGGCCAGGATGCCTGGCGTGTGGTAGGCGGCGCGGCCAAGCATGGCGCCATCGACATGATCGAGGTGGCGAGCCGCCTCTTCGAGCGATTGAACGCCTCCATTGATGCCAATGAATTTGTTCGATTTTCTAGCCTTGAGGCGATAGACCCTGTCATAGTCGAGCGGCGGGATGTCGCGATTTTCCTTCGGGCTCAGACCCTCCAGCCAAGCCTTGCGCGCATGCACCCACAGCGCGTCGGCGCCGGCCGCGAAAACGCCGTCGGCCAGCGCGTCGAGCGCGGGCTCCGGATCCTGATCGTCGACGCCGATGCGGCATTTGACCGTCACCGGGATTGTCACCGCCGCCTTCATCGCCTCCATACAATCGGCGACGAGGTCAGGCACTTTCATCAGGCAGGCGCCGAACGTGCCGGACTGTACGCGGTCGGACGGACAGCCGACATTGAGATTGATCTCGTCGTAACCGAAGCCCTCGCCGATGCGCGCCGCCTCGGCCAGCTTTTGCGGATCGGAGCCGCCGAGCTGCAGTGCCACCGGATGTTCGGTCTCGTCAAAACCAAGCAGCCGCTCGCGCGCACCATGGATGACAGCGTCCGCCACCACCATTTCGGTGTAGAGCAGCGCACGCTGCGTCAACTGGCGGTGGAAGAACCGGCAATGCCGGTCGGTCCAGTCCATCATCGGTGCAATGGCCAGTCTATGCTCTTGATTTTTCAACATTTTTTCTTTAACATCAAATCGTTAGAACCTACTGAGTGCACACGAATTTACGCCAGAATACGACCCTTTTCGCCACGTTTCGATCTCTCAGTGCACACAGAGCGCACACAAAAAAATGGCCACCTACACAAAACTCTCGTCCGGTTCCTGGCGCGTCCAAGTCCGTCGCAAGGGTCGCTACGTCAGCGAGACCTTCCTACGCCGCGACGACGCACGGCGCTGGGCAACCGAAGCCGAGCGCCAAGTCGATCGTGGTGAGACGCCGACCAAGTCCCGTATAGCCCGCCTGAAAACTTTCGGTGAACTCATCGACCTTCATATCGACGACATGTGTGATGTAGGCAAGTCCCCTCGCCGCTCCAAGGCCGCGGCTCTCGATATGCTCCAAAGACATCTGGGGAAGTGCAACATTGCGGCTCTCGATCGCGAACGGCTCATTCGTTTTGGGCGCGACCGGGCCGCCCAAGGTGCCGGACCGATGACGCTCGGCATGGACATCGGCTTTGTAAAACTCATACTGGCTCATGCCGCTGCGGTGCACGGCCTGCCCGTCAAGGTCGAACCGGTTGATCTCGCGCGTATTGCCCTAAAGAGGCTTGGCCTCGTTGGTAAAGGCAATCAGCGCGACAGGAGGCCGACCCAGGATGAACTCGACAGACTCATCGCCCACTTCGATGCAAATCCTCGTCAAATAGCGCCGGTTGGTCAGATAATACGTTTCGCCGTCGCAACGGCGATGCGCCAGGAGGAAATCTGCAAGGCGCGGTGGTCCGACATGGACGCCCGCACGCGGATGCTTCTCATCCGTGACCGGAAAGACCCACGAAACAAAAACGGGAACAATCAACGCATACCCTTGTTCGCGGCAACTGGGTACGACGCATGGGCCCTTGTCGAGGACCGACTGGCCAAGCGAAGCAATGACGATGATCGAATTTTCCCCTTCAATCATAGGTCGGTCGGCACCGCCTTTCGTCGAGGATGCGCTGACCTGGCCATCGACGACCTTCACTTTCACGACTTGCGGCATGAAGGAACAAGCCGCCTCTTCGAAGCTGGATTCACGATCGAACAGGTAGCTTTGGTCACGGGTCACAAGGATTGGAAGATGTTGCGGCGGTATACGCATCTCAAGCCGGAGATGCTGCACACTCTCCAAGCTGCGAGGGCAGCGTAGTCCGCGGCTCGGGTTAACTGGCATGTCCGCCACGCTTTCTGCCTTGTAAGCTGTTACAAAACGAGCGTGGCATTGACCGAGTGCACCGCCTTCGGGAGATTGCTCTGCACATAGGTCCGAAGGCGCCATGAGATCGACGCGTTTCGGCTGGCTGCGCTTTGGCGGGTCTCACCCGGGATTTTCTGTCGCCACCACCGGCCTCCTGGATCGAAGTCCCAGCGCCTGCTCCACGGAGTGTCCCGCCCTCAGCACTGTGTCGTCCTCAAACTTGCGGCCCACGATCTGCATCGAGATCGGAAGTCCCGTCGCGGTAAAGCCGTTGCAGATCGCAAGCGCCGGGCTACCAGTAAGGTTGAAAGGCCGGCTGAGCGAAAGTTCCATCTCGCCCATCTCCGTCATCTCATAACCTAGGGCCTGAGCGGGCGTCTTCATCGTCGGCAGGACAAGGACGTCGACGTCCTCCATAATGCCGGCTAGGGCTTCAGTCAGCGCCTTCTGCCGAAGGCGGGCATCGATATAGTCGGCCGCCGAAACGGTCTTCCCGTCCTGCAGGCGGGAGCGGCTGACAGGGTGAAACCGTTCTGGATAGGCATCGAGCTCCGCCCGATGTTCGGCGTATTCCTCCGGCCAGGTAATGTTCCTTGCGACAGAACCGTACAGGCCGAAATCCGCCAATTTGACGGAGGAAACACGGCCGCCAAGATCCTGCACGACGGCGAGCGTATTCTCCATCGCGTCGAGCACGTCCTGATCGACGTCGGGATCGCCCTCATAGAATTGCCTTATGACGCCGACACGCAGACCTCGGATCCCTTCTCCTATCCCTGAGATATTAGGGCTCTTGAAACCTCTAAGCAAAAGATCGTCAGTATCCGTCGACACCATCGACGCTATCATCAGGGCGCAGTCCTCGACCGTCCAGGCTAGCGGACCGACGCAATCCATTGATCGTGACAGCGGAAGTACGCCTTTTCGGCTTACCAGCGCGTCGGTCGGCTTGAGACCTGCGACCCCACACCACGCGGCAGGATCTCGTATGGAGCCTGCGGTCTCCGTCCCCACCGACCCGGCGCACAAACCCGCCGCAACCGCAATCGCCGAGCCGCTCGATGACGACGATGGGTCGAGATCGAGGTTCCACGGGTTGCGGGCGGGCGGCCAGCCAAGATCGAACTGCGTCCCGGACACCGCGTATTCGGTGGTTGCTTGCTTCCCGAGGATAATCGCGCCGGCCCGCTTCAAGGATGCGACGACGCCTGCATCCTCGCTGGCGATCGCGTCGCGCCTGTGAACAGCCTGCGCCGTGGTCGGCAGTCCCGCGACATCGATGAGGTCCTTGATGCCAATGGGCACGCCGTGCAGAGGGCCTAGCCAGTCCCCGCGCATGAGCGTCTGCTCCGCCGCCGATGCCTCCTGCAACGCGCTTTCAGTTCGCAGCGAGTTGAAGCTGTGAAGTCTCTGGTCCAGCGCAGCGATTCTGTCGAGGTACGTCTTCGTGAGTTCAAGGGGAGATATTTCCCTCGCGCGAAGTCTGCGGGACAGTTCCGCAAGCGACAGCAGGGCGATGTCCGGTGACAGACTCATGCAGGTGCGACTCGATCTTGAACAATTACTTTCAGAGGGCGGGGGCAGTCATCAGACGCACTTGCCCGGGCATTCTTCCGGATTCAGGCGGGACGTTGAGAGCACTGCGTTCTCCACGGAAGACCTTTTCCGCGAGCACGCACGCCGCCCGGTGACCGGCACTGACCTCGACCTGAGGCGGGAGTGCTGTCGCACAGTCGGCGACAGCTAGTGGACAACGCGTCCGAAACGCGCATCCCGAAGGAGGATTGGTCGGGCTCGGTATTTCTCCTACGAGCAGCGGGACCTTCCGATTTCTCTCCTCAATGGGATCGGCTACTGGAACCGATGCCAGGAGCAACTGCGTGTAGGGGTGGCTCGGATGGTTGTAGACGTCCTCAGACGTTCCCATCTCGACGATCCGACCAAGGTACATGACGTAAACACGCGACGAAGCCTGTCGAACGAGGCCGAGGTCGTGAGCGATGAACAAACAGGCGACGCCAAGGTCCCTGCGCAGTCCCATGAACAAATTCATCACTTGCGCCCTGATCGAAAGATCGAGCGCGCTAACGGGCTCGTCGCAGATCAGCACCCGCGGTTCCACGGCAAGTGACCTCGCGATTGCCACACGTTGACGCTGTCCACCGGACAGCTCTCGGGTGAACCGGTCCCTGACCTGGGTCGCCAGTCCGACCTGGTCCAACAGCTCCGTCGTACGCGCCGCACGTTGTTCCTTCGAGCGCATCCCTTTGATGATCAGAGCCTCTGCGATTGCTTCGCCAACGGTCTGTCGATCGTTCAACGAGGCGTAGGGGTCCTGGAACACGTATTGGACGGCACGGCGCACTTCCCTAAGGCGTCTGCCCGAGAGGGATCCGAGATCGACGCCGTCGAAGATCACTCTACCCGACTGAGGGTTCTCCAGCCCCACGATGGATCGGCCAAGTGTCGACTTACCGCAGCCGGACTCGCCGACGAGGTCGACGATTTCGCCCGCGTTCAACGTGATTGACACGTCGTTTACGGCCTTGATGGTCTTGCCCCTCATCGCGCTGGGAAAGCTGGTCACAAGGTTTTCGACTTCGAGAACAGCCATCAGCTTACTCTCTCCAAGAGGTGGTCGTTGATCACAGGACATGCGGCGAAGACCGAAGGGTCGAGCGTCTCGACGAGCTTAGGCCGATGCGATTTGCAGCTTTGGACCGAATGAACGCAGCGCGGCTCAAAAGCACACCCGACAATAGGCGCCGCGAGCATAGGCGGCACGCCGGGGAGTCCCCGGAAGGGTGCCCCGATCGCGTCTTCACGCCGCGGGATGGCGTCGATCAGCCCCATCGTGTAGGGATGATGCGGGGAAACCAGAACCTTTTCGACGGGACCGGTTTCCGCGTTCCGGCCCGCGTACATGACGACCACTCGGTCTGCCGATCCTGCGACGACGCCCATGTCGTGAGTAATGAGAACCATCGCCATTTTAAGCTTTGACTGAATGTTCTTGAGCAGGCGCAGGATCTGTGCCTGAACGGTGACGTCGAGCGCGGTGGTCGGCTCGTCCGCAATCAGGAGCTTGGGCTCGGCCGCGATGGCAATTGCAATCATCACGCGCTGCCTGAGGCCACCGGACAGTTCGTGAGGATACTGCCTTAGTCGCGCCGCCGGGTCGGATATGTCGACCAATTTAAGAAGGTCTAGCGCCCTTGCTTCGGCGGCAGTTGCCGACATGCCCAAGTGGAACTCAGCCATCTCCGCGATTTGCCGCCCCACCCTTCTTGCGGGGTTCAGTGCACTCATCGGGTCCTGAAAAATGAAGCCTATCGATTTTCCACGGAGACGTCTGATTTTGTCCTCGGAGGCTCCAACCAGCTCGGTACCGTCGAAGACCACTGAGCCCGAAACGTCCGCTTTCACACCAATCGGCATCAGACCGAGAGGAGCGAAGTTCATCACGGTCTTGCCGCTGCCGCTCTCTCCTACGACAGCCAACGTCTCCCCGCGTCGTATCGAATAACTGACGCCATCGACCGGACGGACCGCCCCATGGCCAGTTAAGAGATCGACAGTCAGGTTTCTCACGTCCAGTACGGTTTGAGCGGGCATCAGATCGACTCCTTTGCCCAGAGCACCGTGGCGCGGCGACGCGCGACAAGCATCTTGTTCGTGAGCGGGGTCGGCACGCGGTTCAGCGCGACTGCTTCACCCAGGATATTGAATCCAATCACGGCCAGCGTAAGGGCAAGACCCGGGAGAACGACCTGCCGTGGATCCGTTTCCAGATAGGGAAGCGCATCGACCAGCATCTGCCCCCATTCTGGAGTTGGCGGTTGGATGCCGAGGCCGAGAAAGCTCAGAGTGGCAATCGCCAGAGCTACTGCGCCCGCGTCTGCCGTGGCATAGACAAGGACGGCGCCGAGCGTCGTTGGAAGAAGATGGACGAAGTAGATCCGCATAGGGCTAGCACCAAGGACGCGCAGCGCCTCCATCTCGGGCTTGTTCATGACGCTCACGGCCACCGCGCGGCTGACGCGAGCGCTACCCGGCCACCAAGCCAGCGCCAAGGCGAGGATCATGTTCCAGTAGCTGGCCCCGAATACGCCGATGACCGCGAGCGAAATGATAAGGCTGGGGATAGCGAGACCGACGTCGACAATGCGCATCAGGATCTCGTCCGTCCAGCCGCGTCGATATCCGGCGACCGTACCGATGGTGGTTCCTATCGTGTGGGCGATGACGAGCACGAGACAGACGCCGACAAGTGAGGTCCGGGCAGCGGTTATCAGCCTGCTGAGCGTGTCCCGTCCAAGGTGGTCGGCGCCCAGCCAGTGTGTCATGGTTGGCCCTTCGCCTGCGAGCAGCAGGTTCTGGGCGTTCGGTGCGTGAGGTGTGAGCAGCGGTGCGAACACGCCAATGAATACGAAAGCGCCAATGGTGATGACGGATGCGCGCGGCAGTTTCCTTATCGGCTCTGCCAATTTGCCTACTATGTTCATGATCCGCTCCTTTGCCGGCGCATCCGCGGATCGGTGAGCATCATCAGGACGTCCACGATCACATTCAGGATAATGAAGAAGGTTATGAAGATCAGGAGACAGGCCTGCACCACCATGAAGTCGCGGAACCGGACCCCGGTCAGGAACAGCTCTGCGACCCCTTGCCAGGCGAACAGCGGCTCCACCACGACGGCGCCCACGACCATGAGACCTATCTGAGTTCCGAGCGCATTAAGGTAGGTCGGCGCGATGTTGGGCAAAGCGTCGCGCACGAGTATCCGCTCACGTTTGAAGCCCTTGCTCATCGCGGTCAGGACGAAAGGACGCGCCATGGCCTCCTCAAGGCCGACTCGGACGACGCGGCTGAGGACAGCGGCAGGCAGCATCGCTATTGTGAGCCATGGCAAAATGAAGCTGCGAAAACCGTCGTAGCCGAATGTCGGAAATATCTTGAACGACACTGAGAAAGCATAGACCAGAAGCGCACCGACGAAGAACGAGGGCGTGGATGCACCGAACAACACCAGTCCGCGTGCAATGTGGTCGGGCATTCTGTGTGCCCACAGGGCCCCGAGAAATCCTATGAGCAAACTCAACACGAGGGCGACCATGGCTCCGCCGGCGACCAGCGTAGCGGTAACCGATAACCGGCTCCGAAGAGATGTTCCAACGTCCTCCCCAGTCTTGTAGGAGATACCGAAGTTGCCGTGAGCGGCATTGCCAAGCCAGTCCGTGTATCGAATGAGCAATGGCTTGTTCAGGCCGATTTCCTCGGCGACCTTGGCAATGTCTGCCTTGGTCGCCGTTGGGGTGCGAAGCTCCGCAATCAAGATAGCGATGTTGCCTGGGGCTGACACCACCAGCGAGAAGCACAAGACGGAAGCCAGAAAAAGCAGAATGAGCGCGTTCCGGGCTCTCTTTGCGATGAAGAAGAACACGGCGTCTCCTATTCGCTCAGGCTGATGTTTTCGTAAGGCATGTCGTACTCCGTTGCTGGGGCCTTGAAGTCTTTGACGCGGCTGGAGTGCGCCCAGATACCTGGCACGTAAAGCAGTGGAGCGATGGCGACGTTGTCGTGCAGCCAATCGTAAACCTTCTGGACGTTGGCTTCCATGTTTGGGTCCAACGCCGACATCGTCGCGGTCACGAGCGGATCGAGCCGCTCGGCGTCGACGAACAGCTTGCCGTCGACCCCGTTGTCGTAGGTAGACAGGAAAAGACCGACGATTGTGGCGAAAGGCTCGTAAGGGGCGCCGTATGTCTGGAAGAAAGCAAGGTCGAACTTGCGCTCGGGAATATCGCTGTGTCGCGAGGCATGGTCCACCGAGCGGATCGTAAGCTGAATGCCAATCTCCTGCAGTTCCGCCTGAAGCACCTCGGCGACGGATCTCGATCCGGGAATTTGTTCTTCGCTGACGACGATTTCGAGAGCGAGCGGAGTACCCTCCTTCTCTCTCACAGGACTGCCGACCCATCCCGCTTTTTCCAAAAGCGCCTTAGCGCCTTCGACGTCGATCTGGGGAACCTCATAGCGCTTTCCGGCAAGTGGAACGGATTCGGCGAAGAGATTGGCCGACGTCGCTGCCATCCCGCGATAAAGTACCTTTGAAATTGCTGCCCGGTCTATGCCGATATCGATGGCCTTCCGGACTGCGACTTCCTTGAGAGCTGGAGCCCGGTCGGGATTGAATGCCATGATCATCGTCGTCGAACCGGGTTCCACAACGACGTCTAGCCCCGCCTGCTTCAAGGTCTGGGCCTCGATCGCGGTGATCGGCGATACGAAGGCCCCACCCATTAGGTCGATATCGCCGGCTCGGAGCGCAGCCATACGGCCACGCGAGTCGGGGAGCACCTTCAACTGGACTTTCGAGAACTTGGGCTTCTCGCCCCAATAGCGGTCGAACCGCTCGAAGACGCTGCCCGAGTTATCCGCGCTGATTTCACGCCACGGACCGGTCCCGACCGGAGCCTTGTAGCTCCCGTCAGCTGCGACCGATTTCGGGCTGAGGAAACGACCGGGGCGGACATAGGCCAATTCTTGCAGCAGCCCAAGAACGGGCTCCTTGAAGCGAATATCGATATGACTGTCGTCGACGACGGTGGCGTCCACGAAGAGCCTGGAGCAGTTCATCCAGTTGTTGTCAGCCTGCCCCATCCAGCGCCCCAGGTTCCACTTGGCCGCGGTGGCGTCGAAGGGTGTCCCGTCATGGAAGACCACCCGCTCTCTGAGCGTCAGGCGCAGGAGCTTGCCCTCATTCTCGATGGACCAAGCGGTCGCCAGTCCAGGTTCAATTTTTCCGTCATAGGAGTATGTGACGAGTGGTTCGAACACCATGTCCTGGACCGCGTAGAGCCCCTTAAATTTGTGGGGGTCCAAGTCGCCGGGGGCCACAGAGATGGCGATCCTAAGCGTATCATTATCAGCCGCGGCCGCGACCATGCTCGGAAAGAATGAGCCGCCGGCGGCGATGCCGATCATGCCGGACAAGCCTGTCAGAAACGACCGCCTGTGAATTGCTATGAATTTGCTGCTGTCCATGTTCCATTCCCCTTGTTTTTGATTTGATTACCCGTAGGAGCGAGCTCCCGTGCCGGACCGATCTTGTGCGGTCCGAACAGATATGTCTTCGAGCAAGCGAGCGACGTCCGCCTGCAAATCCTCAAGCGCCTCGATCCCGACACTGATGCGCAGCACGAGGTCGGACGCGAGCCATTCTGTCGCCGTTCTGTTCTGCCGGACGGGCATCGGTGCGACGAGACTGCGGGTGCCTCCCCAGGAGGCGCCGATGGCGAAGGTCGTCAAGACGTCGAGCGCTGGTGAGACATGTGGGGTGCAGGCGTCCTTGAACAGCACGCCGAATACGCCGCTCGCTCCAACGAAGTCGCGTTTCCAGAACTCATGACCAGGCGAATGGGCGAGTGGCGGCCACAGCACGCGGTCTACCAACGGATGCCGTTCGATCTGTTCGACCAAGGTCCGCGCGCTTTCGAACGAGCGCTGCATCCGGATGCCGAGTGTCTCCATGCCGCGCAGGACGAGGGCCGCGTCGTCCGGCGAGACGCCTATCCCAAAGCGTCCCATGAAACCCTTGACCACAGCCTCGTGTTCGGGACGGGCGATCGTAATCGATCCCATCAGTATGTCGGAGTGCCCGGAGATGTATTTGGTCAACGCCTCTGTGACGATATGGACGCCGTGCAGGATCGGCTTGAAGTTCAGCGGCGTCGCCCAAGTGTTGTCGCATCCGACGAGAATGCCGCGGCTCCGGGCCACCGCCACAATGGCTGGTATGTCCTGGACGTCCATGCTCGTCGAACCAGGAGACTCGCACCAGACAATCGCGGTGCGCTCGTCGATCTTGCTTTCGAGATCATCGATCGTGGATGGATCGAAGTACCTCGTCTCTATCTGGAAGCGTGCCAGGTCCTGGTTGGCGAAGTCCCTGACGGGCGGGTAGGACGTGTCTACAACGAGGATGTTGTCGCCAGCCTTCAGGAAAGAAAGCATCGCTACCGAGTTGGCCGCTTGGCCAGAAGGGGCGAGGAACGTCCGGACGCCTCCTTCGAGCTTGGTAAGCTTTTGTTCGAGCGTGCGCGTCGTCGGCGTGCCGTACAAGCCGTAGGAATATCCTTCAGGCCCGCGCTGCGCGCGGTTGGCGTATGCCTCCGCATTCTCGAACACGATTGTCGAAGCTCTGTGGACCGCCGTTCCAAGAGGATCGAAGCCCTCATTCCTAACCTTCGGGGTCAGCACTACCTCGGTAAAGTCGTTCATTCTCTCGCCACCGCCTGGACATGGCGATTGTTTAAGCACACTCCTCACTATGCGGTCTAATATCAAGATTGCGGTTTACTATTCTCGGAGGTTATAGGGTCGGTATGAACCTGAGGCAGATCGAAGTCTTCCATGCCCTGATGACAAACGGCACGACGACACGTGCGGCCGAGATCCTGCGCATCTCACAGCCGGCCGTGAGCAAGGCAGTTCAGGAGTTGGAGCGCACCGTTGGCTTTGCGCTGTTCAATCGCGCTAAGGGGCGCATGAGCCCAACTGCGGAAGGGCGGCTCTTCTTCCGAGAGGTTGAAACCTCGTTTTCCGGCCTGATCCATCTCAAGAGTGCGGCTGCGCGTATAAGAGACTTCGGGTCGGGCGAAATAAGAGTGGCAAGCCTGTCGGCGTTAAGCACAAACGTCATGCCGAAAGTCATGCGCTCGTTCCAGAAGCGCCACCCGCAGGTGGCTATAACATTCCAAGCGCGGATGTCGTCCTCGGTCAAGGAGTTGGTTGCTTCCGGCCAGTTCGACGTCGGTGTGGCGGCGGACGAGATCGATCTCGCGGGCGTCATCGCTCGGCCCTTTGCCAGCTATCAGGTTGCCATTGCCCTGCCTCCGGGCCACCGTTTGCAGGGCAGAGCAGTTATCTATCCAAGAGACCTCCACGATGAAAACTTCGTCGCACTCGCGCCGGAGGACACGACAAGGCGAGAGGCGGAGGCGATCTTCGCGGAGCATGGGGTGAAGCCAAAAATTGTCTTGGAGACCCCTTATTCGACGACGATCGCGGCGATGGTCGAGGCTGGTCTTGGCTGCGGCATGGTCAATCCGATTACGGCGGACCCCTTCCTCGGACGGGGAATGATGATCGTGCCGTTCGAGCCAGCAATTCACTTTCGGACGCTTCTGTTGCTCCCGCCTCAAAGGGAGCCTTCGACGATTGTGGCTGATTTTATAGAAGAGCTGTTGAAGGGGTCCTCCGGGGTATAGGTGAGCGCGATCGACGTCGTGAGCGTAAGGTTTCGGTCGATTCTACCTTAGCCGGGCGCGTCGGTGGCGACTGCCCTGGCAAGACTGAACTGCACGGCGGCATCCTGGTGCGTCTCTGACATCTTCGTCGAATTCCCACCACGGACACGCATCAAGGGCGAGATCCAGCAACTGGACCCCAACTGTCCGGGTACCGAGTTCGGGGAGTGATCGCCGCCAACGCGCAAGGCCGCCGGGACGTCAGCAGATCACCCTCTTCACTTCCGTCGGCCTCGCCATCGAAGATTTTTCGGCGCTGCGATACGTGCGCGACCCGCTACAAGCACCGACGAGCCGCCAGCTCTGTTCGGCATGCTAGCGAAGGCAGCCATGCAGCCGGCAGGATAACAAGGCTCGCTTGAAACCAGCTTCCGCCCTCCCGCCCAATTGCCTTTATTGCTGGGCGGTGCCTCGCCTGAACTGCTTCATGCAGAGTTTCGTGGCCCACGCCCCCGCCACGTTCCTCTTTGTGACTTCTTGTCTTGTGCACCCGGTGCGATTTGCTGTAGCGAGGCAGCTGACGTAGATCGGGGCTACGGCAACTGAAGAGCAAATGAAGGGTGGCTAAATGCCTGAAGATCTTAGCTCCGACGCGGAATTGCTGGAGATGACAGCTGACATCGTTTCCGCTTATGTCAGCAACAACCCGATTCCCGTCGCGGAACTCGCCCGCATAATTGCCGATACCTATGGAGCAATCAGCAAGCTGCAGGGAGCACTCCCACCCAAAGCGGAAGAGAAGCTTACACCCGCAGTCCCGATCAAGAAATCGGTGACGCCCGATTTCATCATCTGCCTGGAAGACGGCAAGAGGTTCAAATCGCTCAGGCGGCACCTTGGCACTCACTACGATCTTTCGCCGGATGCGTACCGGGCGAAATGGGGCCTGCCCTCCGATTACCCAATGGTTGCGCCGAACTATGCCGCGGTGCGATCCGCGATGGCAAAGGCGATCGGCCTTGGACGGAAGGCCGTCGCGCCTGAACCCGTAACGTTGCCGGCACCGGCCAAGCGCCGCAAGATCGGCATCAAAACAACCTGACATAGGGGCTATTTCGCACAAAAGCCCGCATCCTGTTCAAGGGCGCGGGCCGATTGCTCCGTCAGAAAGAACCGCTGCTTGTTGTGGGCAGCGGCTGCCGAGGATATCAGCCCTCAAGGGATGATCCCCCTCTAGCGGACTGGGAAAACGCGGCGATGATCGCCTCGAGCGTCACATCCAGTGCGTTCGAAAAGGTCCTACCCTTCTGCCAAATCGCTACGTAGTGGTAGAGCGCGGACGGTTCTACTGGCCTTATTCCCAGCTGAAACGCCGCGTACTCACGTGCGATGATCTCGTTTGTGATCGAAATGCCCAGGCCAGCCGAAACGTATCCGGCTTCGTGACCGTTGCAATCGAATTCCACCAGTATGTCCGGCTCAACGCCGGCGAAGCGCAAGGCATTGAAGTTCATCTGGTGGGCGGCAAACTGGGGATCGATATCGACGATCGTTTCGCCTGCCAGGTCTTGCGCCTCGATACAGGTCTGTTTTGAAAAGCGGTGGTCGGGATAAAAAAACGCATACGTTTCGTGCCGACCCAAGCGGCGCCCATTCAAACAAGCCTGGATCCAGAGGCAGTCTCGAAATTCCAAGATCGGCGCGGCCGGCCAGGA